>NZ_JBIDBG010000006.1:0-411781 GCF_043202855.1 Micromonospora sp. NPDC048063 | reverse complement strand
CGCCCAGGCCTCCTACTGGATCACCACCGAGGCCCTCGCCGACTGGATCGCCACCCGCGGCTACGCCGCCTGATCCCACCACCAACGACAAGGGCTGGCCCCGAACGGGGCCGGCCCTCTCGTCATGCCCGCAGCGGGCAGTCCCGGGGGCTGTCAGTCGTCAGCAGGCGCGGGACGCGTCCTCGGAGCCGCGTGGGCAGGCGAGCTGGAGGTGATGGATCATGGTGGTACCTCCTCGTCCCGAACGATGGCACGAGGTTGCGCAGTTAGCAAGACGGACGTACGGTTTTGTTGACGACGAGAATCGGCGGTAAGTGTCCCCTAACCACGGCGACACCCCGGCCGGTGCGACAGACTGCTCAGGACTACTCACGGTCGCTGGTGTGAAGGAGTACGACGTGGCGAGCCTCGACACCTTCGGTGCGAAGACCCAGCTACGCGTCGGAGACGCGAGCTACGAGATTTTCAAGATCAGCAAGGTGGAGGGCCACGATCGGCTCCCCTACAGCCTGAAGATCCTGTTGGAGAACCTGCTCCGGACCGAGGACGGCGCGAACATCACCGCCGACCACATCCGGCAGCTCGGCGGCTGGGACCCCACCGCCGACCCGAGCGTGGAGATCCAGTTCACCCCGGCCCGGGTGCTCATGCAGGACTTCACCGGCGTGCCCTGCGTGGTCGACCTGGCCACCATGCGCGAGGCCGTCCGCGACCTCGGCGGCGACGCCACCAAGGTCAACCCGCTCGCCCCGGCCGAGCTGGTCATCGACCACTCGGTCATCGCCGACCTGTTCGGCCGCGAGGACGCCTTCCAGCGCAACGTCGAGCTCGAGTACGAGCGCAACAAGGAGCGCTACCAGTTCCTGCGCTGGGGCCAGACCGCGTTCAACGAGTTCAAGGTCGTCCCGCCGGGCACCGGCATCGTGCACCAGGTCAACATCGAGTACCTGGCCCGTACGATCATGGAGCGCAACGGCCAGGCGTACCCGGACACCGTGGTCGGCACCGACTCGCACACCACGATGGTCAACGGCCTGGGCGTGCTCGGCTGGGGCGTCGGCGGCATCGAGGCCGAGGCCGCCATGCTCGGCCAGCCGGTCAGCATGCTGATCCCGCGCGTGGTGGGCTTCAAGCTCTCCGGCGAGATGCCGGCCGGCACCACCGCCACCGACCTGGTGCTCACCATCACCGAGATGCTGCGCAAGCACGGCGTGGTCGGCAAGTTCGTCGAGTTCTACGGCCCGGGCGTGAGCGCCGTGCCGCTGGCCAACCGGGCCACCATCGGCAACATGTCCCCGGAGTACGGCTCCACCGTGGCGATCTTCCCGATCGACGGCGAGACCGTCCGCTACCTGGAGCTGACCGGCCGCGACCCGCAGCAGGTCGCGCTGGTCGAGGCGTACGCCAAGGAGCAGGGCCTCTGGCACGACCCGGACGCCGAGCCGGAGTACTCGGAGCGCCTGGAGCTGGACCTGAGCACCATCGAGCCGTCCCTGGCCGGTCCGAAGCGCCCGCAGGACCGGGTGCCGCTGGGCAGCGCCAAGACGCTGTTCCGCTCGGCGCTGACCGACTACGTGGCCGCCGACGAGACCGGTGGCGACCGGGGCCGCGCCGCTGGCGTGCCGCAGCAGGAGAAGCCGTTCGGGGTCGTGGGCCACGCCGACGAGGCCAGCGCCGAATCCTTCCCGGCCAGCGACTCCCCCGCCAACGGCGTCAGCGACCCGGCCGACGCCCCGCGCGACCTGGAGACCGCGGCGGTCGGCGCCGGCGGGCGGGCCAGCAACCCGATCCGGGTCACCGGCGACGACGGCACCGAGTTCGAGCTGGACCACGGCGCCGTGGTGATCGCCGCGATCACCTCCTGCACCAACACCTCCAACCCGCAGGTCATGATCGGGGCGGCGCTGCTGGCCCGCAACGCGGTGGAGAAGGGCCTGACCCGCAAGCCGTGGGTGAAGACCACCCTGGCGCCCGGCTCCAAGGTCGTCATGGACTACTACGAGCGGGCCGGCCTCACGCCCTACCTGGAGAAGCTCGGCTTCCACCTGGTCGGCTACGGCTGCACCACCTGCATCGGCAACTCCGGCCCGCTGCCGGAGGAGATCTCCGCCGCCGTCAACGACGCCGACCTGGCCGTCGTCTCGGTGCTGTCGGGCAACCGGAACTTCGAGGGCCGGATCAACCCGGACGTCAAGATGAACTACCTGGCGTCCCCGCCGCTGGTGGTCGCGTACGCGCTGGCCGGCACGATGGACATCGACCTGGCCAACGAGCCGATCGGCGAGGACAGCCAGGGCAACCCGGTGTTCCTGCGCGACATCTGGCCGAACACCGCCGAGATCCAGGACGTCATCGCCTCGGCGATCGGCGCCACCGGCTTCAGCGCGGCGTACGCGGACGTCTTCGCCGGCGACGAGCGCTGGCAGTCGCTGCCCACCCCGACCGGCGACACCTTCGCCTGGGCCGGCGACTCGACCTACGTCCGCAAGCCCCCGTACTTCGAGGGCATGGGGCGCCTGCCGGCGCCTGTCTCCGACATCGGTCCGGCTCGCGTGCTGGCCAAGCTGGGCGACTCGGTGACGACCGACCACATCTCCCCGGCCGGTTCCATCAAGGCCGACTCCCCCGCCGGGAAGTACCTCGCCGAGCACGGCGTGCCGCGGCACGAGTTCAACTCGTACGGCTCCCGCCGGGGCAACCACGAGGTCATGATCCGGGGCACCTTCGCCAACATCCGGCTGCGCAACCAGCTGGTCCCGGGTGTCGAGGGCGGCTTCACGGTCAACCACCTGACCGGCGAGCAGACCTCGATCTACGACGCCTCGGTGGCCTACCAGGAGGCGGGCGTCCCGCTGGTCGTCCTGGCCGGCAAGGAGTACGGCTCCGGCTCGTCGCGGGACTGGGCGGCCAAGGGCACCATGCTGCTCGGCGTCAAGGCGGTCATCGCCGAGTCGTACGAGCGGATCCACCGCTCCAACCTGATCGGCATGGGCGTGCTCCCGCTGCAGTTCCCGGCCGGCGAGACCGCCGAGTCGCTGGGCCTCACCGGCACGGAGACGTTCACCATCACCGGGGTGACCGCGCTGAACGACGGGGAGACCCCGCGCACGGTCAAGGTCAGCACCGACACCGGCGTCGAGTTCGACGCGGTCGTCCGGATCGACACGCCGGGTGAGGCGGACTACTACCGGCACGGCGGCATCCTGCAGTACGTGCTGCGCCGCATGATCGCCAGCTGACGCACCATCGAACAGGGCCCCTCCCGCGCTCGCGGGAGGGGCCCTGTCGCGTACCGGCTCGGCGCTCTCCGGGCGAGGCGGCGTCGCGGCTCACCTGCCCGCGCGCCGGCCCCGCGGTGGGGTCACCCGGCCCGGCGGCGAGCGTCCCGGGTCTTCATGGCGTGCTCCAGCAGCGTGATGAGCACCTCCTTGCTCGACTCCCGCTGCCGGGCGTCGCAGAGCAGCACCGGCACCCCGGGGTCGAGGTTCAGCGCCGACTGCACCTCGTCGAGCTGGTACTGCCGGGCGCCCTCGAAGCAGTTCACCGCCACCACGAACGGCGTGCCGCGCCCCTCGAAGTAGTCGATGGAGGGGAAGCAGTCCGCCAGCCGTCGGGTGTCCGCCAGCACCACCGCGCCGATCGCGCCGAGCGCCAGCTCGTCCCAGACGAACCAGAAGCGGTCCTGCCCGGGGGTGCCGAAGAGGTACAGCACCAGGTCGTCGCTGATGGTGATGCGACCGAAGTCCATCGCCACCGTGGTGGTCTTCTTGCCCTCCACCCCGGAGAGGTCGTCGATGCCGACCCCGCTCTCGGTCAGCACCTCCTCGGTGCGCAGGGGGCGTGTCTCGCTGACCGCGCCGACCATGGTGGTCTTGCCCACGCCGAAGCCACCCGCGACGAGGATCTTGATCGCGGTGGGCAGTGGCGGCGCTCCCGCCGGCCGCTCAGAGTGCCCGTAGTCCATTGATTACCGCCTCGAAAACGCTGTTGTCGGGAAGGCCGGCCGTGGTGCGCGGCTCGCGTACCTGCACCAGGCTGCGGGCCACCAGGTCGCCGAGCAGGACCCGGATGGTGCCCACCGGCAGGTCCATGTGGGCGGCGATCTCGGCGACGGACTGGATCCGCTGGCAGAGCCCGACGATCGCCAGGTGCTCCGGACCCAGTCCGACCTCCGGAGTCACGTCCGCGCGGGTCGCCGTCACCAGCGAGATCAGGTCGAACGTGCCGGTGACCGGCCGGGCCCGGCCACGGGTCACCGCGTAGGGGCGCACCACCGGGCCGGCGTGGTCGTCGACCCACTGGTGCTCGGCGGACTCCCCCTGCACCGTCATCGCGGTTACTTCTCGTCGGCCGGCTGCTCGGTCCGCGACGGCGACGCGACGTACTTGCCGACGCGGGTGACCAGCATCGCCATCTCGTAGGCGATCAGGCCGACGTCGGCGTCCTCGCTGGCGAGGACAGCCAGGCAGGCGTTGCGCCCGGCCGCCGTGACGAACAGGAACGACGACTGCATCTCGATGATGGTCTGCTGCACCTGCCCGCCACCGAAGCGCTTGCCCGCGCCCCGGGCCAGGCTCTGGATGCCGGCCGCCATCGCGGCCAGGTGCTCTCCGTCGTCCCGGCTGAGCCCTCGCGAGGCGGCCATCAACAGGCCGTCCGTCGAGAGCGCGACCGCGTGGTCGGCCTGCTTCACCCGGCCGACCAGATCATCCAGCAACCACGTCAGGTCGGCACTCGAAGCCGTCTTCTGCGCCACTCGTCGTCCTCTTCTCCCCCGGCTGTTGTCGCCGTACTCGTCTGGGCTGACCGCCACGCCGCGGGGTCACCCCGCAGTGCGGGCGGTGCCGGTCAGGTCGCCTGCTGATCGCCGACGTCGGGTCCCTCGCCGGCCCCGGCTCCCTCGCCTGTCTCGGGCCGGCCGCCGCCGGCCCCGCCGAGCAGCCGGGCGGCGTCCGTACGGCCACGCCGGGTGCCGCTCTGGTAGGAGCTCATCATCCGGCGCACCTGCTCCGGCGGGCGTACCGTGTCCTCGTCGTCGTTCCCGGCGGCGGGCTCGTCGCGCAGTTCCGGCGCGAGGCTGGCCTGCCGGACCCGGACCGGGAGCCCGGACCCGGTGCGCACCTGCTCGGGGCAGGGCACCCGTGCGGGGCCGGCGGCCGCCGTGCTCCCGACGCCCGACTCCGCCGCTCCGGCCGCCGGGACGGTCTCGTCAGGGGTGGCGGCCTGCGCCGGCGCGGACGGCTGCGGGGCGGCCACGGCCGGCCGGGCGGCGGTCACCGGCAGGCCGGTCGGGAAGGTCGGGCCGTCCAGGGCCGGCTGCATCGACGCGCCGCGCGCCCGGGTGGGGAGCCGCTCCTCCGTCGGGGTGGTCGACAGGCTCCGACCGCGCGACCGGGTGGGCAGGGCCCCCCCGTCGGAGTCCCCGGCAGGGGCCTCGGACTCCGGGGCCGACCGCGGCCTCGGCGCGGCCGGCGGCTCGGCCAGCGCCACCGTGGTGGGCTGCTCGGTGGCGGGAGTGGACGCGCCCGGCACCGGCGTGGTGGCCGGCACCCCGGCCGGGAAGCCGCCGGAGGTGCTCGGGTCCGCGTCGTCGGCGGTGACCAGCTCGGCCGGGATCAGCACGACCGCGGTGGTGCCGCCGTACGCCGACTCCTTGAGCTGCACCCGCACGCCGTGCCGCTCGGTCAGCCGGCTCACCACGTAGAGCCCCAGGCGGGAGGCGTTGGCCAGGTTCAGCTCGGACTGGTCGACGATCCGGTGGTTCGCGGCGGCCAGGTCCTCCTCGCTCATGCCCAGGCCGCGGTCCTCGATCTCGATGGCGAAGCCGTTGGCCACCATCTGCCCACGCACCTCGACGGTGGTGTGCGGCGGGGAGAACGACAGCCCGTTCTCGATCAGCTCGGCGAGCAGGTGGATGACGTCACCGACCGCCCGCCCGGTCAGCGAGACCGGGCCCAGGGGCAGCACGTTGACCCGGGTGTAGTCCTCGACCTCGGCGACCGCGCCCCGGACCACGTCGACCATCGGCACGTTGCGCCGCCACGCCCGGCCCGGGGTGGAGCCGGAGAGCACGATCAGGTTCTCGGCGTTGCGCCGCATCCGGGTGGCCAGGTGGTCGACCCGGAACAGGTCCTCCAGCTCCTCGGCGTCGTGCTCGCGGCGTTCCATCGCGTCGAGCAGGGTGAGCTGGCGGTGCACCAGCGCCTGGGTGCGCCGGGCCAGGCTGAGGAAGACGTCCCGGACGTTGCGGCGCAGCTCGGCCTGCTCGACGGCGGTGCGGATGGCGGTCTCCTGCACGGCGTTGAACGCCTTGCCCACCTGGCCGATCTCGTC
Source organism: Micromonospora sp. NPDC048063 (assembly GCF_043202855.1). NCBI lineage: Bacteria > Bacillati > Actinomycetota > Actinomycetes > Micromonosporales > Micromonosporaceae > Micromonospora > Micromonospora sp. NPDC048063. The sequence goes on along the minus strand of NZ_JBIDBG010000006.1, from coordinate 405,448 downwards.
GTCGCCGAACTCCAGCGGGGGCGCCTCCTTGGCGACGTCGACCTCCTCGCCGTGGCCGAGCCGCTCGACCACGCCGGGCAGCCGCTCGTTGGCGAGCCCGAACGCCGCGTCGCGCAGCCGCTCCAACTGCCGCACCAGGGCCCGGGCGGTGGTGACCGACATGGCAATGGAGGCGATGACGGCGAGCAGGCCCAGACCGGCGGCCAGCACCAGCCGGATGATGACGCCGGCGGCGATCGGCGTGGACCGGTCCACGAGCGCGTCGCCGGCCTCGATGATGAACCGCTGCTGCTCCTCGGCCACGACGTCCGCCGCCGCGCGCCACTGGGCGGCCGTGACGGTCGGCGGGCCGGACGTCCGTCCCGCGAGGACCATCCGGTCCTCCAGGGCGCGGAACGACGTGTACGTCTCGCCGCCGAGCAGCGCCTCGTACCGTGCCCGGTCGGCGTCGGCCAGGTCGTCGCGGGTCTGGCTGTCGAGGAAGCGCTGTGCACCGACGGTGCGGGCGAAGGCGGCGGACTCCTCCGGAGTCATCCGGCCCGCGGCGAGCGCCCCGGTGACCAGCGCGTCCTCCTGGGACATGAGTTCCCGGACCCGGACGAGCTGGATCAGTGCCACGGTTTCCCGCGCGAACTGCTCGTCGTCCAGGTTGCCCAGCGACCCGTACACCTGCAGCGTCGAGTCGATGAGCCCGGTGTACGCCTCGACGGCGGCGGCCCGGTCCACCTGGCGGGTGCGAATCGACTCGCGCACGCTGCCCAGCCGGTCCAGCCCGGCGACGACCGTGTCGATCTGTTGCTTGGTGTCGTCGCTCGCCGCCAGGTCGACCCGCCAGCCGCGGACGGACTCCCGGAAGTCGTCGGCGACGGCCTGGGTCCGCTGCCACTGCGCCTCGAGCTGGGCCCGCTCGGGCTCGCCCGCCCCGCCCAGGTACGCCGCGGAGGCCCGGCGCTCCGCCTGCAGCTCCAGCACGAGCGGCTCACTCGGCTGGGCGACCCGGCTGTCGAGCGCCTGCACCCAGATGAGGTTGACGCCCTCCCGCAGCGTCACCCACGCGGCGAAAGCCCACAGCGCAACGAGCGAGGCCAACATAGCCACGACTTTCCGGCGCAGATTCGAGCTGCGGGAACCCATGCGAAACCATCCCTGGCGGGGAGCCTGATTCATCCGATCGGCGGAAGCGCGTGTCGCTTCGACCGACCCGGCGCACGGTAGCAGTGTCACGACGATCGCTCAAGCGGTGCTGATCATGACGCTGCGCAGCGGGCCGCGGCCCGCTGCGGCGGTCAGTGTCCCATGTGGCCGTTCAGCCGCGCCAGGTACCGCGCCGCCAGCACGGCGGCCCGCACGATCAGCATCGGATGGTAGAGATCCTTGTCGTGCCACAGTGGAGCGGCGTGCCCGGTGACGTCGTCGTGGTCGTCGAGGAAGGCCAGCGCACGCCGCACGGCGGCGCCGACACCCGGCCGCGGCGGCCGTCCGTTGCCGAGCAGCACCTGCACGGCGTAGGCGGTCTCTTCCGGGGTGCCGTCCCACAGCCCCCACGAGCCGTCGGCCCGCTGGGTGTCCCGCACCCAGTCGACCGCCCGGTCGAGCGCCGCAGCGGCGGCCTCGGGCGCGTACTCGGACAGGGCGGCGGCGACCGCCGAGGTGGCGTAGTACGGCGAGGCGTGCCAGCGGTCCGTCCACCGGCCGTCGGGGAGCTGGCCGTCGATCAGCCAGCCGGCCACCCGGCGCGCCACGTCGGCGTGCGGTCGCCCCGGTTCGTGGCGGGCGTGCCAGCCCAGCGCCTCCAGCACGTGCGCGTTCGTGGTGACCGACGCGCCGTCCTCGCCCCGCCAGGTGCAGAAGTGCGCTCCGGTGTCGTACGCCAGCAGGCTGTCGGGGGCGACCGGACGGCCGAGGCGGGCCAGCGCGAAGAGGGTGGCGGCGGTGGTGTCGGCGTCCGTCGGGAGCCCCGGCGAGGTCGCCGCGCCGTCCGGGCCGACCACGGCGGCCAGGTCGGCGATCATCCGGCGGGGGACGTCCGGGGCCGCGCCGACCCGGGCGAGGCTGCTGAGCACCCACGCCCGCTCGAACACGGCGATGGGTGTCGTGCACGGGACGGGGCCGCCCCCCGGCCCGACGGCGTTCGTCAGGTAGCCCAGCGCCGCCCGGTCCACCCCTGGGCGGGAGGGGTCGCCCAGCCAGGCGGCGGTGGCGGCGGGCGAGGCGCCCACGGCGCCCAGGAGCGGCCGGACGGGCAGGTTCACCCGCGTCCGCTCGTCCAGCACCTCGAAGGCGTGCAAGAGCTTCTCCGGCACGGGCCGGCCGGCGGCGAGCAGCCGGCCGACCGCCTCGGACCGGTGCCGCGTCATGCCGTGCGGCATCGGCAGCGGTATTGCGTGCGCCCACCGCGACGGCTCGGTGCCGCCGGCCGGGCGCAGCAGCGCGTCGATCCGGTCGAGCAGGGCGGGCACGATCAGGTCCACGCCCGGCATGTCCGGCACCGGCTCGTCGGCGGCCAGCAGCCGCCGCAGCGCCCCGACGCCGCGGTCCACCACGGACACAGGCAGGTGCGTCGGCTCGCCCCGCCCGGCGCCGGACACCCACCTCAGCAGTGCCTCCACCGCGCTGAGGGTCGGCACCAGCCCGTACGCGCCGGGCGCCCCCCACGCACCGTCGGGCCGCTGCGCGGTCACCAGGTAGCGCAGGCGCCCGGCGTGCCCGGGCAACCAGGGCGCGTCGCTGACCAGCCGCGCCGTCTCGTACACCGAGGGCGAAACCGTGCCGGCGGGGCTGGCGGCCATCGCCGCCACGAGCGCCCGCCCGGCGGTGGCGAGCCCCGGCCCGCCGACCTCCGCCACGGCGACCGGGGCCGCCGTCACGACATCCCCCAGAAGTCGGCCAGCTGGTAGAAGCCACTGCTGAAGCCGATCTGCCGGGCCAGGTAGTCCGCCTCCCGCGGGCAGTCCGACCGGAGCGGGACGAGCATCCGCCGGCAGTCGTCCACCAGGGCGGCGAGCCGCTGCTCCACCTCGGCGCGGTCGTCGACCAGCAGGAGGGCGTTCAGGTCGCCCCAGCGCAGGTCCCGCTCGTACGTGCCGAGGTCGTTGGCGAGGCGCAGGGCGCGCTGCACCTCGTCGCTGACCGCGACCAGGTCGTCGAGCCGGGCGAGCGTGGCCTCGTCCCCGGTGTGGATCCAGTGCGCGACGTTGACGATCGTGCAGGCGAGGTTGTCGGCGTTGGCGAGGTACGCGTCGAGGCTCGGCAGGGCCGCCCGGTCGCCGGAGCGCCAGGCCGCCCTCCATGCCCACTCCCGGGCCATCGCCCCCACCGTCGCGCCCAGGCTGTTCCGCCACAGTGAACGGTGTGCGGCGAAGGCCGGGGCCGTCGCGAGTTCGTCCTGGAGCGCGGCCAGGTAGGCACCGAGGTGGTCGTCGGCGGCGGGCGGCTCGCCGGCGGCCACCGAGACGCAGCGGTCGACGAGCCGGTCGACCTCCTCCTGGGACTGTGCCCGGTGGTCGATCAGCCAGTCGAGGGCGAAGCCCCACAGCACGGTCCGGTTGGCGACCCGCAGCTGCTGCGGCGTGCACCACGGGGCACCGAACGCGATGGCCAGCGAGATGTTGGCGAACAGCATGGCGTCGAACGGCTCGGCGGGGAACAGCTCGGGGTGCGCGGCGGCCGACGCCCGGAGGTCGCGTTGCCCGCGGACGGCCACGCCGCAGATCCGCCCCTGTTCCCGCGCGTCGCGCAGCTCGTCCCGCCCGCCGCCTGCCGGCTCCGGTCCGGTCCCGGTGCCGTCCTGCGCGGTCGTCAGCGCCGGGATCATGCCGGCCTCTGCTCGCGAACCGGGGTCAGCGCCATGACCACCGGCCTGCCCGGGCGCAGGGCCGCCGCCAGCTGCTTGGGCGGCATCCCGGGCTCGCGCAGCCGGAAGCGGTAGCGGCTGAGGATCGTGGCCACCACGAGCGGAGCCTCCAGGTTGAACAGGTGATTGCCGAGGCACTGGTGCGGGCCACCGCCGAACGGGAAGTACGCGTACCGGTGGCTGCGGCGCGGCTGGTCGGCGCGGAACCGGTCGGGGTCGAAGGTGTCCGGGCGGTCCCAGTACCGGGCCAGCCGCTGGGTGATGTAGGAGCTGACGACGACGATGCTGCCGGCGGGGATGCGGGTGCCGCCGATGACGTCGTCCGCCAACGCCGCGCGCGGCAGCAGCCAGCCCGCGGGATACATCCGCAGCAGCTCGTCCACGACCGACCGGGTGTACGTGAGGGCGACCAACTGCTCCCGGCTGATCACCCGGTCGGTGCCCACCACCTCGTCCAGCTCCGCGTAGAGCCGTTCGGCGATCGCGGGGTGGGCGTCCAGGATCGGCCACAGCCAGGTCAGCACGGCGTAGGTGGTCTCGGTCGCGGTGGCGAACGAGGCCACCACGTCGTCGCGGACCCGCCGTTCGTCGAGCGGGCGGCCGTCGGCGTCCCGTGCGCGGGTCAGGGCGGCGAGCAGGTCGTCGCTGTCCCGCGGGTGGGCGAGCTCGGCCCGCACCAGCGGCAGCATGATGTCGTCGACGACACCGGTAGCGCGGCGCAGGGCGCGGTCTCCCGGCACCGGCACGGCGTCGGGCACGAAGGGCAGGAGCAGCCGCAGCCGCAGCGCGGTCACGATGGTGTCCTGGGCGGCGACGATCCGCAGCTGGTCGGCGAGGCTGACCCGGTCGGCGAAGAAGACACTGCTGATCGCCCGGCAGATGACCCGCCCTAGCTCCGCGCCGATGTCCAGCCACCGGCCGGTGCGGGCCGGCTCCTCAAACCCGTCCACCGCCTCGCTGACCGCGCGGCTCATGGTGTCCACGAGGGAGTCGATGCGCTTGGCCGTGAAGTGCGGCTGCATCCGCGCGCGACTGGCCTGCCACTCGGGGCCTTCGGACATGATGCCCTCCCCGGTGAACCGCCGCACCGGCCGCCAGAGCATGCTCCGCCCGCCGCGGGTGTAGTTGGCCGCGTTGTCCCGCAGGATGTGCTGCACGTGGGCCGGCTCGGTCACCAGGTACGGGCGGATGGTCCCGACGTTGAGCCGGATGACCTCGCCCTCCGCGGCGTCCGCCAGCGCGACGAGTTCGCGCAACGGGTCACGCAGGAGGCCCGGCAGCATCCTCCACAGTGGCACGCTCCGCGCCGCCCGCCCGTGCGGCCCGTCGGAACTCCGGTCAGCCATGGCACCCCTCACAGTCACGCTTCGCGGTGACAGACCGTCCTCCGGACGGCTGCCTTACGTCACGATTCGGAGAGCATGCCATCACCCGTTCGGACCCGCCAGAGCCGTACGAGAATTTTGCTCATGGGAATGCTGATCCATGAAGGAATTCGTGTCGGGTGTCACTCCTGGAGCGAGCGCAGGTAACGCCACTCGGCGGCCACCGGGCGGTAGCCGAACCACTCGTTCACCGCGCGCATGGCGTCGTTGCCGGCGTCGTTGACGGTGTACGCCCGTCGGTAGCCGGCCGACCGGGCCGACCGCAGCGACACGTGCTTGACCAGCCGGGCCAGGCCCCGGCCCCGCCACTCGGCGCGGGTGCCCGTCATCCCCGACAGATAGCGGGCGCCGCCGTCGGTCAGCGCGACGCTGAACGCCACCACCACCCCGTCCGCCACGGCCACCGTGGTCAGACCCCGGTCGAGGTCCGGCCGGTCCCAGTACGCGGCCCGCCAGTCGGCATAGCTGATCGCGTCCATCCCCACGTCGCCCGGCTCGTCGGCGGCGGCGGCCAGGTCCGCCTCGTAGAGCGGGCGCGGATCGGGCAGCTCGGCGGCCGTGGTCAGCCGCACCCCGGGCGGCGGCGCGGGCGGCGCCGGCAACGTCGCCGCCAGGTCCAGGCGCAGGATCAGGTTGCGTCGGCCGGGCCGGTAGCCGCGTCCCTCGGCGAAGGAGAGAGCCGCGGGCCCGTCGGCCACCCGCGCGTACGCCCGACGCACGCCGAGCCCGGCGAGCCGCTCCTCGGCGGCGGCGAGCAGCGCCGACCCGACGCCCCGCCCCCGCCGCTCGGGGCGCACGACCAGGTTGACGAAGCCGAGCCCGGGCTCGGCGCTCTCGTGCAGCAGTCCCGTCCGGGCGACGCCGGCGATCCCGTCGCCCGTCTCGGCGACCAGCATCCCGAAGCGCTCCGCCGGCTTGCCGGTCGCCTGCCAGGCGAGCAACGCAGGCGTGACGACCAGGTGGGGCTCGGCGGCGCGGAGCAGGCCGGCCACCGGCGTCGCGTCGCGCGGCCCGGCGGCCCGGACGGTAGGGAGCATGGCTGGGGAACCTACCGCAGCGGGCGGCGCGGCGGGGGGCGGCCGGCGGTGGAATCCGGGCGCGCCCGCACGGCCTGTGCCAGGCTCAGGGCATGGACGACAAGACCATCCTGAACCGGATCTCCGAGCTGGTCGACGAGGAGCACCGGCTGCGCGCCGACGCGCAGGCCAACGAGTCGGGCACCGACGACGACGCCCGCAACCGGCTGCGCGAGCTGGAGGAGTCCCTCGACCAGTGCTGGGACCTGCTGCGCCGGCGGCGGGCCGCCCGGCAGACCCACGGCGACCCGGACGCCCAGGGGATGCGCCCCAAGCCCGAGGTCGAGCGCTACCTGCAGTGACCCGGGCCCCGGGGCGGCCGGGCGTCGGCCGCCCCGGGGCACCCGGTCAGCGGATCCCCGCCTCCCGCAGCAGCAGCGCGGTCAGCGCCGCCGGGTCGGCCTCCCCCGCCGGCAGCCCCCGGGCCGCGAACCAGGTCGCCACCACCCGGACGTCGCGGGCCAGGAACTCCGGCCCCTGCGGGTTGGCCACCACGTCGACCACCTGCGGCAGGTCGATCAGCACCAGGCGCCCCGCGTGCACCAGCAGGTTGTACGGCGACAGGTCGCCGTGCGCGAGGCCGGCGCGGGCGAGCACCACCAGGGCGTCCACCATCTGGTCCCACAGGTCGCGCAGCTCACCGGCCTCCGGCCGCAGCTGGGCCAGCCGGGGCGCGGCCAGCCCCTCGGCCGGGTCCCCGAGGAACTCCAGCATCAGCTCCGTGCCGCGCAGCTGCACTGGGTAGGGGACGGAGATCGTGCCGTACCGGGCGCCGATCTCCCAGAGCCGGGCCAGCGCGGCGAACTCGGCCGCCGCCCACTGCCCGGCGATCATCTCCCGGCCGAACGCGGTCCGCCCGGCCATCGCCCGATTCTCCCGGGACCGGCGGACCCGGCGCCCCTCCAGATAGCCGGCGTCGCGGTGGAAGAGCCGGTGTTGGGCGTCCCGGTAGCGCTTGACGGCCAGCAGGCAGGAACGGTCGGTGCCGGGCACGGCCCGGCGCACCAGGTGGACGTCCGCCTCCTTGCCGGTCTTCAGGACACCGAGCTCGGTGTCCTTCGCGGCCAGCTCGGTGACCAGCCAGTCCGGGTGGGGCTGCGGGCCGTGCACGGCGTCGTCCCAGGAGGACCAGCGCTCCCCCGTGTCGGGGTCCGGCTCGGCGTCGGGGTCGGCGGGGACGGGCTCGGCCGCCCGGCCGCGCTTCAGGAAGAGCGGTTCGTCGTCGTCGAAGCGGCGCTTGCCGCGGGTACGGCGCTCGCGCGCCGGAAGGTCGTGATCGCGCACTGCGGTGGTGATCCCTTGCTCGAGGCTGATGGAGGCAGGTGGATGTGACCTGCGAAGACGGCCATGACCGACCCCCTCTCCTCGACCGGGCGCACGCCCGGGTGCACGATGCGCCGACCATGCTCTCGGCCCGGTGGCGCCCGGTCAACCGAATTACCCGAGCCGCCCGACCCGCGCCCGGGACCGCCCAGACGGCACGGCCGGCCGGCCCGGCGGCACGGCCGGCCGGTCCGCCGCCGCGGTGCCGCAGCCCCGCCGCTCAGCCGCCGGGATGTCTCCGCCGGCCGCTCAGCCGCCGAGCACCACCGCGACGGCGGCGATCAGGCCGTCCACGGTGCGGGTCGGCGCGAAGCGGCGGTCGGCCCAGGTGCGCCCCCGGTGCAGCCAGACGCTGGGCAGGCCGACGGCGGCGGCGCCGCCGATGTCCGCCTCCGGCCCGTCGCCGACCACCCAGGCGCCGCGCAGCGGGCAGGAGCAGCGACAGCCGGGCACCCTACGGGACTCCGGTACTCGCCGACAGGCCCGAGCGGCGGCCTCCGTCAGGCCGGCAGCGACGAACGGGCGCGTCCCTGGTCGGGAAGGCGGTCCAGCAGCATGGAGTGGGCCGCCCGGGTGGCCGCGAGGGCCTCTGGCGCCAGCGCGACGACCAGCACGGCCTCGCCGGTGTCCGCGCCCCGCGCCAGCGGCCGGCCCTCCGGGTCGTAGACCGCGGCGCCACCGTTGAACCGCCACGGGTCCGCGCCGTCGACGGAGTTGGCGAACACCACGTACATCGTGTTGTCCAGCGCGCGGGCGGCGTAGTAGAGGTCGCGGCGGTGCTCGGAGCCGGCCAGGTAGCCGCTCGGGCACAGGTAGCCGTGCGCCCCGTCGGCCGCGGCGGCGCGGCCGTGCTCCGGGAAGCAGCCGTCGTAGCAGATGCCGAGCCCGAGCCGCCAGTCGTCGACGAGCAGGGTGGCGCCCCGGTCGCCGGGGCTGAACAGCTCGCGTTCGCCGCTCCAGAGCTGCTGCTTGTCGTACCCGACGCGGACCACGCCGGCCCGGTCGACCACCAGGGACGAGATGGTCCGCCGCCCGTCCGGGTGCCGGACCGCCGCGCCGACCACCACGGCGGCGCCGCCGTCGCGGGCGGCCTCGCGCAGCGGGTCCAGCCGAGGGTCGGCGACGGTCGCCGTGGCGTCGGCCGCGACGTCGGTGCCGGCCGGGTCGGCCGCGAGCGTCGGCGGGTGGTACGCGGGCAGGAAGAGCTCGGGCAGCACGGTCACCCGCGCACCCCGCTCCGTCGCCCGGCGGACCAGCCGGGCGGCGCTCGCCGCGTTGCCAGCCACGTCTCCGGGGACAGGCTCGGCCTGCACGGCGGCGACGGTCAGCGGGGCGGCGGGGACCGCGACGGCGGCGGGGAGTGGCGTCACGGGCCCGATCCTAGCGGGCGGGCGGAGGCATGATGATCATTCGTGCGCCGCAACCAAGCCGTACGTACGGTTTGCGTGACGGGGGGTGACCTGACACGATCGACCCGTGCCCAGAGTAAGTCAGGACCAGCTCGACGCCCGTCGGCAGGAGATCCTCGCCGCCGCGCGGGCGTGTTTCGCGCGGCACGGCTACGAGGGCGCCACCGTGCGTCGGCTCGAAGAGGCCACCCGGCTGTCCCGGGGCGCGATCTTCCACCACTTCCGCGACAAGGACTCGCTCTTCCTCGCGGTCGCCGAGGACGACGCCGCCGCCATGGTGGAGACGGTCGCCCGCAACGGCCTGGTCCAGGTGATGCGCGACCTGCTGGCCGGCGCGGTCTCCCCCGACACCACCGGCTGGCTCGGCAGCCAGCTGGAGGTCTCCCGGCGGCTGCGGACCGACCCGGCGTTCGCCAAGCGGTGGGCGGAACGATCGGCGGCGGTCGCCGAGGCGACCCGCGAACGGCTGGCCCGCCAGCGGGAGGCGGGCGTGCTCCGCGAGGACGTGCCGATCGACGTGCTGGCCCAGTTCCTCGAACTGGCCTACGACGGCCTGGTGCTGCACCTCGCGATGGGACGCCCCGCCGGCGACCTCGGCCCGGTGCTCGACCTGGTCGAGGAAGCGGTCCGCCGCCGCTGACCGGCCACCCCGGTCGCGGCGCCGCCCCGGGTGTCCGGAGCCGCCACCCGTTCCGTATCGGTCCGGTAACTCGCCCCTCGCGGTCGGTCCGCCCTGGCGGGACTGCTCCACAATGAGGCCGCGATCCCCTCGCACGACAGGAGCAGCAGATGTCTGTCCTCGCCGCACCGGGTGACACCTGGGGCATTCCCGGGCCCGTCTTCCTCCGGGTCTACCTCCTCGCCGCCGCCGTGGTCGTCGTCGGCGCCATCGTCCACCGCATCCGCGTCCTCGCCGGCCCGCCGGCCGGCGACGTCGGCCAGCTCGGCCCGCAACAGGTCGCCTACCTCAACGGTGGGGAGCAGCTGGCGATCTGGGCCTCGCTCGGCGGGCTGCGGAGCAGCGGGGCGATCGGCGTACGGCCGGACCGGCGGCTGACCACCGGCGGCCCGCTGCCGGCCGGGACCACGCCGCTGGACCAGGCGATCCACCTCGCGGCCGGCCGGAACGCGACCACCCGCGCGCTGCACCGCGACGAGTGGGTACGCCGGGCGCTCGACCAGCTCCGGACCAGCCTGGAGCAGCGCGGGCTCGCGCTCACGCAGGCGCGCCGGGCGGCGCTGCGCCAGTGGGCGTTCCTGCTCACCCTCCTGCTGGCGGTCGGCGTGTTCCGGATCTTCGCGGGCCTGTCGAACGACCGCCCGGTGGGTTGGCTCGTGCTGAGCCAGATCCCGCTGATCGTGGTGGCCGTCCTGCTGCACCGGGTGCCCCGGCGGACCCGCGCCGCCACCCGCGAGCTGCGCGGCCTGCGACAGCAGCACACCTACCTCGCGCCCGCGTCCACCCCCGCCTACGCCACCTACGGCGCGGCGGGCGCCGCGATGGGGGTGGCGTTGTTCGGCACCGCGTCACTGTGGGCGATGGACCCCGGCTTCGCCGAGCAGGCCGAGATCCAGCGGCAGGCGGCGAGCGGTGGTGGCGGCTCCTCCGGCTGTGGTGGCGGCAGCTCGTGCGGCGGCGGCGGGGGCGGCGGGGGCGGCTGCGGGGGCGGTTGCGGAGGCGGGTGCGGCGGATGACCGGCCCGCGCGGGGTGGGCATCGGCTGGCGACCGGAGATCGCCGGTTTCGTCGCCGACCTGCCCGGGCTGCGCTTCGTGGAGGTGGTCGCGGAGGGCGTCACCGCGACCGGGCCGCTGCCCGCCGGGCTCGCCGAGCTGCGCGAACGCGGCGTGACCGTCGTGCCGCACGGCGTGCGGCTCTCCCTCGGCGGCGCGGAGCCGGTCGACCCGGCCCGGGTCGCCCACCTGGCCGCGGTGGCGGAACTGGTCGAGGCGCCACTGGTCAGCGAGCACATCGCGTTCGTCCGGGCCGGCGGCGTCGAGGCCGGCCACCTGCTGCCGCTGCCGCGCAGCCGGGAGGCGGTCGACGCGGTCTGCGCCAACGTCGCCCGCGCGCAGGCCGAGCTGCCGGCGCCGATCGCGCTGGAGCCGATCGCCGCCCTGTTCGACTGGCCCGACGACGAGCTCGACGAGGCCGACTTCCTGACCGAGATCCTGGACCGCACCGGCGCGTTCCTGCTGCTCGACGTCGCCAACGTGTACGCCAACGCCCGCAACCGGGGCGGCGACCCGGTCGCGCTGCTCGACCGGCTGCCGTTGGACCGGATCGCCTACCTGCACGTGGCGGGCGGCGCCGACCACGGCGGCTTCTACCACGACACCCACACCGACCCGGTTCCAGCCGCGGTGCTCGACCTGCTGCGCGAGCTGTGCGCCCGGCACCGGCCGCCGGCGCTGCTGCTGGAACGCGACGGGCACTACCCGCCCGCGGCCACGCTGCGCGCCGAGCTGGACGCCCTCGCCGCCGCCTCCGGCTTCCCGGCGGTGACGTGAACGGCGACCTGGCCGCCCGGCAGGCGGAACTGGTGGCGGCGCTGGTGGCCGGCGGCCCGCCCCCATCCGGCTTCGACCCGGCCGCGCTCGCCGCCGCCCGGGCCGCGCTGCTGCGCAAGCGGGCCGGGGACGTGGCCCGGCACTGGCCGCTGCTCGCCGCCGGCCTCGGCACGGACTGGCCGGCGACCTTCGCCCGGTGGGCGGCGGGGCGGCCGACCGCCGGCTCCCTGCGCGACGGCTGGGACCTTGCCCGCGACCTGCGCGACCGGGGCTCGCTGCCGCCGCTGGGCGCGGAGGAGCTGGCCGCCCGGGAGGCCACCGACCGCTACGACGGGCACGGGCCGCCGCGGCCCCGCCGCCTGCCGGGGTGGGGGCGCGCCGGCGGCGCCGTCGCGGTCCAGCTCGCCGGTCGGGTACGCCTGCTGCGCCGCGCGCGCCGCTGACTCGACCCACCGCCCCCGGCTGGCGCATCCGCCCGGGTACGGCAGGATCGACGGTATGGATCTCGGACTGACCGATCGGGTGTACGTACTGACCGGTGCCTCCCGCGGCCTGGGCTACGCGACCGCGGAGTGCCTCGTCGCCGACGGCGCCCGCGTGGTGCTCTCCGCCCGGGACGCCGACGCGGTGGCCGCCGCCGCGCAGCGCCTCGGCGGGCCGGACCGGGCCGTCGGGCTGACCGCCGACCTGACCGACCCGGAGACACCGGAGCGGCTGGTGGGGGCGGCCCGCGAGCACTTCGGGCGCCTCGACGGGGCGCTGGTCTCGGTGGGCGGGCCGCCGCCGGGCAGCGCCGCGTCGGTCACCGACGAGCAGTGGCGCCGGTCCTTCGAGACGGTCTTCCTGGGCACCGTCCGCACGGTGCGTACGGTCGCCGCTGCCCTGGGCGAGGGCGACGGCGGCGCGATCGGGCTGGTCCTGTCGACCTCGGCACGTTCGCCGGTGCCCGGCCTGGGCATCTCCAACGGCCTGCGGCCCGGCCTGGTCGGGATGGCCAAGGACGTCGCCGACGAGTACGGGCCCCGGGGCGTACGGATGGTCGGCCTGCTGCCCGGGCGGATCATGACCGACCGCAACGTCGAGCTGTTCGCCGCCACGGGCGACCCCGAGCGGGCCCGCGCGGAGGCCGAGGCGGGCATCCCGCTGCGCCGCATCGGCGCGCCGGCGGAGTTCGGCCGGGTGGCCGCGTTCGTGCTCTCCCCCGCCGCGAGCTACCTCACCGGGGTCACCGTGCCGGTCGACGGTGGCGCGCTGCGGAGCCTGTAGTGGTCCCGTCGCCCGGCGGACCGGTCGGTGCCGGGGGCACCGGACGGGGTGGCCGCCCCGAACCGACACCCGGCCCCGGGGACGCCGCGCACCGGTATCCGCGACCCACGCGGGAGGAGCTCGCCGCGGCGGTGGACCGCACGATCCCCGATCTCGTCGCACCCGGGCTGGACGTGCTCTTCGTCGGGATCAACCCGGGCCTGTGGTCGGCCGCGACCGGGTGGCACTTCGCGCGGCCCGGCAACCGGTTCTGGCCGGCGCTGCACCGGGGCGGCTTCACGCCCCGGCTGCTGCACCCCGCCGAGCAGGACGAGTTGCCCGGCCTCGGGCTGGGCATCACCAACATGGTCGCGCGGGCCAGCGCCCGGGCCGACGAGCTGACCGCCGCCGAGCTGGTCGAGGGGGCGGAGATCCTCACCGGCAAGGTCGAGCGGTACCGCCCCCGGTGGGTCGCCGTGGTCGGGGTGACCGCTTACCGGATCGGGTTCGCCCGGCCGAAGGCCGCGTTCGGCCCGCAGCCGGAGCCGCTCGCCGGCGCCCGGCTCTGGGTGCTGCCCAACCCCAGCGGCCTGAACGCGCACTTCACTCCCGAGACCCTCGGCGCGGCGTTCGGCGAGCTGCGGGCGGCGGTCGTCGCCACCGGCTGAGGCGTCAGTTGGCCGCGGCCGGCGGCATCGCCTCGTCGGCGACGTAGGACCGCAGCGGCAGACTCACCGGCTCGGGGCCGGTCGCGTCCACGTACGGGGTGGGCGAGTCGGCGACCGCGAACTGGGTGCGGTAGAGCTCGGCATAGAGGCCGCCCACGGCGACCAACTCCTCGTGCCGGCCCCGCTCGACGATCCGACCGTCGTCGAGGACCAGGATCTGGTCGGCGTCGCGGACGGTGGAGAGCCGGTGCGCGATCACGAGCGCCGTACGCCCGGTCAGCGCCACCGACAGCGCCCGCTGCACCGCCGCCTCACTCTCCGAGTCGAGGTGCGCGGTCGCCTCGTCGAGGATCACGATCGACGGGGCCTTGAGCAGCAGCCGGGCGATGGCGATGCGCTGCTTCTCGCCGCCCGAGAAGCGGTAGCCGCGCTCGCCGACGGTGGTGTCCAGCCCGTCCGGCAGGGACCGCACCAGGTCGGCGACCTGCGCGCCGGCCAGCGCCGCCCAGATCTCGTCGTCGGTGGCGTCCGGCTTGGCGTAGCGCAGGTTGTCGGCGATGGTCTCGTGGAACAGGTGCGAATCCTGGGTGACCACGCCGATCTCGTCGCGCAGCGAGTCGAAGGTGGCGTCGCGGACGTCGACCCCGCCGACCAGCACCTGCCCGTCGGTGACGTCGTAGACCCGGGAGATCAGCATGGACAGCGTCGACTTGCCGGCGCCGGAGGGCCCGACCAGCGCCACCATCTGCCCCGGCTCGACGGCGAACGAGACGCCCTTGAGCACCGGCTCGTTGACCGTACGGTCCAGCGCGGCGACCTCCTCCAGCGAGGCCAGCGAGATCTCCGCGGCGCTGGGGTAGCGGAACCGCACGTCGCGGAACTCGACCCGGCCGCTGCCCCGGGGCACCGCGACGGCGTCGGGCTTCTCCTCGATGGCCGGCTTCAGGTCGAGCACCTCGAAGACCCGGTCGAAGGAGACCAGCGCGCTCATCACGTCCACCCGGACGTTGGACAGCGCGGTCAGCGGGCCGTAGAGGCGGGTGAGCAGCAACGCGAGGGTGACCACGGTGCCGGCGCTGACGTTGCCGGTGACCGCGAGCCAGCCGCCGAGGCCGTAGGTGAGCGCCTGGGCCAGCGAGGCGACCAGCAGCATCGCGACGAAGAACGTCCGCGAGTACATCGCGGACTGGATGCCGATGTCGCGGACCCGCTCGGCCCGCCCGGCGAACCGGCGCGCCTCCACCTCGGGCCGCCCGAAGAGCTTCACCAGCAGCGCCCCCGAGACGCCGAAGCGCTCGGTCATCGTCGCGTTCATCTTCGCGTCGAGGTTGTAGGACTCCCGGGTGATCTCGGCGAGCCGCTTGCCGACCCGGCGGGCCGGGATGATGAAGACCGGCAGCAGCACCAGCGACAGCGCCGTGATCTGCCAGGAGAGGGTGAACATCACGGCGGCGGTGAGCACCAGCTGGATGACGTTGCTGACCACGCCGGACAGCGTCGACGTGAACGCCCGCTGGGCGCCGAGCACGTCGTTGTTGAGCCGGCTGACCAGAGCGCCGGTCTGGGTGCGGGTGAAGAACTGCAGCGGCATCCGCTGGACGTGGTCGTAGACCCGGGTGCGCAGGTCGAGGATGATGCCCTCGCCGATGCGGGCCGAATACCACCGCTGGGCCAGAGAGAGCAGCGCGTCGGCCACGGCGAGCGCGGCGATGACCAGGGCCAGCCGCACCACCAGGTTGCCGGCCCCCGAGCCGCCCCGGCTGATCGCGTCGATCACGTCGCCGGCGAGCACCGGGGTGGCGACCCCGATGATCGCGGCCAGCACCACGGTCACCAGGAAGACGACGATGTCGCGGCGGTAGGGCCGCGCGAAGGCCACGATCCGGCGGGCCACGCCGCGCTTGAGCCGGTGCGTGGAGATCTCGTCGCGGCTGCGCATCGACCGGAGCATGCTCCAACCGGCCATGCCGCCACCGGACATCGGGTTGGACACGTTCACCTCCGGGTCGTCGGGTCGACCGCACCGTCAGGTCGATTCTCCCGACGCCTCTGACAACCTCGGTCGTAACCCGGATCTTCCCGAACGGTCCTTACTATTCTCCCCGCCCGGCGAGATCGCGCAGCCGACGCGTCTGCGCCTCGCGCTCGGCCCGCTGCTGCTCGCCGGCGGACCGGCCGGCAGCCCCGGCCAGCAGCGCCTTGATCTCCACCACCGCGTCCCGGTTGTTGGCCAGCAGACCCGCCGTCAGATCGCGCACCGCGGCGTCGAGGGCGGCGTTCGGCACGACCAGGGTGGCCAGACCGATCCGGTCCGCCTCGGCGGCGTCCATCCGCCGGCCGGTGGCGCAGATCTCCAGCGCGCGGGAGTAGCCGACGAGGTCAACCAGGCGCTTGGTGCCGGCGAGATCCGGCACCAGGCCGAGCGTCACCTCGGCCATGGAGAACTTCGCGTCCTCGGCGAGCACCCGCAGGTCACAGGCGAGCGCCAGCTGGAAGCCGGCGCCGATCGCGTGGCCCTGCACGGCGGCGACGGAGACGATGTCGGGCCGGTGCAACCAGGTGAAGCCGCCCTGCAACTCCGCGATGCGGTCCGCACACTCCTGCTCGGGCATGGTGGCGAGCTCGGCGAACGAGCCCGGCCCGGAGGCGCCGGCCACCGTCAGGTCGAGGCCGGCGGAGAACGCCCGCCCCTCGCCACGCACGACCACGACGCGGACGTCGCCGGGCAGGTCGCGCGCGAAGTCGCTCATCGCGCGCCACATCGCCGGGGTCTGGGCGTTGAGCACGTCGGGCCGACACAACGTGACCGTCGCGACCGGCCCTTCGCATTCCAGCCGAACCCCGGTCGCCTCGGCGGTCACCGGACGATCCGGGGCGCGGTGCTGGTGGACGACGTTGGGGGGGCGGGTCACGCCTTCTTGCGGCGCCGGGCGCCGCCGCGCTGCCGCAGCTGCACCCCGGACTCGGTGAGCACCCGGTGGATGAACCCGTAGGAACGGCCGGTCGAGGCCGCGAGCGCGCGGATGCTCTCACCCGAGGTGTACCGCTTTACCAGGTCCTTGGCGAGCGTCTGACGCTCGGCTCCGACGATCCGGCGACCCTTCTCAGTGCTGGTGGCTGTGCCAGTGGCTGCCATGCTGTGTCCTCACGTCCCAGACTGTGCGGTTCGGATACGGTCCCACCTATTAGACCGCCTCGAACGATCATGCGCCAGATATCAACTCTTCGCCAACCGACACGCTATGCGTTGTCATCTTCCCGATAGAGTGATACTCCCGACGGGGCCGGGGTCGACGCCCCGCGCCCGCGCGGCGGCGACGGGCGCTCCGTACCCTGCCTGACGTGACGGACCTCCTCGACACGGCCGCTGGCGCGGCGGTGGTCTTCGCCGCCACCGACATCGACGACATCGTCGTCCTGACGCTGTTCTTCGTCGCCGCCCGCAGCACCGGCCGCCCCCGCACCTGGCAGATCGTGGCCGGGCAGTACCTGGGCATCGGCGCGCTGGCGCTGGCCAGCGCGGTGGTCGCGGCCGGGCTGCTGGTGGTGCCCGATCCGTGGACCGGGCTGCTCGGGCTGCTGCCGATCGCCCTCGGCGTGCGCGCGCTGCTCGACCGGGAAGCCGACGAGGCCCCGGCGGTGGTGGGCTCCACGCTCGGGGTGGCCGGGGTGACGATCGCCAACGGCGCGGACAACATCGCCGTCTACGTGCCGGTGTTCCGCGCCCTCGGGCCGGCCGACAGCGCGGTATTCCTGCTGGTCTTCGTAGTGCTCGTCGCGCTGTGGTGCGCGGCGGGCGCCTGGCTGGGCGGCCACCCGCGGGTGACCGGTGTGGTCGAACGAGCCGGCCACTGGCTCGTCCCGGCCGTGTTCATCGCCATCGGCGTGGTCATCCTGGCCACCTCGAACGTCCTCCCCCACCTCCTAACCCTCCTGCGCTGACCCCCTCGCCGCGAGCCGCGAGCCGCGTTGATCATGAAGTTGTTGCGCTAGGCCCGGCGTGTCGCGACAACAACTTCATGATCGACGCCGTGGGCCGGCGTCGGGCGGTGGGTCAGGCCAGCTCGACGAGTTCGAGCAGGTCGTCGCTCCAGGCGTCCTCGTCGCCGTCGGGGAGCAGGATGGCGCGGTCCGGCTTGAGCGCCATGACCGCGCCAGGGTCGTGGGTGACCAGCACGATCGCGCCCGGGTAGCGGGCGATGGCGTCGAGCACCTGCTCCCGGCTGACCGGGTCGAGGTTGTTCGTCGGCTCGTCGAGCAGCAGCACGTTCGCCCCGGAGCAGACCAGGGTGGCCAGCGCCAGCCGGGTCTTCTCGCCGCCGGAGAGCACCCCGGCCGGCTTGTCCACGTCGTCGCCGGAGAACAGGAACGCGCCGAGGATCTTCCGCAGGTCGGTGTCGGTCTGCTCGATGGCGGCGCTGCGCATGTGCTCCAGGACCGTGCGGTCCACGTCGAGCGTCTCGTGCTCCTGCGCGTAGTAGCCGAGCCGCAGGCCGTGGCCGGCGTGCACCTCGCCGGTGTCCGGCTCCAGCAGGCCGCCGAGCATCCGCAGCAGGGTGGTCTTGCCGGCGCCGTTGAGGCCGAGGATGGCCACCCGGGAGCCCCGGTCCACCGCCACGTTCACGTCGGTGAAGATCTCCAGCGAGCCGTACGACTTCGACAGGCCGGTCGCGGTGAGCGGGGTCTTGCCGCACGGGGCCGGGCTCGGGAAGCGGACCTTCGCCACCTTGTCGGCGACGCGTACCTCCTCCAGGCCGGCGATCAGCTTCTCGGCCCGCCGGGCCATGTTCTGCGCGGCGACGGTCTTGGTGGCCTTGGCCCGCATCTTGTCGGCCTGCGCCATCAGCGCGCCGGCCTTCTTCTCGGCGTTGGCCCGCTCCCGGCGGCGGCGCCGCTCGTCGGTCTCGCGGGCCTCCAGGTACGCCTTCCAGCCGAGGTTGTAGACGTCGACCACCGAGCGGGTGGCGTCGAGGAACCAGACCTTGTTGACCACCGACTCCAGCAGCGAGCCGTCGTGGGAGATCACGATCAGGCCGCCCTTGTGGTTGGCGAGGAAGTTGCGCAGCCAGGTGATCGAGTCGGCGTCGAGGTGGTTGGTCGGCTCGTCGAGCAGCAGGATGCCGCCGCCGTTCTCGCCGGCGTCCCGGAACAGGATCCGGGCCAACTCGATGCGGCGGCGCTGGCCGCCGGAGAGGGTGCCGATGGTCTGGGCGAGCGCCCGGTCCGGCAGGCCGAGGTTGGCGCAGATCCGGGCGGCCTCGGCCTCGGCGGCGTACCCGCCGAGGGAGGCGAACTGGTCCTCCAGCGCGCCGTAGCGGCGGACCAGCCGGTCGTCGGCGCCGTCGGCGAGCTTGGCCTCGATCTCCTTCATCTGGGCCATCAGCACGTCCAGGCCTCGGGCGGAGAGCACCCGGTCGCGGCCGGTGACCTCCAGGTCGCCGGTCCGCGGGTCCTGCGGGAGGTAGCCGATGGCGCTGCGCCGCTCGATCTGGCCGGCGTAGGGCTGCCCCTCGCCGGCGAGCACCTTGAGCGTGGTGGTCTTGCCGGCGCCGTTGCGGCCGACCAGGCCGATCCGGTCACCCGGCTGCACCCGCAGCGTGGTGTCGGACAGCAGGATCCGGGCGCCGGCACGAAGCTCCAGGCCGGTGGCAGTGATCATGTCGGAGGACTCGCTCTCGGGGTCTGGAAGGGCTGACTCAGGGCACGCGAAAGCGCCGGCGGGCACGAGGCCCGTCGGCGCGGGGCGGTTCAGCCTTCGCAGAGCAGCACGTGGCAAGTGTACCGGGCGTCGCCCGACCGCCCCGCCGGATTACCGACCAAGATCATCGGGTACCGAAACGCCGTCCGGACCCGGTCCGGTACCGCAACCACCAAAACGGATCAAAACGGTGATCGGGGTAGACATGGAGCTGAACGAGAACGCGCGGATCGACACCAGCCAGGTGGACGACCGGCGAGGATCCGGCGGGGGCGGCGGGCTGGGCGGCATCCCGATCCCGATCGGCGGCGGCCGGGGCGGCATCGTCGGCCTCGTCATCGCCGTGCTCGTCGCCCTCGTCGGTGGCGGCTTCGGCCTGAACGCCGCCACCAACGGCGGCGGGGACCCGCAGGGCGACAACACGTCGCTGGAGCAGAAGTGCTCGGCCGACGACGCGCTCCAGCAGCTCGACTGCCGCAACGCGCTCTACGTCAACTCCATCCAGGCGTACTGGCAGAAGGCCCTGCCCGAGGCGTTCGGCGAGCAGTACCGCCCGTCCCGGACGGTCTTCTTCAGCCAGGGCGTCAACACCGCCTGCGGGCAGGCCGACTCCGGCGTCGGCCCGTTCTACTGCCCCGCCGACGACCTGGTCTACATCGACCTCACCTTCTACCGGGTGCTCGCCCAGCAGCTCGGGGCCTCCGGCGAATTCGCCCAGCCGTACGTGCTCGCCCACGAGTACGGCCACCACGTGCAGGACCTGCTCGGCACCGAGGCCCAGATGCGTCGCCAGCAGCAGCGCGACCCGGACAGCGCCAACGCGCTCTCGGTCAAGCTGGAACTCCAGGCCGACTGCTACGCCGGCGCCTGGGCGAAGAACGCCACCGGCACCGCCGACTCCAGCGGCCAGAAGATCTTCACCAGCATCAGCGAGCAGGACATCCAGCAGGCCGTCGACACCGCCGAGAAGATCGGCGACGACGCCATCTCCGAGCGGGCGAACCGGCCGGTGAACCCCGACGAGTTCACCCACGGCTCCTCCGAGCAGCGCAGGCAGTGGTTCACCCGCGGTTACTCCACCGGTGACCCGAAGTCGTGCGACACCTTCAGCGGGGCGCTGTGAGCCCGTCACCCGCCCCGCAACGGGGTCCCGCGTCGCCACGGCGGCAAGCGGGGCCCCGGTTCAGTTGACGGGATCGCGGACCAGGATCCGGACCGCGCGGGCCGCCACGATCGCGCCGACCAGCACGGCGTGCCGGGGCTCGGGCACGTCCAGCAGCCGCTCCGCGCGCAGCGCGGCCAGCGGGGCGAGCCGCCGGTCCGCCAGCACGGTGTCCACCGCCCGCCGGTCGCCGCCGCAGACCAGCGCGCTCAGGGACGACGCCTCCGGCAACAGCAGCCGTACGGCCAACTCGGTCGCGTCGCCCAGCGCCGCATTCGCCTGGTTGTCGCGCCGCCGGGCGAAGCGCTGCTGGGACCACCCCCCGGCGGCGGTGCGGCCCTGCACGTACCGGGTGTCCACCTTCGACACCGTCAGCTCCTCGCCCGCCGCGACGCCCACCGCCACCGCGCCCTTGCGGGCCAGCAGCAGGCCGATCCGGCGGGGCGTGGCCGCGGCGGCCACGAAACCGGGCACGTCCGGGGCGGCCGGCGCGCCGGGCGGGGTGTGCAGCTCGGCGGTCGCGCCGTCCGGGGCGGCGAGCAGCAGCCCGTACGCCTGAATGGTGGTGGTGGGCACGCCGTGCCGGTCGGCGAAGCCCTCGACCCAGCGGGCGACCCGGCCGGGGCCGACCTCGACCCAACGGCCACCCCCGGCTGCGGGTCGGCTGCTCATGCGCCCGAACCTACGGCACCGGGCCGCCGGCGGCTCAGTCGGGCAGCAGCATCGCGACGGCCAGCGCGGCGATGATCGCGCTGGAGAGCAGCGCGGTCACCAGCCGCCCGCGCGTCCCGGCGAGTGCCCGGCCGACCAGGGTGCCACCGCCGGCGATGAGCAGTTGCCAGCTCGCCGAGGCGACGAACGCGCCGAGCACGAAGAGCGCGGCGGCCCGTGGATCCGGGTCGGCGGCGTCGGCCCGGCCCAGCACGAGCGCCGCGAAGTACACCACCGTCGCGGGGTTCAGCAGGGTCAGCGCGAGCACGCCGGCGAACGCCCGGGGCGGGGTGTCCAGGCCTCGACGGGCACCGGTCGTCCCGGTCGCGGTGCGGGGGCGTAGGGCACGCCAGGCGCCGTGGCCGGCGAGGGCGAGCAGCACGACGGCGGCGGCCAGCCGCAGCGGCCCGGCGACCGGGGCGACCAGGCCGGCGACCGCGGCCCCGCCGAGGGCCGCCACGGCGGCGTAGAGCCCGTCCGCGGCGGCCACTCCGAGCGCGGCGGCGGCGCCGACCCGGAACGACGTGCGGGCGCTGAGCCCGAGGATGAGGATCGCGATCGCACCGACCGGAACGGCGACGCCGTAGCCGGCGACCAGACCGGCCAGGAACGCGCCGGTCACGACGGCCGGCGGCGGGTCGAGGCGCGGCCGGGCACCGTCCGCTGTCGCCGCACGGCGGTGGCCGCGGCAACGGGAGGGCTCAGCACCGGGTACGTCTCGATCACGCCCCGATCCTGCTTCCCTACCCCACCCGCCGCCACCCATTTCCCGGCACCTCGCCGGCTGCGACGAACGCCGGCCGTGGGCGACACGCCAGCCGCTAACTGGCGGTCAAGCTCCTGATCAGGCCAAACGTCTCCCGCCGGGCCGGCGCCGGCAGCAGCAGACGGACAAGTCGCCTCAAAGGCACACAAGCCCGTCAGGGCATGGGTCACGTCCACTGCTGCCAGCCATCAACCCATCACGTACGGGCCGACCCGTCCAGCCTCACAGTCAGGCCAGCCGGTGCGCCGCGACGGTGTTCGAGCAGTCGGCGATGGTGGTTGGCTCCGAGACACTGAGGGCGTCCAACCGGGACCACCCGTTGACTCCGGTGGTGGTGTTACGGAGGTAGATCCAGAGCGCGTTGGTGTAGGTGGCGCAGTGGACGTCGATCCCCTGACTCGGGTAGCCGAGCCCGCGACTGCCGCAGTCGATGTGCGGATAGGCCCGGATGTTGGTCCCGTTCCCGAACGAGATGGCACCCCCGCTGTACAGATCCGGGTGGGTGCCGTGCCCGCTGCAGTGGGCACTGGCCGGGCTGGCGGGCAGCAACGCCAGCGCCGAGCCACTCGTGACGAGCGCCAGCGCGGACGCGATGGAGAGCAACCGAGATCGCATGTGCCGTCTCCTCCAGATAGATGGTGACAACTATCGATAGAGGATGTCACGCGGATCGCACCCTGGCGTCGCTCCGCCGGAACGCGGCAGGGTAGAAGAGAAGGCCGTCCCCGCACGCGCCGGGCCATCCGCGGCTGTGGGACACCCGCGCCGTCGTCGGCGAGCTGGCCGCCGTCGTCCGTCGACAGGAACGCGTCGAGCGCGCCGCCCGGGAGGGGCGGCGCGCTCGACGGGGACCGACGCTGGGCCGGGTCAGACGTTGAAGCCGAGGGAGCGGAGCTGGTCGCGCCCCTCGTCGGTGATCTTGTCCGGGCCCCACGGCGGGAGCCACACCCAGTTGATCCGAATGTCGTCGACCAAGCCGCCGCCGGGGCCGGTGGTCAGCGCCTGGCGGGCCTGGTCCTCGATCACGTCGGTCAGCGGGCAGGCCGCCGACGTCAGCGTCATGTCCAGCGTGGCGACGTTGTCGTCGCCGACGTGCACGCCGTACACCAGGCCGAGGTCGACCACGTTGATGCCCAGCTCGGGGTCGACGACGTCCTTCATCGCCTCCTCGATGTCGGCGACGGCGGCCCGGGCACCCGCGGCCTTGCCGCCGTCACCCGCGGCCGGCGCGGCGGCGTCCGTGGCCGGCGTCGCCGTGCCCTCGGTCGCCGGCGTCGCCGCGGTGGCGGTGTCCTCGCTACTCATGCCTTAACCTCCGAAGGGCTCACGCCCACGCCGGCGCGTGCCGCGGCGTCCTTGAACGCCATCCACGGCAACAGCGCGCACTTCACCCGGGCGGGGTAGCGGGCGACGCCCGCGAACGCGACCCCGTCACCGAGCACGTCCTCGTCCGGCGTGACCTGACCACGGCCGGACATCAACTCGACGAACGCCTCGTGCACCCGGAACGCCTCACCCGCGCCCCGCCCGACCAGCAGCTCGTGCAACACGCTCGCCGACGCCTGGCTGATCGAGCAGCCCATGCCGTCGTACGAGACGTCGTGCAGCACGTCGCCGTCGGTCGCCACCCGGACCGTGACCTCGTCGCCGCAGGTCGGGTTGACGTGGTGCGCCTCGGCGACCCGGGCGCCCGGGTCGTCCGCGTCGCGCAG
Organism: Micromonospora sp. NPDC048063; assembly: GCF_043202855.1. NCBI lineage: Bacteria > Bacillati > Actinomycetota > Actinomycetes > Micromonosporales > Micromonosporaceae > Micromonospora > Micromonospora sp. NPDC048063. Next base: position 381,930 of record NZ_JBIDBG010000006.1, on the reverse strand, counting down.
ACCACGGCCGTGCGGGTGCTTGTAGTGGTCCAGGATGATCTCCTGGTAGAGCTGGTCGAGCTGCATCAGTCGAACACCTTCCGCGCCTGCTCCAGGCCCGCCACCAGGGCGTCGATCTCCTCGGTGGTGGTGTAGAGGTAGAACGAGGCCCGCGTCATGGCCGGCACGCCGAACCGGGTGCACACCGGCCGGGCACAGTGGTGGCCCACCCGCACCTGCACGCCGAGCGAGTCGAGCACCTGCCCGACGTCGTGCGGGTGGATGTCGCCGAGGGCGAACGAGATGGTGCCGCCCCGGCCCACCGGCACGGTCGGCCCGAAGATCCGCAGGCCGCGCACCGTGGCGAGGGCGTCCAGCGCGTACGCCGTCAGCTCCTTCTCGTGCCACTGGATGGCCCGCATCCCGATGCCGGTGAGGTAGTCGACGGCGGCGCCGAGCGCGACCGCCTCGGCGATCGGCGGGGTGCCCGCCTCGAACCGGGCCGGCGGCGCGGCGAACGTCGAGCGCGCCATCGACACCGTCTCGATCATCGACCCGCCGCCGAGCACCGGCGGCATCGCCGCCAGCAGCTCGGCCCGGCCCCAGAGCACCCCGATGCCGGTCGGGCCGCACATCTTGTGCCCGGTGAACACGACGAAGTCGGCGTCGTAGTCGACCACGTCCATCGGCATGTGCGGCACCGACTGGGAGCAGTCGAGCAGCAGCAGCGCCCCCACCTCGCGGACCCGCTCGGTGATCCGCGCGGTGGCGTTGACGGTGCCGAGGATGTTGGACATGTGCACCAGGGAGACGATCTTCGTCCGCTCGGTGACCAGGTCCGCCAGCCCCGACTCGTCCAGGCGCCCGTGGTCGGTGACCGGGAACCAGCGCAGCGTCGCGCCGGTCCGCTCGCAGAGCAGCTGCCACGGGACGATGTTCGAGTGGTGCTCCATCTCGGAGATCACCACCTCGTCACCGGGGCCGAGCCGGAACCGCGGGTCGGCGTCGGGCCGCAGCGAGGCGTTGGAGAAGGCGTACGCGACGATGTTGATCGCCTCGGTGGAGTTCTTGGTGAACACCACCTCGTCCACGCTCGGCGCGTTGACGAACGCGGCGACCTTCGCCCGCGCGCCCTCGTACGCCTCGGTGGCCTCCGTGCCCAGCGTGTGCACCGAGCGGGAGACGTTGGCGTTGTGCATCGCGTAGTGCTCGGCGAGCACGTCGAGCACCTGCCGCGGCTTGTGCGAGGTGTTGGCGCTGTCGAGATAGACCAGCCGGTGCCCGTTGACCTCCCGGTCCAGGATCGGAAAGTCGGCGCGCACCTTCGCCACGTCGAAACGCGGCACGTCGTCGTACTGCGGCATCCCCGGCGGGATCGCGATGGTAGTCATGTCGACCGGCCCACCCATTCTCCGAGAGGAATCAGGCCCGCGCCGAACCGGCCCCGGCGACGTACCGCTCGTAGCCCTCTTCCTCGAGCTTGTCGGCCAGCTCCGGGCCGCCCTGCTCGACGATCCGGCCGGCCACGAACACGTGCACGAAGTCCGGCTTGATGTAGCGCAGGATCCGGGTGTAGTGGGTGATCAGCAGCAGGCCGGTGTCGCCGGTGTCGCGGACCCGGTTCACGCCCTCGCTGACCACGCGCAGCGCGTCGACGTCGAGGCCGGAGTCGGTCTCGTCGAGGATGGCCATCTTCGGCTTGAGCAGCTCCAGCTGCACGATCTCGTGCCGCTTCTTCTCACCGCCGGAGAAGCCCTCGTTCACGTTGCGCTGGGCGAACGCCGGGTCCATCTGGAGGCGCTCCATGGCCCCGCGCAGCTCGCCGCCCCAGGTGCGCAGCTTCGGCGCCTCGCCGTCGATGGCGGTCTTGGCGGTACGCAGGAAGTTCGCCACCGAGACGCCGGGCACCTCGACCGGGTACTGCATGGCCAGGAAGAGGCCGGCGCGGGCCCGCTCGTCGACGGACATGGCCAGCACGTCCTCGCCGTCGAGGGTCACCGAGCCGCCGGTGATCTCGTACTTGGGGTGGCCGGCGATCGAGTAGGCCAGGGTGGACTTGCCCGAGCCGTTCGGCCCCATGATCGCGTGGGTCTCGCCCGAGCGGACGGTCAGGTCGACACCGGCCAGGATCGGCTTGAGCTCACCCTCGGGCAGCTTGACCGACACCTTCAGGTCGCGGATCTCCAGGGTGCTCATTATCGGGTCACTCCATTGCTCGGCGTGAGGCTGACGTAGATGTCGCCGTCGCGGACTTCGACGGGATAGACGGGAACGGGTTCGGTGGCGGGCAGCCCGGTCGGCTCGCCGGTCCTCAGGTCGAAACGGGAACCGTGCAGCCAACATTCCAGCGTGCAGCCGGAGACCTCCCCCTCGGAGAGGGCGACCGCGGCGTGCGAGCACTCGTCGTAGACGGCGTAGAAGGCGTCGTCCTCGCCGTGCACGATCGCGATCTGCGTGCCGTCGACGTCCGCGGCGATCGCGGTGCCCTTCGGCACGTCCTCGGTCGAGCAGATCTTGATCATCAGGCGCCGGCCTTACTCAGCCGGGCCTCGATCGCGTCGCCGAGCCGCTCGCGCAGCTCCTCGACCGGGATCTTGTTGATCAGCTCGGCGAAGAAGCCGCGGACCACCAGGCGCCGCGCCTCGGCCTCCGGGATGCCCCGCGCCATCAGGTAGAACAGCTGCTCGTCGTCGAAGCGGCCGGTCGCGCTCGCGTGGCCGGCGCCGGCGATCTCGCCGGTCTCGATCTCCAGGTTGGGTACGGAGTCCGCCCGCGCGCCGTCGGTCAGCAGCAGGTTCCGGTTGATCTCGTACGTTTCGGTGCCGGTCGCCTCGGCGCGGATCAGCACGTCGCCCACCCAGACGGTACGCGCGCTCTCGCCCTGCAGGGCGCCCCGGTAGCCGACGTAGCTGCGGCAGTCCGGCACGCTGTGGTCGACCAGCTGGCGGTGCTCCAGGTGCTGCCCCGAGTCGGCGAAGTAGAGGCCGTACAGCTCGGCCTCGCCGCCCCGGTCGGTGTACTCCACCGAGGTGTACTGCCGGACCAGGTCGCCACCGAGGGAGACCTGGACGTGGACCACCCTGGCGTCCCGACCCAGCTTCACCTTCAGGTGCTGGGCCTGCACGGCGTCGTCGGCCCAGTCGGCGACGGTGACCAGGGTCAGCTTCGCCCCGTCGGCCACCGCCACCTCGACGTTGTCGGCCAGCGTCGCCGAACCGACGTGCTCCAGCACCAGGGTCACCTCGGCGAACCGGCCGACCTCGACGAAGGTGTGCCCGAAGGCGACCCCCTCGGCGCCGTCGCCGACCACCCGCAGGGCCACCGGGTCGGCGACCACGGCGTCGCGGGCGACCTGGACCAGCAGCGCCTGCCCGGCCCCGCCGTAGGCCAGCGCGCTGACCCGGTCGACGGGGGTGAGCACGCTGCCCACCCGGGGGTCGTCGGAGCCGATCCGCTCGACGGTCACGCCCTCGGGCAGGTCGCCGTACTCGTGGCGGACCGTGCCGGTGGCGGCCTGCGCCTCCGACGGCTCCAGCTCGGCGCGTCTGGAGCCGTCGCCCCCGACCAGCCCGCGGAGCCGCTTGAGCGGGGTGAAGCGCCACTCCTCCTCCAGGCCCGTAAGGGCCGGGAAGTCGGCGACGTCGTACGAGCGGAGCGCCTGCGACTTGGTGCTGGGCGGCGCGGAAGCCTGGGTAGTCATCTCTTCCTTGGTCTGTTTCGCGACGACGGTCTCTGGTGCGGGGGCGGCGGGCCGGCGGACCGGCCCGCCCGGGTCGGCGTCAGCCGACCGCGCCCTCCATCTGCAGCTCGATCAGGCGGTTGAGCTCCAGGGCGTACTCCATCGGGAGCTCCTTGGCGATCGGCTCGATGAAGCCGCGCACGATCATCGCCATCGCCTCGTCCTCGCTCAGGCCCCGGCTCATCAGGTAGAAGAGCTGGTCCTCGCTGACCTTGGAGACGGTGGCCTCGTGCCCCATCGACACGTCGTCCTCACGGATGTCGACGTACGGGTAGGTGTCGGAGCGGGAGATGGTGTCGACGAGCAGCGCGTCGCACTTGACCGTGCTGCGGCTGTTGGTCGAGCCCTCCAGCACCTGCACCAGGCCGCGGTACGAGGTGCGGCCGCCGCCCCGGGCGATCGACTTGGAGACGATGGTGGAGGAGGTGTGCGGCGCGGCGTGCACCATCTTGGCGCCGGCGTCCTGGTGCTGGCCCTCGCCGGCCATGGCCACCGAGAGCACCTCGCCCTTGGCGTGCTCGCCGGTCATGTAGACCGCCGGGTACTTCATGGTGACCTTGGAGCCGATGTTGCCGTCGATCCACTCCATGGTCGCGCCCTCGTGGCACACGGCGCGCTTGGTGACCAGGTTGTAGACGTTGTTCGACCAGTTCTGGATGGTCGTGTAGCGGCACCGGGCGTTCTTCTTGACGATGATCTCCACCACGGCGCTGTGCAGCGAGTCCGAGGAGTAGATCGGCGCGGTGCAGCCCTCGACGTAGTGCACGTACGCACCCTCGTCGACGATGATCAGCGTCCGCTCGAACTGGCCCATGTTCTCCGTGTTGATCCGGAAGTAGGCCTGCAACGGGATCTCCACGTGCACGCCCTTCGGCACGTAGATGAACGAGCCGCCGGACCAGACGGAGGTGTTCAGCGCGGCGAACTTGTTGTCGCCGACCGGGATGACGGTGCCGAAGTACTCCTTGAACAGGTCCTCGTGCTCCTTGAGGGCGGTGTCGGTGTCGAGGAAGACGACGCCCTGCTCCTCCAGGTCCTCACGGATCTTGTGGTAGACGACCTCGGACTCGTACTGCGCCGCGACGCCCGCGATCAGCCGCTGCTTCTCCGCCTCGGGGATGCCCAGCTTGTCGTAGGTGTTCTTGATGTCCTCGGGCAGGTCCTCCCAGCTGGTGGCCTGCTTCTCGGTGGACCGGACGAAGTACTTGATGTTGTCGAAGTCGATCCCGGTGAGGTCGGCGCCCCAGGCCGGCATGGGCTTGCGGCCGAACAGCCGCAGGCCCTTCAGCCGCAGGTCGAGCATCCAGGCCGGCTCGTTCTTCTTGGCCGAGATGTCCCGCACCACCGCCTCGTTGAGGCCGCGCTGGGCCACCGCCCCGGCGACGTCGGGGTCGGCCCAGCCGTACTCGTAGCGACCCAGGGCGGCGAGCTGCTCTTCCTGGGTCAGGGGCTGGACGATCTGCTCGGTCATCTATCTGTCCTCACAGTGGTGACGGTCTTACCGGACTGGGCGCGCCCCGGCTGGGCGGGAATGTGCGTCGTGCACACCCCGTCGCCGTGCGCGATGGTGGCCAGGCGCTGCACGTGGGTGCCGACCAGGCGGGAGATCACCGCGGTCTCGGCCTCGCACAGCTGGGGGAACTCGGCGGCCACGTGCGCCACCGGGCAGTGGTGCTGACAGAGCTGGCCGCCGGAGGCGATCGTGGACGCGTTGGCAGCGTAGCCCTCGGCGGTCAGCGCCCCGGCGAGCGCCTCGGCCCGCGCGAGGGGGTCGTCGCCGGCGTCCTCCATGGCGGCCCGGCAGCGGGCCTCCAGGGCGGCGACCTGGTCGGCGGCGAACGCCTCGACCGCCTCGGCGCCGCCGTTGCGCGAGATCCAGCGCAGCGCGGCGGTGGCCATGTTGTCGTAGTGGTGGGTGCCGCAGCGGACCCGGGCCGCGTCGGTCAGCAGGAACACCTTCGCCGGGCGGCCCCGGCCCCGGTGACCGCGGACCGTCTGGTCGCGGGCGACCACGTCACCGTCGGCGAGCATCGCGTCGAGGTGCCGCCGGATCGCGGCCGGGCTGAGCCCGAGCGCCGAGCCGAGCTGCGCGGCGGTGGTCGCCCCCCGCTCCAGCAGCAGGTGGGTGACCCGGTCCCGGGTGGAAAGGTCGCCGGCGGACACGGACTGACCGGCGGCCGGGGCGGCCGCCGGCTGGTGCCCGGAGAGCGCCGCCGCGTTTTTCACAACGCCCACGTTACGTAATTCGTCGAGGGGCCGCAAACCCGGGTCCCGGTGATCCGAACCACCGTGCCGGCGGAGTCGCACGAACCTCGATCACTACGGTGCGTAGGATTTGCGCCGTGACTCCATCCGTCCGGTTCCCGGTCTCCACCGCCCTGCTGCGCCGTCTCGCGCTCGCCTCGATCATCGCGAACGTGGGCATCGTCGTCACCGGCGGGGCGGTCCGGCTCACCCAGTCCGGCCTCGGCTGCCCCACCTGGCCCCGGTGCACGGACGAGTCGTACGTGGCAACCGCCGAGATGGGCATCAACGGGGCGATCGAGTTCGGCAACCGCCTGCTCACCTTCGCGGTCGGCGTCATCGCGCTGGCGGTGCTGGTGGCCGTGCTGCTGCAACGCCCCCGACGTCGGGAGCTGCTCCCCCTCGCGGTCGCGGTGCTCTTCGGCATCCCGGCCCAGGCGGTCGTCGGCGGCATCACCGTGCTCACCGACCTCAACCCGTGGGTGGTGGGCCTGCACTTCCTCGCCTCGATGCTCGTGATCGCGGCCGCGTACGCGCTGTGGCGGCGGATCGGGGACCCGGTCGGCCCGGCGGTGGCCGTGGTGCCGGCGCCGCTGCGGACCCTGGCGGTGATCACCACCGTGGTCAGCGCGGCGGTCTTGGTGATCGGCACCTGGGTGACCGGCAGCGGCCCGCACGCGGGCGACCACGGCGCGGCCCGCAACGGCCTCGACCCGGAGTCGATCGCCCAGGTGCACGCCGACAGCGTCTTCCTGCTGATCGGCCTCTCGGTGGCGCTGGTCTTCGCGTTCCGCGCGGTCGGCGCGGAACGCGCCGCACGGGCCGCCCTGGTGTTGGTCGCGGTGGAGCTGGGTCAGGGCCTGATCGGCTTCGTGCAGTACTTCACCAACCTGCCCGCGCTGCTGGTGGGCGCGCACATGCTCGGCTCCTGCCTGGTGCTGCTGGCCACCCTCTCGGTCCAGTGGGCCACCCGCGAGCGCCGTTCCGTCGCGCCGGCGCCGGACCCCTCCCCCGCCGAGGACGCCGTCCCCGTCGCCGCCTGACGGGCGCCAGGCGGCGACGTCCGCCGGCCCGGGCGCCGGGCGGTCCGCACCGTGGCGACCGCCCGGCGTCGGGTCAGCGTGGTGGGCGGCCCAGGTGGGTCAGGATCGCGCCGGCCAGGCGGTCGGCGGCGCCCTCGGCGTACCCGAGGAAGAGCGACGGCTCGGTGAGCTCCAGCTCGACCAGGATCGAGGCGCCGTCCGGGCCGGGGATCAGGTCGACCCGGGCGTAGAGCAGCCGCTCCGGCCCGCCGGGCACCGCCGCGAGGGCCCGCTCCGCCACCGCCAACTGCTCCGGGGTGGCCGTCCGCGGCGTGATCTCCTCGGGCTTGTAGAGGCCCTCCACGCCCAGGTCCGGCCCGGTGAGCATGGGGCCCTTGCGGATCGCGTGACTGAACGCCAGGCCATCCGGGCCGGCCAGGAAGAGCAGCGCCGTCTCACCGGCGGTGTCGACGGCGGCCAGGTACGGCTGGACCATGGTCACGCGGCCGGCCGCCGCGAGCCGCCGCACGTGCGCGGCGGCCAGTTCCCGGTGCTCCGGATCGGCCAGGTCGTACCGGCCGGTGTCCTGGCTGCCCGCGCTGATCGACGGTTTGAGCACGTACTCGCCGGAGTCGGCGGGCGGCTGCCAGCTCTCCCCCGGCTCCACCCAGGTCGTGGGGACGGTCGGCACGCCCGCGGCGGAGAGCTCGGCGAGGTACCGCTTGTCGGTGTTCCAGCGGACCACGTCGGCCGGGTTGGCCAGGGCCGGGACGGCGGCCGCCCAGGCGACGAACTCGTCGCGGCGGGGCATGTAGTCCCACGGTGAGCGGAGCACGGCCAGGTCGTAGCCGGCCCAGTCGGCGGTGTGGTCGTCCCAGACCACCGGTTCGGCGGTCACGCCGCGGCGCGCGAGCGGGTCGAGCACCAGCCGGTCGTCGGCTTCGAGGGCGGGCAGTTCGGCACAGGTGACGAGAGCGACCCGAGGTTCCCCCCGGGTCGACTGGTGGTGGTTGGTCAATTTATGTCAACGGGCCATCGAGCGCCGGGCCATCGACCGCCAGAGGTCGTTGCTGGGACGCATCTGGTCCATGAGTTCACGCTCCCAGGCGTTCTCGACGGTGACGCCCGCCTTCGCGCAGGCCTCCCGCGCGACGACGGTGTCGTCCGCGAACTGGTCGCCCCACACCCCGTCCTCGCCCACGAGGACGATGCGTGCGCCGCGCTTGCCGACGTACTCGATGACCGCCTTCGCCCCGCCGTGTCCGGCGGCGAACGACTTGATGCCCGCGACCAGGCCCTGGGGGGCCTGTTCGGCGGTCTGCTCGGCCGTCAGCGTCGTATCGGAACCATCTGCCATGACGCGAAGCGTAAGCAGACTTCCATCCGGGCGGGCGAGAACCATGAAGCTTTTGTGATGCCAATTACCTGAAGGTTTAAGGAAGACCACAGGCGAATCGCCCGATTTTATCCGGACTTACCACCGCAAAACTCCGCCGCGAACCGGGGCGGTCTGGGGCATGACGAACCGTTCGGACCGATGCCCGCGCTGTCACGGATGTAACAAGAAACCCGGACAAGGCATACACGATGCTCATTTTCCCGCACGATACGCCCCGCACCCCGGCCGCCGCCAGCGAGGGCACTCGCCGGCCCGGGTGCGCGGTGACCGCCCGGGGTCAGATCAGCGCGTCGAGCGCGACGGCGGCGAAGAGGATCGTCAGGTAGGTCGTCGACCAGTGGAACAGCCGCATCGGCTTGACGGCCTGGCCCCGCGAGACCCGCCGGGCCAGCCGGTGCGCCTCCACCAGGAAGATGCCGCCGACCACCAGGGTGGGCACGCCGTAGATCGCGCTCATCCCCAGCGGCCACACCGCCAGCGAGGAGGCCACGGTGAGCCACGCGAAAATGATGATCTCGGCGTTGACCCGGCGGGCGGAGGCCACCACCGGCAGCATCGGGATGCCGGCCCGGGCGTAGTCGTCCTTGTACTTCATCGCCAGCGGGTAGAAGTGCGGCATCTGCCAGAAGAAGACCACCGCGAACAGCGCCCACGCGGCGGGCGCCAGCGACCCGGTCACCGCCGCCCAGCCGATCAGCACCGGCGCCGCTCCGCAGGCGCCGCCCCAGAACGTGTTGGCCGTCGTGGTGCGCTTGAGCCAGAGGGTGTAGACGAGGTCGTAGTAGGCGATCGCGGCCAGGGTGAGACCGGCGGCCAGCAGGTTGGTGAACGCCGCCATCAGCGCGACCGACACCACCGCCAGCACCAGCCCGAAGATCAGCGCGTTACGCGGCGACACGGTGTGTGCCGGCAGCGGGCGGCGCTTGGTGCGCCGCATCAGCTCGTCGATGTCCCGGTCGATGTAGCAGTTGATGACGCTGGCCGCGCCCGCGGCGAGCGAGCCGCCGACCAGCACCACGGCCATCAGCCAGAGCGACGGCATGCCGCCGTCCGCGAGCATCATCGCCGGCACGGTGGTGACCAGGAGCAGCTCCACGATCCGCGGCTTGGTCAGCGTCACGTACGCCGAGACCACCGCGCGGACGTCCCGGCGACCCACCCCCGGGGCCTCCGCCCCCGCGCGCACCGGCGGCTGCCCGGCAGAGTTGCTGACGGGGCGCTCGGTGATCATGCTCACGGATTGCCACCTTCCGGCGTCGGCAGGGGAGGTCGGATCGGTCGGACCCGACTCGGGCCACACACCGCACCACAGACTACGCGCTGTCGTTTTGGCTGCCCGGGCGACCCGACAACGGTGCGGGCCGTCACACCTCCGATCGAACCACCGATCCTCCCGGACGCGCCCAGACCTGCATGCAGAGATCCCCGGGCGGACGTTTAGGACCGCTCGATAGGGTCATCGGTGAGGGTTCCGCCCATCTGCCGAGGAGCACAACCATCGTGGCTGCCAACCGACCCGAGCACCCCGCACTGAACTGGTCCGACCTCGACCGCCGGGCCGTCGACACCGTCCGCGTGCTGGCCATGGACGCCGTGGAGAAATCCGGCAACGGCCACCCGGGCACCGCGATGAGCCTCGCGCCCGCTGCCTACCTGCTCTTCAACCGGGTCATGCGGCACAACCCGGCCGACCCGAACTGGCCCGGCCGGGACCGGTTCGTGCTCTCGGCGGGCCACTCCAGCCTCACCCTCTACATCCAGCTCTTCCTCGCCGGCTACCCGCTCAGCCTCGACGACCTCAAGTCGCTGCGGCAGTGGGGCTCGCTCACCCCGGGCCACCCCGAGCACGGCCACACCCCGGGCGTCGAGACCACCACCGGCCCGCTCGGCCAGGGCCTCGGCAACGCGGTCGGCATGGCGATGGCCGCCCGCCGCGAGCGTGGCCTGTTCGACCCGGAGGGCGAGCCGGGCGCGTCGGTCTTCGACCACGACATCTGGTGCATCGCCTCCGACGGCGACATCGAGGAGGGCATCAGCCACGAGGCCAGCGCGCTCGCCGGGCACCAGCAGCTCGGCAACCTCACGGTGATCTACGACGACAACGAGATCTCGATCGAGGACGACACCCGGATCGCCATGAGCGAGGACGTCGCGGCCCGCTACGAGGCGTACGGCTGGCACGTGCAGACGGTCGACTGGCGCACCGGCGACGCCGACCAGGGCGACTACCACGAGGACGTGGAGGCCCTGCACCGGGCGCTGCTGGCGGCGAAGGCCGAGACCGGCCGCCCCTCCTTCATCGCGCTGCGCACCATCATCGGCTGGCCCGCGCCCAACAAGAAGAACACCGGCAAGATCCACGGCTCCGCGCTCGGCGGCGACGAGGTGGCCGCCACCAAGCAGATCCTCGGCTTCGACCCGGCGCAGTCCTTCGAGGTCGACGAGGAGGTGCTCGCGCACGCCCGCCTGGTGATGGAGCGGGGCGCCCGCGCCCAGCAGGAGTGGACCGCGGCGTTCGACGGCTGGTCGAAGGCCAACCCGGAGCGCCGGGCGCTCTACGACCGGATGGCCGGCCGGGCGCTGCCGGACGGCTGGGCCGAGGCCCTGCCCGAGTTCCCGGCCGACGCCAAGGGCATCGCCACCCGGGCCGCCTCCGGCAAGGTCCTGGAGGCGCTCGCCCCGGTGCTGCCCGAGCTGTGGGGCGGCTCGGCCGACCTGGCCGAGAGCAACAACACCACCATGAAGGGCGAGCCGTCCTTCATCCCGGCCGCCTGGGCCACCAAGGAGTTCCCGGGCCACGAGTACGGCCGCACGCTGCACTTCGGCATCCGCGAGCACGCCATGGGCGCGATCCTCAACGGCATCGCCCTGCACGGCGGCACCCGCCCGTACGGCGGCACCTTCCTGGTGTTCAGCGACTACATGCGCCCCTCTGTCCGGCTCGCCGCGCTGATGAAGCTGCCGGTGGTCTACGTCTGGACGCACGACTCGATCGGCCTCGGCGAGGACGGCCCCACGCACCAGCCGGTGGAGCACCTGACCGCGCTGCGCGCCATCCCCGGCCTGGACGTGGTCCGCCCGGCCGACGCCAACGAGACCGCCTGGGCCTGGCGGTGCGCGCTGGAGCACACCGACCGGCCGACCGCGCTGGCGCTCAGCCGCCAGGCGCTGCCGACCTTCGACCGGTCGACGCTGGCCGGCGCCGAGGGCGTGGCGAAGGGCGGCTACGTGCTCGCCGAGGCGTCCACCGGCAAGCCGCAGGTGATCCTCGTCGGCACCGGTTCCGAGGTGCAGCTCTGCCTGACCGCGCGGGAGCGGCTGGAGGCCGACGGCACCCCCACCCGGGTCGTCTCGATGCCCTGCCAGGAGTGGTTCGCCGAGCAGGACGAGGCGTACCGGGAGTCGGTGCTGCCACGCGGGGTAAAGGCACGGGTGAGCGTGGAGGCGGGCATCGCCATGTCCTGGCGGCACCTCGTCGGCGACTGCGGCGAGAGCGTCAGCCTGGAGCACTACGGCGCCAGCGCCCCGCACTCCATGCTCTTCGAGCAGTTCGGGTTCACCCCCGACCGGATCGTGGCCGCCGCGCACGCGGCGCTCACCCGGGTGGGCGAGATCACCGGTTTCACGACCGGCAACTGAGGGGAGCGTGGACGACATGACGAAGGACAGGCTGGGCGAGCTCAGCGCCGCGGGTGTGGCGATCTGGCTCGACGATCTTTCCCGGACGCGGCTCAGCTCCGGCGGGCTGGACCAGTTGCGCCGCGAGAAGCACCTGGTCGGGGTGACCTCCAACCCGACCATCTTCGCGAAGGCGCTGAGCGACGCGGACGAGTACGACTGGCAACTGAAGGACCTCGCCATCCGTGGGGTGGACGTCGAGGAGGCCGTCCGCCTGCTCACCACGTACGACGTACGGTGGGCCTGTGACGTGATGCGGCCGGCGCACGACGCGACCGCAGGGGTGGACGGCCGGGTCTCCATCGAGGTGGACCCGCGGCTGGCCCACGAGACCGAGAAGACCGTCGCCGAGGCCGGGGCGCTGTGGTGGCTGATCGACCGCCCCAACCTCTTCATCAAGATCCCGGCCACCGAGGCGGGCCTGCCGGCGATCACCGCCACCCTGGCCCAGGGGATCAGCGTCAACGTCACGCTGATCTTCGGGCTGGACCGCTACTCCCAGGTGATGGACGCGTTCCTGGCCGGCCTGGAGCAGGCGAAGGCAAACGGCCACGACCTGTCCAAGATCGGGTCCGTGGCGTCGTTCTTCGTCTCCCGCGTCGACACCGAGGTCGACAAGCGGCTGGAGAAGATCGGCTCCGCCGAGGCCAAGGCGCTGCGCGGCAAGGCCGCCATCGCCAACGCCAAGCTGGCCTACGAGCGCTACGGCGCGGTCTTCTCCTCCGACCGCTGGCAGGCCCTCGCCGACGCGGGCGCACACCCGCAGCGGCCGCTGTGGGCGTCCACCTCCACCAAGAACCCGGACTACCGGGACGTCATCTACGTGGAGGAGCTGGTCGCGCCCGGCACCGTCAACACCATGCCGGAGCCGGTCATCCACGCGTACGCCGACCACGGCGAGACCCGCGGTGACACCATCACCGGCTCGTACGACGAGGCCCGCAAGGTCTTCGCGGACCTGGAGTCGGTCGGGGTCGACATGGCCGACGTGATCGCCACCCTGGAGCGCGAGGGCGTGGAGAAGTTCGAGGCCAGCTGGCTGGAGCTGCTCGACGGCGTGCGCAAGTCGCTGGCCGCCGCGGGCAAGGGCACCGGCCACCCGGGCGACGCCGCGAAGGGCAACGCGCGGGCCGCGCAGCAGGCGGGAGGCAACGCGTGAGCGAGCGAACCATCAGGTACAGCGGCGTGGCGCCTCGCGCCGCCGCCGCCGAGCGGAGCGAGGTGGCGGCGTGAGCGACCTGCTCGCCGGGCCTGTCGAGGCGGCCGCCGGGCTCGCCGTGCACGGGGCCGACACCGTCGACAAGTCGGCCCCCGCCTCCACCCGCGACGCGCTGGTCCGCGCCGGCGTGCCGGGCAGGCTGGCGGAGAAGGACCCGGCCCTGTGGGGCCCGGACGCCGAGGCCGAGGCGAAGATCCGCCTCGGCTGGGTGGACACCCACCGGCGCAGCCGCGAGCTGCTCCCCCAGCTCGCCGAGCTGAAGGCGGAGCTGGCCGACCTGGACCACGTGGTGCTCGCCGGCATGGGCGGCTCGTCGCTGGCCCCGGAGGTCATCGCGCGCACCCTCGGCAAGCAGCTGACCGTGCTCGACACCACCGACCCGGGGCAGGTCCGGGCGGCGCTGGCCGACCGGCTGGAGCGCACCGTGGTCGTGGTGGCCAGCAAGTCGGGCTCGACGGTGGAGACCGACAGCCACCGCCGGGCCTACTGGCAGGCGTTCCTGGACGCCGGGATGACCGAGGCGGAGGCCGGCCGGCACTTCGTCATCGTCACCGACCCCGGTTCGCCGCTGGAGGCCACCGCCGCCGAGATGGGCGCCTTCACCGTGCTGGCCGACCCGAACGTGGGCGGCCGCTACTCGGCGCTGACCGCGTTCGGGCTGGTCCCGTCGGCGCTGGCCGGCGTCGAGGTGGCCGAACTTCTCGACGAGGCGGACGCGCTGTCCCGGTCGCTGGGCGGCGACCGGGACAACCCGGGCCTGGCCCTGGGCGCCGCCCTCGGGGCGGCGGCCACCATGGGCCGGGACAAGATCGCCCTGATCTCCGACGGCACCGGCATCGACGGCCTCGGCGACTGGGCGGAGCAGCTGATCGCCGAGTCCACCGGCAAGTCCGGCGTCGGCATCCTCCCGGTCGTCGTGGAGTCCCCGGAGAGCCCCGGTGCCGGCGGCGCCGACGTGCTCACCGTGACCTACGGCGGCGCGCTGGCCACCGGCGCCGTCCCGGGCGGCGGCACCGGCCCGGACGTGGCGGTCAACGGCCCGCTCGGCGCGCAGTTCCTGGCCTGGGAGTACGCCACCGCGATCGCCGGCGTGGTGCTCGGCATCGACCCGTTCAACCAGCCCAACGTCACCGAGTCCAAGGAGAACACCAACAAGATCCTCGCCTCGGGTCCGCCGGCGGAGACGCCGTCGTTCACCTCGGGCGCGATCGAGGTGTACGCGCCGCAGGGCGCCCCGGGCGACCTGGCCGGCGTGCTCCGCTGGCTGGTCGACGGGCTGGGCGGCGACGGTTACCTCGCGGTGATGGCGTACCTCGACCGGTTCGCCGACGCCGACGCGGCCCGGCTGCGGCCGCTGCTGGCCGGGGCCTCCGGGCGGCCGGTCACCTTCGGCTGGGGGCCGCGGTTCCTGCACTCCACCGGCCAGTACCACAAGGGCGGCCCGCAGGTCGGCAGCTACCTCCAGCTCACCGGCGCGGTCGCCGACGACCTGCCGGTGCCCGGCAAGCCGTACACCTTCGGGGAGTTGCAGGCGGCACAGGCCGCCGGCGACCGGCAGGCCCTGGCCGGGCGGGAGCGCCCCCTGGTGCGGCTGCACCTGACCGACCGGTCCGCGGGCGTGACCCAGCTGCTCGATGCGGTCGGGGCGCTGCGGGCGTGACGATGAGGACCATGGACGATGCGGAGCGAGGAGGCGGCGTGAACCCGCTACGCGACCCGCAGGACCGCCGGCTGCCGAGGATCCCGGAGCCGTGCGCCCTGGTGATCTTCGGCGTCACCGGCGACCTCGCCCGCAAGAAGCTCCTTCCGGCGGTGTACGACCTGGCGAACCGGGGGCTGCTGCCCCCGGGCTTCGTCGTCCTGGGTTTCGCCCGTCGGGACTGGGGCGACGGCGACTTCGAGTCGCTGGCCCACGAGGCCGCCAAGAAGCACGCCCGCACCCCCTGGCGGGAGGAGGTGTGGGCGCGGCTGGTCGGCAACATCAAGTTCGTGGGCGGCGCGTTCGACGACGACGCGGCGTTCGACCACCTCGCCGCCACCCTCGACGAGCTGCGCCAGACGCACGGCATCCCGGGCAACGCCGCCTTCTACTTCTCCATCCCCCCGGCGGCGTTCCCGGTGGTGCTCAAGCAGCTGGCCCGCACGGGAATGGCCGACAACGCCAAGTCCGGCGGCTGGCGCCGGGTGGTGGTGGAGAAGCCGTTCGGGCACGACCTGCCCTCGGCGAAGGCGCTCAACGACCTGGTCGACGACGTCTTCACCCGCAAGGACGTCTTCCGCATCGACCACTACCTGGGCAAGGAGACCGTCCAGAACATCCTCGCCCTGCGGTTCGCCAACAACCTGTTCGAGCCGCTGTGGAACTCCAAGTACGTCGACTCGGTGCAGATCACCATGGCCGAGGACGTCGGCATCGGCACCCGCGCCGGCTTCTACGATTCGGCCGGCGCGGCCCGGGACGTGCTCCAGAACCACCTGCTCCAGCTGCTGGCGCTGGTGGCGATGGAGGAGCCGACGAGCTTCGACGCGGACGAGATCCGCACCGAGAAGCTCAAGGTGCTGCGGGCGATCACCCTGCCGAAGGACATCGCGGAGGGCACCGTCCGCGGCCAGTACCTGCCCGGCTGGGTGGGCGGCCAGCGCGCGGTCGGCTACCTGGACGAGGAGGGCGTCCCGGAGGACTCGACCACCGAGACGTACGTGGCGGTCCGGCTCGGCATCCAGAACCGCCGTTGGGCGGAGGTGCCGTTCTACATCCGTGCCGGCAAGCGGCTCCCGCGCCGCGTCACCGAGGTCGCCATCATGTTCAAGAAGGCGCCGCACCTGCCGTTCAACGCCGCCGACATGGAGTCGCTGGGCAACAACCAGCTCGTCATCCGGGTGCAGCCCGACGAGGGCGTGGTGCTCAAGTTCGGCTCCAAGGTGCCCGGCACCACGATGGAGGTCCGCGACATCGCGATGGACTTCCAGTACGGCGAGGCGTTCACCGAGTCCAGCCCCGAGGCGTACGAGCGGCTGGTGCTGGACGTGCTCATCGGTGACCGCACCCTCTTCCCGGATGCTGCCGAGGTCGAGCAGAGCTGGCAGGTGGTGGACCCGCTGGAGCACGCGTGGGCGGGCACGAAGCCGGAGCCGTACCGGGCCGGTGAGTGGGGGCCCCGCGCCGCCGACGAGATGCTGGCCCGCGAGGGTCGGGCCTGGCGCAGAGCGTGAGCAAGCCCAGCGAGTCAACCAGGAGGCTCCAGTGATCGGCCTGTGGGACACCACCGGCAACGAGGTGGTCAAGGCGCTCGCCGCCGAACGGCGCAGCGCCGGCGGGGTGGCCAGCGGCATGGCGCTCACCCTGATCGTGGTGGTGGACGAGAAGCGGGTGCGCGAGGCGGAGGCGGCGGCCACGATAGCGGCCGCCGCCCACCCCTGCCGGCTGGTGGTGGTGGTCCGCTCCGACGTCGAGCGGGAGCGCAACCGCCTCGACGCGGAGATCGTCGTCGGCGGCCGGCTCGGCCCCTGCGAGGCGGTGGTCACCCGGATGTACGGGCGGCTCGCCCTGCACGCCGAGTCGGTGGTGATGCCGCTGCTGGTGCCGGACGTTCCGGTGGTGACGTGGTGGCACGGCGAGCCGCCGGCCGAGATCGCCACCGACTTCCTCGGCGTCGTGGCCGACCGGCGGATCACCGACGCCGCGCAGGCCGCCGACCCGGTCGAGGCGCTGCGCCAGCGGGCCCGGGACTACGCGCCGGGCGACACGGACCTGGCGTGGACCCGGATCACCCCGTGGCGCACGCTGGTGGCCGGGGCGTTCGACACCACCCAGGCGCGGGTGACCGAGGCGACCGTGGTCGCCCCGGCCTCCGACCCCACCGCCGCGCTGATGCGGGGCTGGCTGGCCGCCCGGCTCGGCATCGACCCGGTGTGGCAGCGTACCGACGAATTCCCGCGCATGCGGGAGGTGCAGCTGCGCTGCGCCAACGGCGACGAGCTGACGCTGACCCGGGAGGACAGCGTGGCGACGTTCCGGCGTACCGGCCAGGAGGACCGGCACCTGCCACTCGTCCGCCGGCCGCTCGGCGACGAGCTGGCCGAGGAGCTGCGCCGGCTCGACGCCGACCAGGTGTACGCGGAGGCGCTGGGCACCACGGCCGGCCTGACCGGCCTGGACCAGCGCCCGGCGCAGCGGGTGCACGTCTGGAAGGACCCGGCCACCGCGCAGCGGGCCGAGGCGGGGGTGACCGCGCACGCGGGAACGAGCGCCCAGCACTGAGCGCCCGACTGCCGGGCGCACGAGGAACACCGACCGCGCGGCGGCCGGAGAAACGAAGGCACATCAGATGAGTGAGGCGAGTGTCGCCGTCCACGCCGACGCCGACCTGCTGGCCCAGGCGGTGGCCGCCCGGTTGGTGGTCAAGCTGCTCGACGCGCAGGCCGAGCGGGGCCAGGCGTCGGTGGTGCTGACCGGCGGGCGGATAGCCGCGGCGGTGCACCGGGCGGTGGCGGCGCTGCCGGCCCGCGACGCCGTGGACTGGTCCCGGGTGGACGTCTGGTGGGGCGACGAGCGGTTCCTGCCCGCCGGCGACCCGGAGCGCAACGAGACGCAGGCCCGGGCGACCCTGCTGGACGTGGTGCCGCTGGACCCGGCCCGGGTCCACCCGATGCCCGCCTCCGACGGGCCGGCCGGGCCGGATCCGGAGGAGGCGGCCGCCCGCTACGCCGAGGAGCTGGCCCGGGCGGCGCGTCCCGGCCACGCCGCGCTCCCCCACTTCGACGTGCTGATGCTGGGCGTCGGCGAGGACGGGCACGTGGCGTCGGTGTTCCCGGAGCACCCGGTGCACCACGACACCCGGCCGGTCAGCGCCGTCCGGGGCAGCCCGAAGCCCCCGCCGGTGCGGACCACCCTGACCCTCCCGGCGATCAACACCGCCGAGGAGGTCTGGTTGGTGGCCAGCGGCGCCGACAAGTCCCGGGCGGTCGGCATGGCGCTGGCCGGGGCGGGGCCGGTGCAACTGCCGGCGGCCGGTGTGCAGGGTACGGGCCGTACGCTCTGGCTGCTGGACCGGGCGGCGGCGGCCGACGTGCCGACCCGCCTGCGCAGCCTGCGCTGAGCGTGTAAGGAAGGGCCCCTTGTTAAGGCTATGCGTTAACAAGGGGCCCTTCCTTACAGCGCGGCGGGGCGGCCTCGGCGGCGACGCAGGTCGGCGAGGGCCTCGGCCAGGATGGCCTCCCCCTCCTCGGCGCTGCGCCGCTCCTTCACGTACGCCAGGTGGGTCTTGTAGGGCTCCGGCCGGGCCCGGCCCGGCGGGTTCTGCGCGTCCTGCCCGGCGGGGAGGCCGCACCGCGGGCAGTCCCACACCTCCGGGGCCTCGGCGTCGGCGGCGATGCGGATCTCGGTGTGGTGGTCGTTGCGGCACCAGTAGGTGACCGCCCGGCACGGGACCGGCTGGTAGCGCTCGGCGCGGCGTTCGGGGGCGGACCCGATGCGGGTGCCCCGGATGACGTTGCCACTCGGCACGGCTGCTCGCTCCTGTCGTCGGGAGGGGTACCGCCGCGGAGGGGGCGGCGGGCGACGCGGTGCAGCGGGTGAAACGGACTGCGCGCGGCCCGTCAGTGACGGACCGCGCGCAGATTGTACGACCAGACGGCGCTCAGACGACGCCGCTGGTCGTCTGGAGGCGCAGCCAGAGCCCGAGCCCGACGATGCAGGCGAACCAGACGATGCCCACCAGGACGGTGTAGCGGTCGAGGTTCTTCTCCGCCACCGACGACCCGGCGAGGCTGGAGCTGACGCCGCCACCGAACATGCTCGACAACCCGCCGCCCTTACCGCGGTGCAGCAGGATCAGCATGGTCAGCAGGATGCTCGTGATGACCAGCAACACGATCAACGTGTATGCGAACCAGATCGGCATGGCTGGGGTCAGTCCTCTCGTTACGATCCTCGCCCGGGCAGATCGGGCACGGTGGCACCGACCGACGGACGGGCGGAGTCAAGGATAGCGAGCGATCAGCGGGCGATGTGCTCCGGGAACCGGCAGATCTTCGCGAACTCCTCGGCGTCCAGGCTCGCGCCGCCCACCAGCGCCCCGTCGACGTCCGGCTTGGCCATGATCGCCGCGACGTTGGAGGACTTGACGGAGCCGCCGTAGAGGACCCGGACCTGGTCGGCGGTGTCCTGGCCGAAGGACTCGGCCAGCCGCTGGCGGACCGCCTCGCACACCTCCTGCGCGTCCTCCGGGGTGGCCGTCTTGCCCGTGCCGATCGCCCAGACCGGCTCGTACGCCACCACGACCTTCGCCACCTGCTCGGCGGTCAGCCCCTTCAGGGCCCCGTCGAGCTGGTCGCTGCAGTGCGCCACGTGGGTGCCCCGGTCCCGGACGTCGAGCCCCTCCCCCACGCAGAGGATCGGGGTGAGCCCGTGGGTCAGCGCCGCCTGCACCTTGGCGTTGACGATCGCGTCGGCCTCGTGGTGGTAGGCGCGCCGCTCCGAGTGCCCGACCACCACGTACGTGCAGCCCAGCTTGGCCAGCATCGGGCCGGAGATGTCGCCGGTGTAGGCCCCCGACGCGTGCGGCGACAGGTCCTGCGCGCCGTAGCCGAGCAGCAGCTTGTCGCCGTCGACGGCGGTCTGCACCGTACGCAGGTCGGTGAACGGCGGCAGCACCACCGTCTCCACGTCGGTGAGCTGCTTCTCGGTCAGGCTGGCCGCCAGCTTCTGCACCAGCAGGTTGGCCTCGAGGTGGTTGAGGTTCATCTTCCAGTTGCCGGCCATCAGGGGCCGGCGGGTGGCGCTCGCCATCAGTTCTCCAGAGCCGCGATGCCGGGGAGGGTCTTGCCCTCCAGGTATTCCAAAGAGGCGCCACCACCGGTGGAGATGTGCCCGAAAGCGGACTCGTCCAGCCCCAGCGCGCGGACCGCCGCCGCCGAGTCACCGCCACCGACCACGGTGAACGCGTCGGCCTTCGCGATCGCCTCGGCGACCCCGCGCGTGCCGTGGGCGAACGCCGGCATCTCGAACACGCCCATCGGGCCGTTCCAGAAGATCGTCCGCGCGCCCTTGAGGGCGGCGGCGAACCCGGCGACCGTCTCCGGCCCGATGTCGAGACCCACCCGCTTGCTGGGAATGCCGTCGGCCGGCACGGTGTCGTGCGCGGCGTCCGGGGCGAACGCGTCCGCCGCCACCACGTCGACCGGGAGCAGGATCTTGTTCCCGGAGCGCTCCAGCAGGTTGCGGCAGGTCTCCACCATCTCCTCCTCCAGCAGCGAGGAGCCCACCTCGTGGCCCTGCGCCTTCAGGAAGGTGAAGCACATCCCGCCGCCGA
Organism: Micromonospora sp. NPDC048063; assembly: GCF_043202855.1. NCBI lineage: Bacteria > Bacillati > Actinomycetota > Actinomycetes > Micromonosporales > Micromonosporaceae > Micromonospora > Micromonospora sp. NPDC048063. The sequence continues at coordinate 361,337 of NZ_JBIDBG010000006.1, read as the reverse complement.
TGAGCAGCCGGTCGACCGTCGGCAGCAGCGCCTCGATCACGGCGAGCTTGTCGGAGACCTTCGAGCCGCCGAGCACCACCACGTACGGCCGCTCCGGCTCGCCGGTGAGCTTCGAGAGGACCTCCACCTCGCGCAGCACCAGCCGGCCGGCGACGTGCGGCAGCCGCGCCGGCACGTCGTGGACGCTGGCGTGCTTGCGGTGCACGGCACCGAACGCGTCGTCGACGTACGCGTCGCCGAGGGCGGCGAGCTGGTCGGCGAAAGCGCCCCGCTCGGCGTCGTCCTTGCTGGTCTCGCCCTTGTTGAAGCGCAGGTTCTCCAGCAGCGCCACCTCGCCGTCGGCCAGCGCCTCCACGGCGGCGCGGGCGGACTCGCCGACGGTGTCGGTGGCGAAGTGCACCCGCGACCCGAGCAGCTCGCCGAGCCGCCCGGCGACCGGACGGAGGCTGAACTGCGGGTCAGGAGCGCCCTTCGGGCGGCCCAGGTGCGAGCAGACGACCACCTTCGCGCCGGCCTCGACAAGCGCGCCCAGCGTCGGCAGGACGGCCCGGATGCGGCCGTCGTCCGTGATGTCACCGGTCTGCTTGTCGAGCGGGACGTTCAGGTCGGCGCGCACCAGCACGCGCCGACCCGACACCCCCTCGGCGAGCAGGTCGTCGAGGGTACGGATGCTCACAGCGACTGACCCACCAGCTTGACCAGGTCGACCAGGCGGTTGGAGTAGCCCCACTCGTTGTCGTACCAGCCGACGACCTTGACCTGGTTGCCGACGACCTTGGTCAGCGGCGCATCGAAGATGCACGACGCCGGGTCGGTGACGATGTCGGCGGAGACGATCGGGTCCTCGTTGTAGACCAGGATGCCCTTGAGCGGGCCCTCGGCGGCGGCCTTCAGCGCGGCGTTGACCTCGTCCACCGTGGTCTCCCGGTTGACGTTGACCGTGAGGTCGGTGGTCGAACCGGTCGGGATCGGCACCCGCAGCGCGTAGCCGTCCAGCTTGCCCTTCAGCTCCGGCAGCACCAGGCCGATCGCCTTCGCCGCGCCGGTCGAGGTCGGCACGATGTTCAGCGCGGCGGCGCGGGCACGACGCAGGTCCTTGTGCGGCGCGTCCTGGAGGTTCTGGTCCTGCGTGTACGCGTGGATCGTCGTCATCAGGCCGTGCTGGATGCCGAACGTGTCGTGCAGGACCTTCGCCATGGGGGCGAGGCAGTTGGTGGTGCACGAGGCGTTGGAGATGATGGTGTGCTTGGCCGGGTCGTACTGGTCGTGGTTCACGCCCATGACGACCGTGACGTCCTCGTTCTTCGCCGGGGCGGAGATGATGACCTTCTTGGCGCCGCCGTCGACGTGCGCCTTGGCCTTGGTGGCGTCGGTGAAGAAGCCGGTGGACTCGATGACCACGTCCGCGCCGACCTCGCCCCACGGCAGCTTCGCCGGGTCCTTCTCGGCGTACGCCTTGATGGTCTTGCCGCCCACGGTGATCTCGTCGGCGGTGGCCTTCACCTCGTGCGGGAGACGACCCAGGATGCTGTCGTACTTGAGCAGGTGGGCGAGCGTCGCGTTGTCGGTCAGGTCGTTGACCGCCACGACCTCGACGTCAGCGCCGGACGCCAGCACTGCCCGGAAGAAGTTGCGGCCGATCCGGCCGAAGCCGTTGATGCCAACCCGGATGGTCACAGGTCCCATCTCCTTGCGTTCTGGTCCGCCGGCGTCAGACCCGGGCCGGCGGAGGTGTGTGCGCCGACCGTTGGAGCCGGCCGTTGACGGTTCATCTCGGCCACCCCGCCGCGGTCTCGAAGGACCTGACCGCCCGAGGCGGTGTGCACGGCGAGGAGTGCCTGTGCCGGCCCCCTTGCCGTACGCAGCGACCCTATCCGAGCGTGCGGCGCCGTGCAGCGCCGGGTGGTGATCCCACTGGCGCCGCCGACCCTCACCGTCCTATCAGACCACGAGCATGTCGGGCGTGACGGCCGCTTCCGTATCCGGGATGCCCAGGTCCCGGGCCCGCTTGTCCGCCAGCGCCAACAGCCGGCGGATCCGGCCGGCGATGGCGTCCTTGGTCAGCGGGGGGTCGGCCAGCGCGCCCAACTCCTCCAGCGACGCCTGCCGGTGCTCCAGGCGCAGCTGACCGGCCGAGGTCAGGTGGTTCGGGGCGTCGTCGGCGAGGATCTCCAGCGCCCGGGTGACCCGGGCGGCGGCGGCCACCGCGGCGCGCGCCGAGCGGCGCAGGTTGGCGTCGTCGAAGTTGGCCAGCCGGTTCGCCGTGGCCCGGACCTCGCGGCGGACCCGGCGCTCCTCCCAGGCCAGCACGCTGGAGTGCGCGCCGATGCGGGTGAGCAGCGCGGCGATCGCGTCGCCGTCCTTGACCACCACCCGGTCCACCCCGCGCACCTCGCGGTTCTTGGCGGTGATGCCGATCCGGCGGGCCGCGCCGACCAGGGCCAGCGCCGACTCGGGGCCGGGGCAGGTGATCTCCAGCGCGCTGGAGCGGCCGGGCTCGGTCAGCGAGCCGTGCGCCATGAACGCGCCCCGCCAGGCCGACACCGCGCAGCAGACGTTCGCGGCGACGACGTGCGGTGGCAGGCCCCGCACCGGGCGGCCCCGGACGTCGAGCAGCCCCGTCTGCCGCGCGAGGGCCTCGCCGTCCTTGACCACCCGCACGATGAAGTGGCTGCCCTTGCGCAGGCCGCCGGAGGCCAGCACGTGGATCTCGCTGGGGTAGCCGTAGACCTCGGCGATCTCCCGCCGCAGCCGCCGGGCCACCGCCCCGGTGTCGAGTTCGGCCTCCACCACCACCCGACCGGAGACGATGTGCAGCCCGCCGGCGAAGCGCAGCAGCGCCGCCATCTCCGCCCGCCGACAGCAGGGCTTGGGCACGTCGACCCGACTCAGCTCGTCCTTGACCGCAGCCGTCATCGCCATTGTGCGTCCCCTCACGGACCTGTTCCGGCGTGTCGCCGGAGATTACGTACGTGTCTAACGATCGGCGCCCAGGACAGGCACCAGTGCGGCGCCCAGGGCGGCCGGATCATGACGGGGAGTGCCGTCGGTGACCGCGACGGGAGCGAGGACCAGGCGGGCACCCAGCGATTCTGCCGCACGTTCGACCGGTTCGGGGTCACCCGCCGCCTTGGAATCGGCGACCACATGGTCGACCTTCAGCTCCGGCAGGTACCAGCGCAACGCGGCCAGGTGGTCGGCCAGGGAGAGCCCGAGCGTCTCCTTCTCCGACGCGAGGTTCAGCGTCACCAACCGCCGCGCGGGGCTGGCGACGACGGCGGCGGCCAACTCCGGCACCAGCAGGTGCGGCAGCACGCTCGTGTACCAGCTGCCGGGCCCGAAGATCAGCCAGTCCGCCGCGCCGATCGCGGCGACCGCCTGCGGGCAGGCCCGCGGGGCGCCCGGGGTCAGCCGCAGCGACTCCACCCGGCCGGTGGTCACCGCGACCTGGTGCTGGCCGGTGACCGTACGCACCTCGTCCGGCCGGGTCGGGTCGGCGCCGCGCACCCGCGCCTCGATGTCCACCGGCTCGCAGGACATCGGCAGCACCCGGCCCACCGCGCCGAGCATCGCGCCGGCGTGTTCCAGGGCGGCCACCGGGTCGCCGAGCAGCTCCATCAGCCCGCAGAGCACGAGGTTTCCCACCGCGTGCCCGGCCAGCCCGTCGCCCCGCCCAGGGGCCGGGTCCTCGGAGCCCGGCGGCGGCACCTCGGCGAAGCGGTGCTGGAACAGGCCGGCGCTGCGCCGGGTGGCGGGGTGGTCCCCGGCGAGCGCCACCAGCGCCTGCCGCAGGTCGCCCGGGGGCAGGCCGCCCCGCTCGGCGCGCAGCCGGCCGCTGGAGCCGCCGTCGTCGCCGACGGTGACCACCGCCGTGATGTCCAGGTCCAGCTCGGGGGCGCAACGGCGCAACGCGCGCAGCGAGGCGGACAGGCCGTGCCCGCCGCCGAAGGCGACCACCCGCGTCGCCGTCACTCGCGCCCCAGGTCGCGGTGCTGGGCGTTGGCGGCCAGGCCGGACTGACGCAGCCGGGCCGCCAACTCCTCGGCGATGGCCACGCTGCGGTGCTTGCCGCCGGTGCAGCCGACCGCGACGGTCAGGTAGCGCTTGCCCTCCCGCTCGAAGCCGGCGGTGGTGGCGTTGACCAGGTCGGCGTACGAGGCGACGAAGGCGTCCGCGCCCTCCTGCCCCAGCACGTACGAGCTGACCGCCTCCTCCCGGCCGGTGTGCTCGCGCAGCTCGGGCACCCAGTACGGGTTGGGTAGGAAACGGGCGTCGAGCACGAAGTCGGCGTCCGGCGGCAGGCCGTACTTGAAGCCGAAGGAGAGCACGGTGACCCGCAGCCGGCGGGTGTCCTCGCCGCCGAACAACTCCTCGATGCGGCGGCGGAGCTGGTTGACGTTCAGGTGGCTGGTGTCGATGATCACGTCGGCCTGGTCGCGGGCCTCCTCCAGCAGGCCGCGCTCGACCGCGATGCCGTCGGCGAGCCGCCCGTCGCCCTGCAACGGGTGCGACCGGCGGACGCTCTCGAACCGCCGGATCAGCACCTCGTCGTCCGCGTCGACGAACACCACCCGGGGCGAGAAGCCGCGCTCCTTCAGCTCCCGGATCGCCCCCGCCAGGTCCGTGGAGAAGGCGCGGGAGCGCACGTCCAGCACCATTGCCGTGCGCCGGGCCGCCCCGCCGGCCTTGAACGCCAGCTCCGCCATGTCGAGCATGAGCGCCTGGGGCAGGTTGTCCACCACGTAGAAGCCGACGTTCTCCAGCGCCCGGGCGACCGTGCTGCGACCACCACCGGAGAGGCCGGTGACCACCACCAGGGTGGTGTCCGACTCCGTCGGTGTCGGGTCCTCGGCGACCCGAGCCTCGGGTGTCCGCGCCTCGTTCACTGCCTGCTCCCCACGGGTGGCGCGGTCGGGTGTGACCGCGACTGGTCGATCTGCGACTCTATCCCTCGTCAGCGCGCCCGTGCCGACAGCGGTCAGGCGCGTACGCGCGAAGGCACGGCCGGGCAGCCGTGCCACCACGGGCCCGGGCCCCGCCGACGGCACGGCGATCTTGCAGGTGCCGCCCCGGCATATCGGGCCTATCGCGCAATCCGAGGGCATAAAGTGCAAGATCGCGGCGCCGTCGGCCGGATGGCACCGCTACCCCATGACGCCGTCGTGGCGCGGCGCGTGCGCTCGGGTGCGCCGGGTGTCGGGGGCGGTTCGTAGAATCCCCGGATGGCTTCCCCCACCGACCTGCGCACCTCCGACGCCCTGGAGACGCTGCGCCGGGTGTTCGGCTACGACGCCTTCCGCGGCTTCCAGCAGGAGGTGATCGACCACGTGGTGGCCGGCGGCGACGCGCTGGTGCTGATGCCGACCGGTGGCGGCAAGTCGCTGTGCTACCAGATCCCGGCGCTGGTGCGCGACGGCGTGGCGGTGGTGGTCTCGCCGCTGATCGCGCTGATGCAGGACCAGGTCGACGCGCTGACCGCGGTCGGCGTGCGGGCCGGCTTCCTCAACTCGACGCAGGACCTCGACGCCCGCCGCGCGGTGGAGCGGGCGTTCGTCGGCGGCGAGCTGGACCTGCTCTACCTCGCCCCGGAGGCGCTGGGCACCCGCCCGGTGCAGCAGCTGCTCGACCGGGGCCGGATCGGCCTGTTCGCCATCGACGAGGCGCACTGCGTGTCGCAGTGGGGGCACGACTTCCGCCCCGACTACCTCGCCCTGTCGATGCTGCACGAACGCTGGCCGGACGTGCCCCGGATCGCGCTCACGGCCACCGCGACCAGCGCGACCCGCGCCGAGATCGCCACCCGGCTGAAGCTCACCGACGCCCGGCACTTCGTGGCCAGCTTCGACCGGCCCAACATCCAGTACCGGATCGTGCCCAAGCGCGAGCCCCGCAAGCAGCTGCTGGGCCTGCTGCGCGACGAACACCCCGGCGACGCCGGCATCGTCTACTGCCTGTCCCGCGCCTCCGTGGACAAGACGGCGGAGTTCCTCACCGCCAACGGCATCGCCGCGCTGCCCTACCACGCCGGCCTGGACGCGGCGACCCGCGCGCGAAACCAGCAGCGCTTCCTGCGCGAGGACGGCCTGGTGATGGTGGCGACCATCGCCTTCGGCATGGGCATCGACAAGCCCGACGTCCGCTTCGTCGCCCACCTCGACCTGCCCAAGTCCGTCGAGGGCTACTACCAGGAGACCGGCCGCGCCGGGCGGGACGGGCTGCCGTCGACCGCCTGGCTGGCGTACGGGCTGCAGGACGTGGTGCAGCAGCGCAAGATGATCGAGACCTCGGAGGGCGACCTCGCCCACCGGCGCAACCTCGCCGCCCACCTCGACGCGATGCTGGCGCTCTGCGAGACGGTCCGCTGCCGCCGCGCCCAACTGCTCGACTACTTCGGCGAGCAGGCCACGGCCGCCTGCGGCAACTGCGATACCTGCCTCGACCCGCCGGAGTCGTGGGACGGCACCGTCGCGGCGCAGAAGCTGCTCTCCACGGTGTTCCGGCTCGACCGGGAACGCAACCAGCGCTTCGGCGCGGGGCACTGCGTCGACATCCTGCTCGGCCGCACGACCGACAAGGTCACCCAGTACGGCCACGACTCGCTGACCGTGTTCGGCATCGGCGGCGAGCTGCGCGAGGCCGAGTGGCGCGGCGTGGTGCGCCAGCTCCTGGCCGAGGGGCTGCTGGCGGTCGAGGGCGACTACGGCACGCTGGCCCTGACCGAGGCCAGCGCGGAGGTGCTGGGCCGCCGCCGCACGGTGATGATGCGGCGCGAGCCGGAGCGGGTCGCCTCGCCCCGGGCGGCCAAGCCACGCGGGGCGGCCACCGTCGTGGCCGACCTGTCCCCGGCGGCCGCCGGGGTCTTCGAGCGGCTGCGCGCCTGGCGCGCCGCCACCGCCAAGGAGCAGGGCGTGCCGGCGTACGTGATCTTCCACGACGCCACGCTGCGACAGATCGCCACCGACGCGCCGGCGTCCCTGGCGGAGCTGTCCCAGGTCAGCGGCGTCGGCGAGAACAAGCTCGCCAAGTACGGCGAGCAGATCCTGGCCGTCCTGGCCGAGTGACCGGCGGCCGGTCGAGCCACCGGCTACTCGACCGTGGCTGCCGGCGACGGGTTCGCCGGGCGCGACGATCGGGTCGGGAGGCAGAACCTCCCGACCCGATCGCGGTTGGTCGCCGGAGCGGCCCGGCGGTCCGGATCAGCCGGCGGAGTCTGCCTCAGGGCTGAGGCGGAACACCTCGTCGGAACGGGTGTAGTACAACGTGTGCCCGTCACGGGCGAAGGTGTAGTTGGTGATCCCGTTGGCCAACCTCCGTGGCTCCAGTGTCGTCGGATCGATCTGGAAGAGGTTGCCCCGGCTCAACGCGTACAGGGTGCCGTCCTCGGCGAACTCGAGGTCCGCGCTGACCCAGACGGCGGCCCCCTGCCACAGGTACGGGGTGAGCTGGGTCTTGCGCAGCACCTGGCCGGTGGCCGGGTCCAGCTCGTACAACCGACCCATGTCGATCGCCCAGAGGTTGCCGTTCGGGGCGACGGTCAGGGCGGTCACGGCCTCGACCTCCGGGCTGAGCGTGATCTCCCACAGCTTGGCGTCGCGGGTGGTGTCCCAGGCGAAGATCTTCGCGGTCCGGTCCGTCGGCGTGGAGCCCAGCCCACCGTGGACGGAGGTGCCGGCGAAGAGCACCTGGCCCGCCGCGGCCAGCGACACGATACTGTGGCCCGGAACGACATCCCGGTGCGTGACAAGCTCCCCGGTCTGCGGGTCGTACAGGCCGAGCACCCCGCCGAGCTTGCCGTAGGAGGGGACGGTGCCGAAGGCCACCCGGTCACCCACGGACGCCCAGGCGAACGGCCGGTCCTGCTCGAGGTGCTCCAGGGCGCCGATGTGCTCGGGGTTGGTGGTGCCGTCCCACTGCCGGGTCGGGTCGTACCGGTACAGGTTGGCCCGGGTGTACGTCCCGAGGTAGAGGTCGCCGTCGTGGGCCAGCATCCCCTCGACCTGCCCGACGTGCCCGCGCGGCAGCTGCTCGGTGGTCCCCGTTGCCGGGTCGTACGCGGAGACCCCCTCGTACATGTAACCGCCGGTGTAGATCCGACCGTCGGGTCCCCGGCCGATCGACTGGATCTTGATTGGTGCCGTCTCCACATCGGCCTGGCGGATGTCGTGCTTTCCGGTCACCGGGTTGTAGAGGGCCAGCTCGCCGGTCTGGTACATGAACGCGAGCGTGTTGCCCGGGAAGTCCGCGCTGCCCAGGTGCACCCAGCCGAAGTCCCGCGCCGGTTTGAGGTTCTTCATGCCCGTCCCCCGCACCTGGCCGGATGTGAGGTTGTAGGCACGCAGTTCACCGGCCGCGTCGATGTAGTAGACGTCCCGTCGCGGCCCGGGCTCCGACACGCTGCCGAACGAGGTCGGCCCGAGATCGGTGGCCCACTCACCTCGCTTCAGGTCGTAGGCGAGCAGGTGGTTGCCCGGGGTGACCCGGGCGAACATCGTGTCGCCCCGGATGTCGAGGAAGTAGACGAACTCGTTGTCGCGGTGCTCGGCGGGGAGTTCGATGGTGCGCCGGGTTCCGGTGCCGGGATCGAGCACGACGATGCGCGGCTTCGAGCTGCCGAGGCCAGCGTAGACGAGTCCGTCGGCGACGGCGACGCTGCGCACGTACGCCTCGTCCGAGACGCTGCCGTAGCTGGTGAAGTCACCGGTGGCGGGGTTGAAGCTGAACACCTCACCCTTCGGGTAGGTGCCACCCCAGACGATGCCGTTCTCGTCGACCTCCAGGTCCCACAGGTACAGGGCGTTCGGGGTGGCCCGGCCCAGCGACTCCAGCTTCGCCGTCGACGGCGACCAGCGGTAGAGCGCCCCGTCGTTGTAGGCACCGACGTAGACCGAGCCGTCGCCGCCGGTGATGACCGTCCATGATCCCTGTGCGCCAGCGGGCAGGGAGACCGCGTGCCTGAGATCGCCGGACGCTACGTCGATCACCTCGAACCGGGCGGGCGTACCCGTGGTGACGGCGTATATCTCCTCGCGACCGTCGGGCCCCACGCCGTACGCGGTGTCGAGGATGTTGGCGGCCACCACCGGGTGCCCGATGGAGGTCTCGGTCCGCGGCACAGCGCGCCGGAACGTGACGTCGTCCCAGGTGACGCTGGTGACATCGGCGGTGGACGAGTAGAGCAGGATCCGGGCGGTGGCCGTCCCCGCGGGGGTTGTCGCGGTCACCCCTTCCCAGGCCCAGGCGGTCGGGTCGCCGTAGTAGATGCGGTGCGTGCTGCTGGACAGCTGCCGCCCCGCCGCGTCGTAGTAGTAGACGACGATCGACGGAATGCCGCGCTTGACGAGCACCCAGGCCCCGAAGTCGTACCTCTGGTCAGCGATCACCGGCACCGGGTCGCTGAGCAGGCCAAACTGGCCGGTGTTGCTGGGATCCTCCATGGACAGCGCCTGCGACCCGCCGCGCGTCGGCGATGCGACAACGCTGAAGCCGCCCGTCCCGTATCTTTGGGTCCAGCCCGGAATTGCAGTGGCCGAGGCAGGATCCTCGAATCCACCATTCCGCACGACCGAGTCCACGGTCAGCGGCTGGGCCGGCGCAGCGGCGAGAGCCCCGCTACCCGTTGACGCCATGAGGACACCGGCCGCTATGGCCAGGTGCAGTTTCCGCATCGGTATGAGCAAGTCGACCTCCGTGGAGCGGTGGCGGAAGGAGGATTCGCGGCTTGTCGACGGTTTCCTGCCCACCATCAAGGGGCCGCATTACGGCCTTGACCGTATATCGAACGTGTCGGATGTCAATACCCTGGCGCAGTCGGACGCGGCGGCGGCTCGGTGGGCGTGAGCCGGTGGCCGTACCGCCGGCAGCTCGGGGCCCGGAGGAAGGCGAGGGCCCGGAAGGGCCGGCCGGCACGGAGCAGAGGCGTCTGGACTGGCGGTCAGGACCGCGCGGGCGGCTCACCGCCGCCGAGGGCGGCGAGGATCGCCTCGGCGGTGCGCCGACCGACGCCGGGCACCTCGGTGATCTCCTCGACGGTGGCGGCGGAGAGCCGCTTGAGTGAGCCGAAGTGCCGCAGCAGCGCCTTGCGCCGCACCTCGCCCAGGCCGGGGACCCTGTCCAGCGCCGACTCGGTCATCCGCTTCGAGCGCCGCTGCCGGTGGAAGGTGATGGCGAAGCGGTGGGCCTCGTCGCGCACCCGTTGCAGCAGGTAGAGCCCCTCGGACGTGCGCGGCAGGATGACCGGGAACTCGTCGTCGGGCAGCCAGACCTCCTCCAGCCGCTTCGCCAGGCCACAGAGCGCCACGTCGTCGACGCCCAGCTCCGCGAGGGCCTGGGCCGCCGCCGCGACCTGGGGCGCGCCGCCGTCGACCACCACCAGCTGCGGCGGGTACGCGAACTTGCGCGGCCGGCCGGTGGTCGGGTCGATCAGGGTGCCGACCCGCGGCTCGTCGGGCCCGGCCTGCCCGGCCGGGGCGTCGGGGTCGTCGGCCGGCTCGACGCCCACCTCGCCGGTCTCGGCGCGGGCGTCGAGATAGCGGGCGAAGCGGCGGCGCAGCACCTCCGACATGGCGGAGAGGTCGTCGGTGGCGCCACGGATGATGAACCGTCGGTATTCGCTCTTGCGGGGCAGCCCGTCCTCGAAGACGACCATGCTGGCCACCACGTCGGTGCCCTGCATCTGTGAGATGTCGAAGCACTCGATGCGCAGCGGCGAGGTGCGCATGTCGAGCGCCTCGCTGATCTCGTCGAGGGCCTTGCTCCGGGTGGTCAGATCGCCGGCGCGGCGCAGCTTGTGCCGCGCGAGCGCGTCCTTGGCGTTGCGCTCGACCGTCTCCAGCAGGGACCGCTTGTCGCCGCGCTGCGGCACCCGCAGCGTCACCCTGCTGCCCCGGTGGCTGGAGAGCCAGTCGGCCAGCGCGACGGCGTCGGCGGGCAGCTCCGGCACGAGCAGCTCGCGCGGCACGTCGGCCTCGCCCTGCTCGCCGCCGTAGACCTGGGTGCAGAAGTGGTGCACCAGGTCGCCCGTGGTCAGGTCCTCCGTCTTCTCCACCACCCAGCCGCGCTGGCCCCGGACCCGGCCGTCGCGGACGTGGAACACCTGGACGGCCGCCTCCAGGGGGTCGTCGGCGAACGCGACCACGTCGGCGTCGGTGCCGTCGCCGAGCACCACCGTCTGCTTCTCCATCGCCCGGCGCAACGCGGCGATGTCGTCGCGCAGCCGGGCCGCCCGCTCGAACTCCAACTGCTCGCTGGCCTCGGTCATCTCCCGTTCCAGCTTGCGGACCATCGTGTCGGTGCGGCCGGCCATGAACTCGCAGAAACCGTCGACGATCTCGCGGTGCCGCTCCGGGGTGACGCTGCCGACGCACGGCGCCGAGCACTTGCCGATGTAGCCCAGCAGGCAGGGGCGGCCGACCTGGCCGGCGCGCTTGAACACCCCGGCGGAGCAGGTGCGGGCCGGGAAGACCCGCAGCAGCAGGTCGAGCGTCTCGCGGATCGCCCACGCGTGCGAGTAGGGCCCGAAGTAGCGCACCCCCTTGCGCTTGGCGCCCCGCATCACCTGCAGACGCGGGAACTCCTCGTCGAGGGTGACCGCCAGGTAGGGGTACGACTTGTCGTCGCGGTAGCGGACGTTGAAGCGCGGGTCGTACTGCTTGATCCAGGTGTATTCGAGCTGGAGCGCCTCGACCTCGGTGCCGACCGTGACCCAGTCGACCGACTCGGCGGTGGTGACCATCTGCTGGGTGCGCTGGTGCAGGCCCCACAGGTCCGCGAAGTAGGAGTTGAGGCGGCTGCGCAGGTTCTTCGCCTTGCCGACGTAGATCACCCGGCCGGTGCCGTCGCGGAACCGGTAGACCCCCGGTGACTCCGGGATCGTGCCGGGCGCGGGACGGTAGGTCGAGGGGTCAGCCACGGCAGCAAGCCTAGTCCGCACCCCCGACAGCCCCCGTCAGGAGCGCGGCGCCGCCCTGCCCGCCCTGCCCTGGTGGACGACCCGCCGGCGGCGCGGCCGGCATCCTGGTGCTGGAGCGGTTCCTGCCGCCGGCCGCCCTCCGGGGAGCCCCGGCCAGCCGGCCGGCGGACGACGGCGACGGCGACGGCGGACGCCACGACGGGATGACGACGGCCGACGACCCGGTGGGGTCGCCGGCCGCGGTGCGTCCGGTCAGGCCAGCGAGATCTGGTCGCCCGTGACCTTGATGTTCTTCGGTGGGAGGGGCTTGGTGGCCGGGCCGCCCTTCACCGAGCCGTCCTCGATGGAGAACTTGCTGAAGTGGCAGGTGCAGTTGATGGTGCCGCCGTCGACGTTGGTCACCGGGCAGCCCTGGTGCGTGCAGATCGAGTCGAAGGCCTTGAAATCACCGGCGGTCGGCTGCGTGATCACCACGCCCTGGGCGGGGTATACGGCGCCGCCGCCGACCGGGATGTCGGCGGTGCGGGCCAACGACTGCGCACCCGCGCGGTCACCGCCGCCGGCGTCGCCGCTGCTGGGCACCGCCGGGCCGCCGCTGGTCGGAGCCGCGCCGCCGCCGGAGTCGTCGCTGCCGCAGGCAGCCAGGACCACCGCAGCGCCGACCGCGCCGGCGCCCGTGAGAAGGGCACGCCGGGTCTGCGTCGCCGGCCCGGTCAGCTCCTGCTCGTCACTCATGCCTTGCCTCTCTCTCGGCTGCCGCCGCCCAGTGATGATCCGCGGCCATGCTCGGGTACACGCAACACTGTGCCCGACGGTTCACCCGGTCGGCGAGTGCCAGGCTGGCCAGACGGGCCCGGCGGCCCGCCCGGATGGGTGCCGGCGCCTCAGCGGGCCCCGGCCGGGACCTTCCGCGCGCGGGACTTCGCGCCGTTGGCCTTGGCCGCCCGGGAGGTGGCCGCCGCCGCACCCTTGGCCTCGCCGTCGAGCCTGAGCACCTGCCGCAGGAACTGCCCGGTGTGGCTCTCGGGCACCTCGGCGACCTCCTCGGGGGTGCCGGTGGCGAGCACCGTGCCGCCCCGGTGACCGCCCTCGGGGCCCATGTCGATCAGCCAGTCGGCCGACTTGATCACGTCGAGGTTGTGCTCGATCGTGATCACCGTGTTGCCCTTGTCGACCAGCCCCTCCAGCACCATCAGCAGCTTGCGGATGTCCTCGAAGTGCAGGCCGGTGGTCGGCTCGTCGAGGACGTAGACCGTCCGGCCGGTGGAGCGCTTCTGCAGCTCCGAGGCGAGCTTGACCCGCTGCGCCTCGCCGCCGGACAGCGTCGGCGCGGGCTGGCCGAGCCGGACGTAGCCCAGGCCGACGTCCACCAGCGTCCTGAGGTGCCGGTGGATGGCCGGGATGGCGGAGAAGAACTCCGCCGCCTCCTCGATCGGCATCTCCAACACGTCCGAGACGGTCTTGCCCTTGTAGTGGACCTCCAGGGTCTCCCGGTTGTAGCGGGCGCCCTTGCAGACCTCGCACGGGACGTACACGTCGGGCAGGAAGTTCATCTCGATCTTGATCGTGCCGTCGCCGGAACACGCCTCACAGCGTCCGCCCTTGACGTTGAACGAGAACCGGCCCGGACCGTACCCCCGGACCTTGGCCTCGGTGGTCTCCGCGAAGAGCTTGCGGACGTGGTCCCAGACCCCGGTGTAGGTGGCCGGGTTGGACCGCGGCGTCCGCCCGATCGGCGACTGGTCGACACCGACCACCTTGTCGACGTGCTCCAGCCCGGAGACCCGGGTGTGCCGGCCGGGAACCAGCCGCGCGCCGTTGATCTGGTTGGCCAGCACCGCGTAGAGGATGTCGTTGACCAGCGTGGACTTGCCGGAGCCGCTGACCCCGGTGACCGCGATGAGCTGACCCAGCGGGAACGACACGGTCAGGTTGCGCAGGTTGTGCTCGCGCGCGCCGTGCACGACCAGCTCCCGGCCGGGGGTCTGCGGGCGACGCTGCTGCGGCGTCGGAATGGACCGGCGGCCGGACAGGTACGCCCCGGTCACCGATTCCGGGTTCTCCAGCAGCGCCGGCACCGAGCCGCTGTGCACGATCTTGCCGCCGTGCTCGCCGGCGCCCGGGCCGATGTCGACGATCCAGTCGGCGGTGCGGATGGTGTCCTCGTCGTGCTCGACCACGATCAGCGTGTTGCCCAGGCCCCGCAGCCGGACCAGGGTCTCGATGAGCCGGTGGTTGTCCCGCTGGTGCAGCCCGATCGACGGCTCGTCGAGCACGTAGAGCACCCCGACCAGGCCGGAGCCGATCTGGGTGGCCAGCCGGATGCGCTGCGCCTCGCCACCGGAGAGGGTGCCGGCCGGGCGGTCCAGGGAGAGGTAGTCCAGGCCGACGTCGAGCAGGAACTTCAGCCGGGCGTTGATCTCCTTGAGCACCCGCTCGGCGATCATCTTCTGCCGGTCGGTCAGCTCGATGCCGGCGAGCAGGTCGGCGGCCTCGCCGACCGACAGGTTGCAGACCTCGGCGATGCTCTTGCCGGCCAGGGTCACCGCGAGCACCTCGGGCTTGAGCCGGGCGCCGCCGCAGGCCGCGCACGGCACGTCCCGCATGTAGCCCTCGTACTTCTCGCGCGACCACTCCGACTCGGTGTCGGTGTGCCGGCGCTCGATCCACTGCACCACGCCCTCGAAGCCGGTGTAGTAGGAGCGCTCTCGGCCGAACTTGTTGCGGTAGCGCACGTGCACCTGGTCGTCGGAGCCGTGCAGGATCGTCTTCTGCGCCCGGGACGGCAGGGCTCGCCACGGGGTGTCGACGTCGAAGTGCTCGGCCTCGCCGAGGGCCTCCAGCAGGCGGAGGAAGTATTCCAGGTTGTGCCCGGTCGACCAGGGCTGGATGGCGCCCTCGCGCAGGCTGCGCTCGGGGTCGGGGACGAGCAGCTCCGGGTCGACCTCCTTCTTGGTGCCGATGCCGGTGCACTCGGGGCACGCGCCGTAGGGCGCGTTGAAGGAGAAGACCCGGGGCTCCAGGTCCTCGATGGCGAGCGGGTGGTCGTTGGGGCAGGCCAGGTGCTCGGAGTAGCGCCGCTCGCGCTCCGGGTCGCCCTCGGCCAGGTCGACGAAGTCGAGCAGCACGAGGCCGTTGGAGAGGCCCAGGGCGGCCTCGACCGAGTCGGTCAGCCGCTGCTTGGCGCTCGGCTTGACGGCGAGCCGGTCGATCACCACCTCGATGGTGTGCTTCTCCTGCTTCTTCAGCTTCGGCGGCTCGGTCAGCGGGTGCACCACGCCGTCGACCCGGGCCCGTGCGTAGCCCTTGGCCTGGAGCTCGGCGAAGAGGTCGACGTACTCGCCCTTGCGGCCGCGCACCACCGGCGCGAGCACCATGAACCGGGTGCCCTCGGCCATGGCGAGGACCCGGTCGACGATCTGCTGCGGGGTCTGCCGGGAGATCCGCTCGCCGCAGACCGGGCAGTGCGGCTCGCCGATGCGGGCGAACAGCAGCCGGAGGTAGTCGTAGACCTCCGTGATGGTGCCCACCGTCGAGCGCGGGTTACGCGAGGTGGACTTCTGGTCGATGGAGACGGCCGGGCTGAGGCCCTCGATGAAGTCGACGTCCGGCTTGTCCATCTGGCCGAGGAACTGCCGCGCGTACGACGACAGCGACTCGACGTAGCGGCGCTGCCCCTCGGCGAAGATCGTGTCGAAGGCCAGGCTCGACTTGCCCGACCCGGAGAGCCCGGTGAAGACGATCAGGGCATCCCGGGGCAGGTCGAGACTGACGTCACGCAGGTTGTGCTCGCGCGCGCCACGGATGATCAGTCGGTCGGCCACTGTCCGTGTACTCCCGGGTGAAGAAGATGAGGAGGAAATGTCCGCTCTGAGACTGGTCTGAGCGGTTGTCTGCGCACAGGAAAGGCGCCCCGGCAACTCTAGCCCCGAGGTACGACACTTTTCCCCGCCGGCACATTCCCCCAGCTCAGCCCGGTCGGCCGCGCCGCCGGCCACCCCCTGGCACGGGCCGAGCGCCCGCGCCGAGCGCCCGCGCCGAGCGCCCACGCCGAACGCCCACGCCGAACGCCCACGCCGAACGCCCGCGCCGAACGCCCGCGCCGAACGCCCGCGCCGAACGCCCGCGCCGAACGCCCGCGCCGAACGCCCGCGCCGAACGCCCGCGGCCGGTCGAGCGCCATGCGCCGACCGGCCGCTGTCGCGCGACGACCCCGTCAGGGGCGGGCGGCCCGCCGGCGGGCGGAGCGCCAGCCGCCGCGCCGCTCGGCGGCCAGCCGCGCCTCGCGCCGCCGGCTCTCGTACGCCACCTCCCGCTGCAACCGGCGCCAGCTCTCCCAGCGCCGCGCCGGCAGCTCGCCGTTCTCCAGCGCCTCGCGCACCGCGCAGCCGGGCTCCCCGTCGTGCCCGCAGTCGGCGTACCGGCAGCCGGTGGCCAGCTCGGCGATGTCGGCGAACGCCCGGTCCAGCCCCGCCGAGCCGTCCAGCAGGCCCACGGCCCGTACCCCCGGGGTGTCCAGCACCGCCCCGCCGCCGGGCACCGGGACCAACGCCCGCCACGTGGTGGTGTGCCGGCCCTTGCCGTCGACGCGCCGGATCGCCTGGGTGGGCATCACCACGGCCCCGGCCAGCGCGTTGACCAGGCTCGACTTGCCGGCACCGGACGGGCCGAGCAGGCCGAGCGTGCGGCCGGGCGCCACCTCGGCGCGCAGCGGCTCCAGCCCGGTGCCGCGCTCGGCGCTGACGGCCAGCACCGGCACCCCGGGGGCGACGGCGGTGAGCTGGCGTGCCACCGCCTGCGGGTCGGCCGCCAGGTCGGCCTTGGTGAGCACCACCAGCGGCCGGGCGCCCGACTCGTGCGCCAGGGACAGCAGCCGCTCGATCCGGCCGGTGTCCGGTTCCGGGTGCACCGGCTCCACCACCGCGGCGGCGTCCAGGTTGGCGGCCAGCACCTGGCCGCTGGCGTCCTTGCCGGCGGTCCGCCGGACCAGGGCGGTGCGCCGCGGCAGCACCGCCTCCACGGTCACGTTGCGGTCCGGCCAGGTGCCCAGCAGCACCCAGTCGCCGGCGCAGGGCAGGCGGGTCAGGTCCCGGGCGGCGGCGGCCAGGACCGCCCCGCCCAGGGTGGCGCGGACCGGGCCGTCCGCACAGAGCACGGTGCAGACGCCCCGGTCCACCCGGGCCACCCGGCCCGGGCGGTGGTCGTTGCGCCGTCGTACGTGTGCCGCCCGGTCGGCGTCCCAGCCGAGGGCGGTGATATCGATGGTCATGGCATTCCTTGTCGGTGTCGGAGCGGGTGGTGCACGCGTGCTGCGACCGGCAACGTCACCACCTCCTCCCCGACTTCCGGTGCCGCGTCCGACGCCGACGGTAGGGCGCGCGACGACGCGCCGAAAGCGATTTCCCCGGCGACTCGGGGCGGCCCGACGGTTAGGGTCGGTACGTGACCACTGATCCACTCCTGCTGACCGGCGAGGTGGACGCGGCCACGGACCGCCTGCTGCGGACCGCGGCCACCTTCGACGATGCGGACGTCGCCGCCGCCTCCCTGCTGCCCGGCTGGACCCGCGGGCACGTGCTGGCACACCTGGCCCGCAACGCCGACGGATTCGTCAACCTGTTCACCGCGGCCCGCACCGGCGAGCCCGTCCCGATGTACGCCTCCGCGACGGCCCGGGAGGCCGACATCGAGGCCGGCGCTCCCCGGCCGCCCGAGGCCCACCTCGACGACCTGCGCCGCTCGGCCGACCGGTTCGCCGAGGCGGTCGCGGCGATGCCCGTCGAGGCGTGGGCGGGCACGGTCCAGACCCGGCGCGGCCCGTGGCCGACGGCCATGCTGGTCTGGGGCCGGCTGCGCGAGATCGAGGTGCACCACGTGGACCTCGACGCCGGTTACCGACCGGCCGACTGGCCCGAGTCGTTCGGCCACCGGCTGCTGCACGAGGTCGCCGGCGACCTCGCCGGCCGCGCCGACGTGCCGCCGATGGTGCTGCGCTTCGACGGCAGCCGGCACGAGCTCGTCGTCGGCGACCGCTCGGCCGCGCCCACGGTTGCCGGCTCCGCCCCCGAACTCGCCGCCTGGCTGATCGGCCGCAGCCCCGGCACCGTGCTGGCCGTCACCCCCGACGGCCCCCTGCCGCAACCACCGGAATGGATATAGCCAACGATGACCTACAGCGGAGACGTCACGCCCGGCGGTGCGCCGGCCGTACGCGAGCTCGACGCGCTCACCATCACCAAGGTGTCGGTGGGCCCGATGGACAACAACGCCTACCTGCTGCGCTGCCGGGCCACCGGCGAGCAGGTGCTGATCGACGCGGCGAACGAGGCCCCGCGCCTGCTCGACCTGGTCGGCGACGCGGGGCTGGGCACCGTGGTCACCACCCACCAGCACATGGACCACTGGGTGGCGCTGGAGGAGGTGGTCGCCAAGACGGGCGCCCGCCCGCTGGTGCACGCCGACGACGCGGCGGGGCTGCCGATCGAGGCGGAGACGCTGGCCGACGGCGACACCGTGCCGGTGGGCGACTGCGCGTTGGAGGTCATCCACATCAAGGGGCACACCCCCGGCTCGATCGCGCTGCTCTACCGCGACCCGGCCGGGACGCCACACCTGTTCACCGGCGACAGCCTCTTTCCCGGCGGGGTCGGCAACACCGACAAGGACCCGGAGCGCTTCGCCGCGCTGATCGACGACGTGGAGCACAAGCTGTTCGACAGGTTGCCCGACGACACCTGGTTCTACCCCGGCCACGGCAAGGACAGCACGCTCGGCGCGGAGCGCCCGGCGCTGCCCCAGTGGCGCGCCCGGGGCTGGTGAGCACCGGCGGGGCCGGGTGCGTCGCGCGCCCGGCCCCGCTCCCCCCGTTGGCGGCGGTCAGCCCCCGGTGACCGCCCGCAGCCGGCGCCGCGTACCCATCAGCACCACCCCCGCCAGCAGCAGCCCGACCGCCATGGTGACCAGCATCGGGCTGGACTCCCCGGGCAGCAGCCCGGCCAGCGACCGCGAGGCGGTCCCCAGCATCAGGTAGAGCCCGGCCCAGGCCGCCGCGCCGACCGTCGCGCAGCCCAGGAAGCGCCGGTACGACATCCGCAGCCCGCCCGCCGCCAGCGGCAGCAGCGCGTTGAACACCGGCAGGAAGGGCGCGATCAGCACCATCCGGCCGCCCCCGCGCCGCAGGATCCCCTCCGCCGCCGCCCAGCGTTCCTCGCCGATCCACCCGCCGATCCGGCTGTGGCGCAGCCGGTCCCCGTACCGGCGGCCGGCGAGGAAGCTCAGCGACCACCCGGAGAGGCAGCCGGCCACCACGACGGCGAAGGTGGCGACGCCGGTGACCGGGCCGCCGACCCCCATGGCGGCCAGGATCGCCACGTCCCCCGGGACCAGCACGCCGAGCAGCGGTACGGCGTCAAAGAGCATCACCACCCCGAGCACCCCCATGAGCAGGGTGGTGGGAAGCTCTCCGACCTGGGCCAGCCAATCCGCCATGCCCCGTACGCTATGACCGCCCGGCCACCCCGGGCATCGGGTCCGATCCCCCACCGCCCCCTGGTATCCGGGTCGGGGTCGACCCTGAGGAGCCCGGGGTCACCGGGGGCGCAGCACCTGGACCCGCCGGATGGGCGTGTCGACGGCGGGCTCGGTGGTCGGCAGGACATAGCTCGTCACGGCCGCCAGCACGTCCGGCGGCAGGTGCCCCCGCCCGGGTTCGCCGACGAGCACGTCCGCGCCGGTCGCGGCGGCCCGGCGCAGGAAGGGCAGCACGCGCGCCGTCATCGCCTCGTCGTAGAGCACGTCCCCGGCCACCAGCAGGTCCACCTCGGACGGATCGGAGTCGAGCAGGTCGCCGCCGGTGGCCGCGACCGTCACCCGGTTGGCGCGGGCGTTGACGGTCACCGCCGCGACCGCGTACGGGTCGATGTCGTTGGCGACCACGCGGTCGGCGCCGGCGAGCGCGGCGGCGATCGCCACCAGGCCGGACCCGGCGGCCAGGTCGAGCACCCGCCGCCCGGCGGCGAGGTCGGGATGGTCGAGCAGGTGACGGGCGAGGGCCTGCCCGCCGGCCCAGACCGAGGCCCAGTACGGCGGCGGCAGGGCGTGCCCGGCGTGCGCCTCCATCCGGGCCCACCACACGATGGCGTCCTCGGCCAGGTGCAGCCGCACCTCGGGCACGAACGGTGCCCGCACCAGCCGGAGCCGGTCCAGGCCGGCGCCCGGAGCGTCGATCTCGCGCTCCAGCTCGGTCAGCGCGACGGCTGCGGCACCTCTCACCGGCGCAAGCATGCCCCAGCGAGCCGGTCGCCGCGCGGCTTTCGCCCAGTGGCCCCAAGAGTTCACCACGCCGCCTACGGCACTTCGGCCAGCAGATCGGCGTTCGGCCGGTTACTGTCGGGGAGGTACCGGGCGATCATCGGTCGAGCACCGAGGGATCACCCGCTTGGGAACAGGGAGAGATGCATGGCAACCGGCACGGTTAAGTGGTTCAACTCGGAAAAGGGCTTCGGCTTCATCGAGCAGGACGGCGGAGGGCCGGACGTCTTCGTCCACTACTCGGCCATCGCGACGAGCGGTTACCGGGAGCTGAACGAGGGCCAGAAGGTCGAGTTCGAGGTGACCCAGGGGCAGAAGGGTCCGCAGGCGGACAACGTCCGCCCGATGTAGATCCGTGCCGGTGGCGGCGGCCGGGAGCCGGCCGCCGCCGCAGCGCATTCAGGGCGCCTCCGGCGCGGCGGGCAGGTCCCGGCGCCGCCGCAGCGGCCCGACCAGCAGGATCACCGGGGTGAGCGCCAGCCAGCCGGTCATCACGGCGATCGCGGTGCCGGTCCCGTACGCCGCGCCGACCGCCCCGGCCAGCAGCGCGGCCAGTGGGATCGTGCCGTAGTTCAGCATCTGCATGCTCACCGTGACGCGGCCCAGCAGGTGGTGCGGGGTGTAGGTCTGCCGGAAGCTGCCCTTGATCACGTTACCGACCGCCACCCCGAGGCTGAGCAGCATGCCGCCGACCGCCGGCAGCACCAGCGCGCTCCCTGGGCCGGCGAGCGGGATCAGCAGCGCCGGCGGCCCGCTGAGTGCCCCCGCCAGCAGCAGGGCCCGGGCGGTGCCGATGCGCCGGCCGAGCCTGGTGGCCAGCAGCGCGCCGACGATGCCGCCGAGACTCATCACCGCGACCAGCGCGCCGACCGACGCGGGCGCGAGGCGCGCCTCCCGGACGAGGAAGACCACCAGGACGGCCTGGTAGCCGACCAGCCCGACGTTGCTGGCCGCGCCGAAGACGGTGAGTGCCCGCAGGTAGGGGTCCCGGGCGACGAACCGGATCCCCTCCCCGATCTCGCGTCGCAGCGACCGGGACCGCCGCACGCGCCCGGGAGGCTCCTCGACGGTGCGGATGCGCAGCAGGCAGACGGCGGAGAACAGGAAGCTCAGCGCGTCGAGCAGCAGCGCCGTGACCGCGCCGGCGAGCTGCGCGACCCCGCCGGCGAGCCCGGGGCCGAGCACGTAGCTCGCGGTCTGGGTGGCCTGGAGCTTGGCGTTGCCCTCCGGCACCTGCTCGGGGCGCAGCAGCACGGGCAGGTAGACCTGGTCGGCGGTCTCGAAGAAGACCCGGGCCAGGCCGGCGCCCAGCGCGACCACCAGCAGCTGCCCGACGGTCAGCACGCCGAGCAGGGCGGCGACCGGGACGCTGAGGAACAGCGCCGCGCAGACCAGGTCGCAGGCGATCATCAGGGGCCGGCGCGGCAGCCGGTCCACCCAGGCGCCGACCGGCAGGCCGACGAGCAGCCAGGGCAGCCAGGAGGCGGCGGTGAGCACCGCGACGCCAAAAGCGCCGGCGTCGAGCACGGTGACCGCGACCAGGGGCAGCGCCACGGTGGTGACGTTGCTGCCGACGGCACTGGCCGTCTGCCCGGCCCAGAGCAGCCGGAAGTCCCGGTGCCGCAGCAGGCCGCCGCGTCGTACCCCCGGGTCGCCCGCCGGGGGCGGCGGCGGGGTCTCGCCGGCGGCAGGGGTACGGGGCGGCGCGGAGCCGGCGGCCCGCGTCACGGCGTGGCCGGAATGCCGTAGGCGAACAGGAAGACCGGCTCGCGTTTCCGCCCGTCGTCGGGCACCTCCCGGTCGGCCCACCGGGCGAGCAGGTCGTTCACCTCGCGCCCCAGCTCGGCGAGTTCCTCGTCGGTCAGGTGCAGCCAGCGGTCGGTGGAGAACGGCCCCGAAGGCCAGGCGGCCTGGCTGGCCTCGTCGGTGGCGTGCCAGGCGCGGGCGAGGGCGGCGTGCCGGTCCAGGTTGAGCGAGGTGGCGGCGTCGGCGACCGCCCGGGCGGCGGGGTCGGCGTCGAAGTCCGACTGGGACCAGCGCACGCCCCGGCTGACCAGGCGCCACCAGCGTTCCCGGCGGTCGCGGGCCAGCTCGGGCGCCTCCTCGAGCAGCTCGGCGCCGGCCAGCACCCTGAGGTGGTGGCTGACGTTCGCCGGCGCCTGGTCGGTCCGCTCGGCGAGCTGCCCGACGGTCGACGGGCCGTGCACCTTGAGCACGTCCATCAACCGGCGACGCAGCGGGTGGGACAGCGCGGCGAGGACCCGCGAGTCGGTGACCTGGCGCACCTCAGGGTTCGTCATGCCGCCAGTCTGGCATCGGCAACGCCAATTGCGCAAGGATCATTGCGCAACTGACGTTGCCGGTTCCGGGTGGTCCCAGGCGCCCACACGGCGTTCGGCACCCCGCTCGCGCCGCCCAGAGGGGTCAGGGTCGACGGCGGGTCAGGCGGCCAGCCGGCGGCCCAGTTCGTCGGCGACCTGCGCGGCCATGGTGGCGGGGATCGCCGCGGCGATCTTCTCGGGGGTGAGGGTGGCGAGCACGCCCGCCACGATCGCCTGCTCGTCGGTGAAGTCCTTGCCGGACAGCGCGGTGAGCTGCACGACGAGCGTGTCGAGCCGCTGCATCGTGTAGTCCAGCTTCGCCACGATGCTGTTGCTGGCCTTCTCGGGGCCGCCCGCGTCGGGGTCGACGCTGCGCCCCATGCTCGACCCGCCGTAGAACATGCCGGTGTACATGCTGTTGATCTGACTCTCGGCCTGTGCGCTCATGTCGTCCTCCAGAAGTCCGATGGCGGTCAGGTAGCGGCGAAACAGCGGGGTCTGGTCGCGTCTCGCCTTGATCGAGTCGCGGAAGAAACTGAAGTGGGTGTGCCACAGGTGGGAGTCGTCCCCGCTCGTTCGCTTGCGCAGGCGGTCCCACCGTCGGACGACCCTGCCGTCCGGGGAGTAGATGATCTCCCTGATGTCCCGGCTGTCCGGGGTGTTGGCGACGCACTGCGCCACGCACCAGTTGGAGAAGGTGCGCAGGTCGTGCGTACGGCCGCCGGAGTCGACCGCGAAGAGGCCGACGTCGAGCGCCGCCGCGTCGAGGGTCAGGCCGGCGGAGTCGCGCGGCGACTCGACGACGGAGTAGTCGTTGGGCACCACCCGGTCGGAGCCGCAGTGGTAGCCGCCCCGGTGGGCGGGGTCGCCGACGATGCCGACCTCGTCGGGTTCGAGGTCCTGGCTGCGACTGGTGTCGGGGTCGATGTCGAGGTGGTCGAGCAGCAGACGGCGGACGGTCAACAGGTTCTCCGGTGCCCGCGTCATGGGATTCCCCCTTGCGGATGGTCAGGGGCCGGGCACGACGGTTACACCGCGTAGGCGGTGTGGGGCCGCACGCGCGGGCCCGGCCGAGTGGTGCACAGCGCCGGGCGTTGGCCCAACCATAGCGCCGCCGATGAATGAATGCCCAGCTCAGAAGGGGTTTTTTCGACTGGTAGAAAGCTGCGTGGGGGTCGCCGTGATCGGCAGGACCACTGCGGACGGTCGCTGCGGGTCGTGCAGGATTTCTCGCCATCCGGCACGGAGGGTGACGGCAGCCCCGAGGGCTTCGCCGGTGCCGGGGTTGCGCGCGTAGCGCGGATGGGCGCCGCCGGAGACCTGTACCCGCAGCCGGTGCCCGGGCGCGAACCGGTGTGCCGTCGGCCAGATCTCCACCGGCACGCGCACCACCCCTTCCGGGTCGGTGGGGTACCGGCCGGGTGTGACGCGGACCAGCCCGTCGCAGACGTTCCAGGACCGGCCGCGCCGGTCCACGTCGCACAGTCGCACGAAGACGTCCAGGTGGGACAGTTCGCTGCGGAGGTGGATCTCGGCGCGTACCGGGCCGATCACTTCGACGGGCCGGTCGAGCGGGGCGCTGGTGAAGGTCAGCACGTCGGGTCGGGCCTCGACCAGGCGGTTGTCCACCGGCCCGGCACGCTGGGCGACGAGCAGTGGCCCGCCGAGCGAGGGCGTCGGGTCGGCCGGGTCGTAGCGGAAGCGATCCGGCGCCGACGGGACCGGCGCCGCGGTGTCCAGCCGGCCGCCCGGGTGCAGGTGCCACCGGATCGGCGCGGCCGGCGGGGGCCAGTCCGGCAGGTCGCGCCAGCCGCCACCGGCCCCGCCGACGTGCACCCGGACCGGGGCCGCCCGGCCGGCGGCGGTGCCCCGCCGCTCCGCCCGGTGCGGCGGGCGGCCGGCGAGGTGCTCGTCGAGCCAGTCCAGCCCCTCGCGCAGGGCGGCGACGAACAGCCCTGGGCTGCCGTGGGTCCACGGCCCGACGGTCAGCCGGGGGTGGGCACCGGCCGCGCGCAGCGCCGCGAAGTCGCGCAGCTGCGCCGGCAGGAAGATGTCGTGCCAGCCGGTCACCATCGCCACCGGGGCACGGACCTCGGCGATCCGGTCGCCGAAGACGCGGTCGCGCCAGTAGCCGGCGTCCGGAGTGTGGTGGCGCAACCACTCCTGGAAGAACGGCACCGTCACGCCGGTGGCCACGCGGTCCGCCTCCAGCAGCGGCAGGTGCGCCAGCGCCGCGGTGAGCCGGGGCTGGCCGCGCTTGAGCTCCCACTGCCGGGCCAGCCACGGCACGGTCTGCGCCTGGAGCAGCTCCGCCCAGGTGAGGACCGTGTCCAGGGCGAAGGACTCCCCGGCGTACGTCGAGTCGCGGGTGCCCGAGGCGGTCACCACCGCGACCATCGCCCGCAGCTCCGGTCCCGCGTCGGCGGCCAGGGCCCACTGCACGAAGCCCTGGTAGCTCGCGCCGAACATGCCGAACGCGCCGGACCACCAGGGCTGGCGGCGCAGCCAGTCGAGGGTGTCCAGGCCGTCGTCGCGCTCGTGCACCAGCGGGTCGAAGGTGCCGCCCGAGCCGAACGTGCCGCGGCAGGACTGGATCACCACGTGGAAGCCGCGCTCGGCGGCCAGCCGGCCGAGCAGCCGCATCGGCCCGCCCCGCCCGTAGGGGGTACGGATCAGCACGGTGGGCGCGCCGGGGAGGTCCGGGGCGTAGTGGTCGGTGCGCAGCGGCACACCGTCGCGGACCCGCACCGCGATGCCGCGGGTGACGGTGACCCGCCGGGTGCGCGCGGGCGGCAGCCGCAGCGCGGCGACGGCGAGCCGGACGGCCGGCCGGTCGAGCACGACGTCAGCCCTTCGCGCGCCGGGGTGGCTCGTCGCGGGCGGCCCGGACGGTGTCGCGGTGCTCCCGCATCGAGGCGGTCATCGCGGCCATGAACCGGTGCACGACCTCCAGCTCGTCGTCGCCGAAGCCGGCCATCACCTCGTCGGTGCGCCGGCCCAGCGGGCGGAAGAAGTCCGTCGCCAGCGCCGCGCCCCGCTCGGCGTAGTGCAGGAAGACCTTGCGCCGGTCGGCGGTGTCGCGGTCGCGGCGGATGTGCCCGGCGCGCTCGAGCCGGTCGATCAGCGCGGTGACGGATCCGGAGGAGAGGCTGAGCTGCTCGCCGAGGCGCCCCGGGGTGATCGGCTGGCCGGCCAGCTCGGCGTCCATCACCGCGATCAGCGCCTGCAGGTCGGTGGCGCCCAGCCCGTGCAGGTTGGCGAAGGCGTGCCCGACGTGCTGCGCGTCGACGGAGTAGCGCCGCAGCTCGGCCGCGATCTCGGCGACCAGCTTCTCGCGGCGGGTGTCGCGCCGCCGGTACATGCCGTGGCCTGTCACGTCCGCCGTTTCCTCCCGCCGCCGCTCCGGTTGCAGCATAACTCAGCAGCCTATAATCTCGATTATCGAGATACTCGACGGTCGGCATACTTCCGGTGGCGGCGAGGTCTTGCGTCGAAGCAGTCCCGCCGAGAGACCGTGAGGGCATCCGATGTCTGTGTTCACCCGCGTGGCCCGCGGACGACCGGCCGCATGGCTCACCGTGGTCACCGCGTTCTTCCTCGGCGCGGCCGTCTTCGGGCTGCCCAAGCCCGACAACCCGGCTCCCATCTCCGCCACCGGCCTGTCCGTCGAGTGGCAGTCGACCCAGGTGGAACGCCTCCAGGACCAGTTGCCCTCCCGCGACGTCCAGCCGGCGATCGTCGTGGTCAGCCGCGCCGACGGCGGGCCGCTCACCGAGGCCGACCGCGCGGCGCTCACCGGCCAGTCCGGCGACCTCGGCCGGTTCGCCGCCGACGGCCGCGTCAGCCCACCGCGGGTCTCCCCCGACGGCACCGTCGCGCTCGTCGCCGTGCCACTGTCCACCGGCGGCGGGCAGGAGGAGGTCGCCGGCCGGGTCGACGAGCTCCGCGCCTCCCTGGACGACGCACCCGAGACGCTCACCGTCGAGGTGACCGGCGGGCCCGCGTTCGCCACCGACCTGACCAAGGTCTTCGACGGCGCCGACACCACGCTGCTCGTCGTCACCGCCTGCGTCGTCGCGCTGCTGCTGCTGATCACCTACCGCAGCCCGTTCCTGTGGATCGTGCCGCTCGTCGTCGTCGCGGCGACCGAGCAGCTCACGCTGCGCGCCCTCGACACGATCGTCCCGGCGGTCGGCATCAACCTGCCCGGCGGAGCCGTCACCGGCATCGCCAGCGTCCTGGTCTTCGGCGCCGCCACCGACTACGCGCTGCTGCTCATCGCCCGCTACCGGGAGGAGCTGCGCCGCGAGGAGGACCGCTTCGTGGCGATGCGCGCCGCGCTGCGCCGCACCGCCGAGCCCATCCTCGCCAGCGGCTTCACCGTCGTGCTCGGCGTGCTCACCCTGCTGCTGTCCGAGCGGGAGCTGAACCACGCCCTCGCCGTGGCCTGCGCGACGGGCGTCGTCCTCGCCATGCTCTCCGCGCTGTTCGTCCTGCCCGCCGCACTGGTGATCTTCGGCCGCGGCCTGTTCTGGCCGTTCGTGCCCCGGGTCGGCGGCGCGGTCCGCGAGGGCCGGCTGTGGGGCCGGCTCGGCGCCGCCGTCGAACGCCGTCCGGTGCCGGTCGCCGTGCTCGCGACGCTGCTGCTCGCGGGGCTCGCCCTCGGCGGGCTCGGCATCCGCACCGGCCTGTCCGAGACCGAGCAGTTCCGGGTCAGACCCGAGGCGGTGGCCGGCGCGGAGACCCTCGCCCGCGCCTTCCCCGCCGGGACGACCCAGCCGGTCGCGGTCCTGACCACCCCCTCGGCGGCACGGGCCGTCACGGACGCCGCCGCGGCCGTGCCCGGCGTCGCCTCGGCGCGGCCCGGCGAGGCGGGCGCGCGGGTCGCCCAGGTCGACGTCGTCCTCGACGCGGAGCCCGGCACCGCCGCCTCCGACCGCACCGTCGAGGCGCTGCGCGACGCGGTCGCTGCCGTGCCCGGCTCCGCCCCGCCCGCGGTCGAGGGCGCCGCCGCGTTCGACGGGGCCGTCGTGGGCGGCCCGGTCGCCGCGACCCACGACTCGGGCGCGGCCGACGGCAGGGACCTACGGCTCATCCTGCCGGTCATCCTGCTGCTCGTCGGCGCCGTACTCGTGCTGCTCCTACGCGGCCTGATCGCACCGGTGCTGCTCGTGCTCACCGTGATCGCGTCGTTCTTCGCCAGCATCGGCGCGTCGTGGCTGATCTTCGACCACGTGCTCGGGTTCCCCGCGCTGGACAGCGGCGTGCTCCTGCTCGCCTTCGTGTTCCTGGTGGCGCTGGGCGTCGACTACAATATCTTCCTCGTCACCCGGGCCCGCGAGGACGCGCGGCGCACCGGCACCCGGGACGGCATGCTGTCGGCCCTGCGGATCACCGGCGGCGTCATCACGAGCGCCGGCATCCTGCTCGCGGCGGTCTTCGCCGTGCTGGGCGTCCTGCCGCTGATCCTGCTGACCCAGATCGGGATCATCGTCTGCATCGGCGTCCTGCTGGACACCCTGCTCGTCCGGACGGTCCTGGTGCCGGCGCTGGCGTTCGCGCTCGGCGAGCGCTTCTGGTGGCCGGGCCGGATCGCCCCCGAGCCCGCCACGCCCCACGCCCCGACCCGCCCGGAGCCGGCGGCGGCCCGGGACTGACCGACGCGATCCGGGGCCGTGGCGGGGACCAGCGCGTGCCGGGTCACCACCGGGTGTACCTGGCCCGCCAGGTCGGGGTCGCCCACCCGGCGACGTCACGGCCCCGGCGGAGGCCGCGGACCCGGTCAGGCGTCGGCGCGCACCGCCGCCGGTTCCGGTTCCGCCGGGGCGTCGCCCACCGCCCGGTCGCGGGTGGCCCAGGCCACCACGAACAACACCGTCCACGCCACCCCGAGCAGCACCGCCGTGGCGCTGCCGCTGGCGGTGCTCCACCCCAGGTAGAGGCGGGCGCCGACGATGCCGACCATCCCGGCCGCCGCGCCGGTCCAGGCGGCCACCGCCACCGGCCAGCGCGCCCCGCGCGACAGCAGCCAGGCGAGGGTGCAGAGGCTGGCCGCCACCACGGCGTTCTGCGTCGGGAACAGGGCGGGATCCCGGCTCCCCGGGCCGCCGGTGGCCGACCCCGTCAGGTCGACCACCACGGCGAGCACCACCAGCGGCACGAACGCCCCCACCGTGCCGACCACGCTGAGCAGGTCGGCCCGCCAGGGCCGGTTGCGCCAGGCCAGCACCGCGGCCACGACGGCCACCAGCACGATCAGCGTCGACCCGCGCAGCGCCGAGACGACCACCAGCGTGACGTCGACGGCCCCCGGCGTACGCCGGTCGGCGAACCAGTCGGCGATGGCCCCGTCGATCACCGCCAGCCCGCTGTGCCGGACCACCGCCCCGAGCACCCAGGCGATGGCGAACCCCGCCACGAAGAGCAGCAGCAGCCCGCCGACCAGATTGATCAGCAGCGTCCAGGCCGGCCCCACGTGCATGGCGAGCAGGAAGAACAGCACGCCGTAGCGGCCGCTGAGCCAGCGCACCGGCCGCAGCCCGGCGGCCCGGGACGCCAGCGCCCGCGCCGGGTCCGGGTTGCGGCCCAGCCACCGTCCCGCCAGCACCACCGCGACCAGCGCGGCCACCAGCACCAGCACGGCGCCGGTGGCCCGCCCCAGCAGCCGGGAGACCGTCTCGTACGACTCGCCGGCCAGGTTGCCGGCCAGCACCGAACCGCCCACCCAGGTCACCACGCCGGCGAGGTTCCACGGCGCGAACCGCCGGTACGGCATCCCCGCCGCGCCGGCCAGCCGGGGCACCAGGGTGCGGGCGAAGGCCACCCAGCGGGCGGTCAGCACGCCACGCCCGCCCAGCCGGCCCAGCATCCCGTCCGCCCGGCCCCACCGCTCGTGGCCCACCCAGGCCCCGAGCCGGCCGGCCCGCAGCCGGGGCCCGTACCGGCGGCCGGCACGGAACGCGAGTGTGTCCCCGATCACGGCTGCAAGGATCATCACCAGCAGGGCCGGCGCGAGCCGCAGCGTCCCCGCGTACGCTAGGAAACCGACCAGCAGCAGGGTCGCCTCGCCCGGCACCAGCAGACCGAAGATCACGGCGGTCTCCCCCGCGACGATCATCGCGGCGATCACATAGATCAGCAGGGGCGGCAGGCCCTGCAGCCAGGTCAGCAGGTCGTGCATCGGGCCCCCATTCCCACGGGGGTCAGCATGCCAGGCGCTGAAACGGTCGGAACATCAGTTTCGGCAGAGATCCGGGCCATCTGGGGGGAGACCCCGACGCGTGCCCCGGCAACCGCAGACAGGAGTATGAAGCGTATGCAGCTTCGCACCGACCTCCGCAACGTCGCCATCATCGCCCACGTCGACCACGGCAAGACGACCCTGGTCGACGCCATGTTGCGGCAGGCCGGCGCCTACGGCGCCCGCGGCGAGGTAACCGAGCGGGTCATGGACTCGATGGACCTCGAACGGGAAAAGGGCATCACCATCCTGGCCAAGAACACCGGCGTGCGGTACATGCCGGCGGACGGCTCCGACCCGGTGACCATCAACATCATCGACACCCCCGGCCACGCCGACTTCGGCGGCGAGGTCGAGCGCGGCCTGACCATGGTCGACGGGGTGGTACTGCTGGTGGACGCCAGCGAGGGCCCCCTGCCGCAGACCCGGTTCGTGCTCCGCAAGGCGCTCAAGGCCCGCATGCCGATCATCCTCGTGATCAACAAGGTGGACCGTCCCGACGCCCGCATCAAGGAGGTCGTGGACGACACCTACGAACTCTTCCTCGACCTGGACGCCGACGAGGAGCAGATCGACTTCCCGATCGTCTACGCCTGCGCCCGCGACGGCATCGCCTCGCTGACCCAGCCCGCCGACGGCGCGGTCCCGGACGACAGCCACAACCTCGAGCCGCTCTTCCGCACCCTGCTCGACACCATCCCGCCGCCCGCGTACGAGGAGGACGCGCCGCTGCAGGCGCACGTCACCAACCTCGACGCGTCCCCGTTCCTCGGCCGGCTGGCGCTGTGCCGGGTGCGGCAGGGCACCATCCGCAAGGGCGAGACCGTGGCCTGGTGCCGCACCGACGGCAGCACCCAGCGGGTCCGCATCTCCGAACTGCTGATGACCGAGGGCCTGGAGCGCAAGCCCGCCGACTCGGCCGGCCCGGGCGACATCATCGCGGTCGCCGGCATCCCCGAGATCATGATCGGTGAGACCCTGGCCGACGCGGAGAACCCGCAGCCCCTGCCGCTGATCACCGTCGACGAGCCGGCCATCTCGATGACCATCGGCACCAACACCTCGCCGCTGGTCGGCCGGGTCAAGGGAGCCAAGGTCACCGCCCGCATGGTCAAGGACCGGCTCGACAAGGAGCTGATCGGCAACGTGTCGCTGCGGGTGCTGCCCACCGAGCGTCCGGACGCCTGGGAGGTGCAGGGCCGCGGCGAGCTGGCCCTGGCCATCCTGGTCGAGCAGATGCGCCGCGAGTCCTACGAGCTGACCGTGGGCAAGCCGCAGGTCGTCACCAGGGAGATCGACGGGAAGACCTGCGAGCCGGTCGAGCGGCTCACCATCGACGCCCCCGAGGAGTACCTCGGCGCGATCACCCAGCTCCTCGCGACCCGCAAGGGCCGGATGGAGCAGCTGGTCAACCACGGCACCGGCTGGATCCGGATGGAGTGGCTGGTCCCGGCCCGCGGCCTGATCGGCTTCCGCACCGAGTTCCTCACCGAGACCCGGGGCACCGGCATCCTGCACCACGTGTTCGAGTCGTACGAGCCGTGGGTCGGCGAGCTGCGCACCCGCAACAACGGCTCGCTGGTCGCCGACCGCTCGGGCGCGGTCACCGCGTTCGCGATGACCAACCTCCAGGAGCGCGGCCAGCTCTTCGTCGAGCCCGGCACCGAGGTGTACGAGGGCATGATCGTCGGGGAGAACTCCCGCTCCGACGACATGGACGTCAACATCACCAAGGAGAAGAAGCTGACCAACATGCGCTCCTCCACGGCAGACGAGACCGAGAAGCTGATCCCGCCGCGCAAGCTGTCGCTGGAGCAGGCCCTCGAGTTCTGCCGCGAGGACGAGTGCGTCGAGGTCACCCCGGCCGCCGTCCGGATCCGCAAGGTGGTGCTCGACCAGACCGCCCGCGGCCGGGCCGCCGCCCGCCGCAAGCACGCCGGCTGACGTACGACGACAGCCTTTCCCGGAGCCCGGACCGCCCCACGCGGTCCGGGCTCCGCCCGTTCACGACGCCCGGGTCAGGCGGGGCGGGTGGCGAGGAAGGCGAACAGGTCGGGCACCGGGCCGGGGCCGGACTCGGCCGTGCGGACCAGGGTCAGGCCGGCGTCGGTGACCGCGTTGAGCAGGTCGGCCAGCGGGACGTGCCACGCACCCACCCGCACCCGCACCCCGTGCGGCGTCCAGGCCCGGAAGCTGCGCTCCCGGTCGGCGTAGCCGCCGTCGACCACGATCCGCTCCGCGTCGGACCGGTCGGCGAACGCCCCGACGAAGCACGGGTGCACTCCGACGTGGACGAACCGCCCGCCGGGCGCGAGCACCCGGGCCGCCTCGGCGACCACCGCCGCGTAGTTCGGCACGTCGGTGTGGGCGAGCACGCACGCCACGGCCGGCACCGAGCCGTCGGCGACCGGCAGCGCCGCCGCGTCGGCGCGGGCCACCGGCAGGCGCGGCCGGGCGTGCCGCAACTGCCCGCCCGACAGGTCGACCCCCACCGGCTGCCACCCCAGCCGGCGCAGCTCCGCCGCCTGCAGGCCGGTGCCGCAGCACAGGTCGAGGCAGCGGCCGGCGCCGGCGCCGAGCAGGTCGCGCAACCGGCCGCGGACCCGGGTCATGTAGTCGCTGGACGTGTCGGTGGCGAACGCCTCGTACCAGTCGGCGTGCGCGTCGTAGGCGGCGACCGTCATCCCCGCACGGTACGGCGCTCCGCCCCGTTCCGCCGCCCCGCCGGTGGTCCGCTACGGTCAGCCGCATGACCTGGGACGAGCTCGACGCCCACCTGGACGGGGTGCCCGGCACCGTGTCGGCGTACGTGGGGCGGCCCGGCGCCGCCCCCGCCTGGACCCGGCACGCCGACGCCACCCACTACGCGGCCAGCACCATGAAGGCGGCGGTGCTCGTCGCGCTGCACCGGGCCGCCGAGGCCGGTGCCCTCGACCTGGACGCCCCGGTGCCGGTGCGCAACAAGTTCGACTCGGCGCTGCCCGGCGCGCCCCGATTCTCCTGCGCCCGCCACTACGACAACGACGAGGCCGTCTGGGAGCGGGTCGGCGACAGCGCGCCGCTGCGCTGGCTCGCCCACCGGATGATCGTCCGCTCCAGCAACCTGGCCACCAACATCGTCATCGGCCACGTCGGCCTGCCGGCGGTGGCGGAGGTCTGGGCGCTCGCCGGGGCCCGGCACAGCGTCACCGGGCGGGGCATCGAGGACTTCGCCGCCCGCGAGGCGGGCATCACCAACCTGGTCACCGCCGCCGACCTGGCCGCCCTGCTCGGCGCGCTCGCCACCGGGGCGGACACCCCGGGCCCGCTCGCCTCGCCGGCCGGCTGCGCCGCCATGCTCGACGTGCTGTTCGCCCAGGAGCACCGCGAGGACCTCGCCGCCGGGCTGCCCGAGGGCACCCGCATCGCGCACAAGAACGGCTGGGTGCACGGCGTGCGGCACGGCGCCGGGGTGGTCTTCCCCGACGACGCGCCGGCGTACGCGGTGGTCGCCTGCACCACCACCGACCTCGCCGACGGCGGCCCCGACGGCGACGAGGCGGAGGACGACGCCTGCCGGCTGATCGCCGGGATCTCCGCCGCCGCCTGGGCCGCCCGACACGACCTGTGACGGCCGGTCGGCCCACCTGGGCCGGCGCCGCGCGGTGCCGTCACTCCAGCAGGTGCGCCCGCAGCGCCGCCACGACGTCGTCGGTGATCCCGAGCCCGTCGCGCAGGTACGCCCCGAACGAGCCGTGCACCCGGCGCACCTCCCCGTACGCGGCGTCGAGGTAGTCCTCGCGCGCCTCCAGCACCGGCCGCACCGCCCCGACGTCCAGCCCCGGCTGCCGCCGGCGCATCGCCTCCAGGAGGACCTCCCGCAGGCTCTCGGTCAGCGCGTTGTTCGCCAGGTAGTCCGCCCGGATCGCGGCCTCGTCCACGCCGAGCGCGCTGAGCAGCAGCACCGTCAACCAGCCGGTGCGGTCCTTGCCGGCCGAACAGTGGTAGACCAGCGGCAGGTTCCGCGCCTCCGCGGCCAGCCGCACCGCCGCGCCGAAGCTCTCCCGCGCCGACGCCCCCGTGACGAACCAGCGGTAGATCGCCGCCATCGCCGCCGGGGTGCCCTGCTCGGCCAGGGCCGCGTACGCGCCCAGGTCGTGCCCGAGCAGCACCGCCGAGACGTAGGTGAAGACGGGGTGTTCGGCGTCGTGCACCGGCAGGTGCACGACGGTGGGCTCACCCGGCAGCCGGTCCGGCGGGGCGACCACGATCTCCGAACGGTCCCGCAGGTCGACCACGCAGGCCGGGCCGAGCCTCGCCAGCACCGGCAGGTCCTCGTCGGCCAGCCGGCCCAGCGCCGGGGTGCGGATCAGCACGCCCGGCCGCACCCGCCGGCCGTCCACGCCGACCAGCCCGCCGAGGTCCCGGGCGTTCGGCGCACCCACCAGATCCCAGCCCCGCTCGCTCATGCCGGCACTCCGCTCCGCTCCGTGCCGCCACGAGGCGCCACCGCACCGCACCCCATGATTCGCTCGCTCATGCCGGCCTCCCCTTCGCTCGTGCGTGTCCGTATAGGGTGCCGGACATGACGATCGCCGCGGTGCGCACCCACCGGCTCTCCGCCCCCCTGCACACCCCGTTCGTCACCGCGCTGCGCCGCACCACCACCGTGGAGACCCTGGTGGTGGAGGTCGTCGACGCCGACGGCCGCTCCGGCTACGGCGAGGCGCCGCAGGTGTGGCAGGTGACCGGGGCGTCGGTGGCCGGCTCCGAGGCGTGCGTCCGCGACCTGCTCGGCCCGGCGCTCACCGGGCGCGACGCCGACGACCTGGTGGCCCGTTGCACCGAGGTGCAGCGGGCCGTCGCCGGCAACGAGGCGGCGAAGGCGGCCGTCGACGTCGCCCTGCACGACCTGGCGGCGCGGCGGCTCGGCGTACCGCTGGTGCGGCTGCTCGGCGGCACGGCCCTGCGGGTCCCCACGGACGTCACGCTCGCCGCAGGCGACGCGGTGGATCTCGCGGCGGCGGCCCGGCAGCGGCAGGCGGAGGGCTTCGGCGTGCTCAAGATGAAGGTGGGCACCGACGCGGCCGGCGACCTGGAGCGGGTCCGCGCCGTGCGGGCGGCAGTCGGCCCGGACGTACGGATCCGGCTCGACGCCAACCAGGGCTGGACCCCGCGCGAGGCGGTCCGGGTGATCCGCGGCGTCGAGGACGCGGGGCTGGACGTGGAACTGGTCGAGCAGCCGGTCCCGCGCTGGGACCTCGACGGGCTGGCCTGGGTCAGCGACCGGGTGGACGTGCCGGTCCTCGCCGACGAGGCCGTCTTCGGCGTCCGCGACCTGGTCGAGGTCATCCGCCGCCGGGCCGCCGACATGGTCAACGTCAAGCTCGCCAAGTGCGGCGGCCTGCACCCCGCCCGGACCCTGCTCGACCTGGCCGCCGCGCACGGCCTCGGCACCGTCGTCGGGTCGATGATGGAGAGCCAGGTGGGCATCGGCGCCGCCGCCAGCCTGGTCGCCGCCTACGGCACCACGGCCGTCGCCGACCTGGACGCCGCGTGGTGGCTGGCCCGGTCGCCGGTGCGGGACGGCCTCCGGTACGACGGCGCGACCGTCGTGCTGCCGGACGCGCCGGGCCTCGGCGTGACCTCCGTGACTGAAGCAAAGATGCAGACTGGCGATTGCTGACTGGCGGAAACTTTCATAGGGTCGCGGGAACGATCGAGCTGGGGGTGGACGTGGAGCTGCAACCGGGCCGGGAGGCCGTGGTCCGGGTCGCCGTCGCGACCCTCTGGGCCTCTCCCGAGGCGGTACGACCCGTCGACGGTCCCGCCCTGGCCGCGCGCACCGACATCGCGGCCTGGATCTCCGGGTTGGACACCGACCAGCAGGTCGGCGACTGCGTGCTGAGCCAACTGCTGCTCGGCGAGCGGGTGCTCGTCACCGACGTGCGCCCGGACGGCTGGGCGCACGTGGTGGCCGTCGAGCAGCCGGCCCCCGGGCTGCACCCGCGCGGCTACCCCGGCTGGCTCCCCGCCGAGCAGCTCGCCCCGGGCGCGGTCCCCGCCGACGCCGAGTCGCTCGTGGTCGACGCCACCGTCACCGCCCTGCACACCGCCCCGGGCGGGGCCGAGGTCGTGCCCGGAGTGGTCCTCGGCACCCGGCTGGCCCCGACCGGCCCGGCGGTCGACGGATGGCGCCCCGTGCACGCCCCCGGTCACGCCGACCCGCTCTGGCTGCCCGCCGCCCACGCCGTGCCGGTGCCCACCACGCCCCCGTCGGCCGGGGAGGTGCTGGCCGTCGCCCAGCGGCTGGTCGACGTCGTCTACATCTGGGGCGGCGTGTCCGCGTACGGCATCGACTGCTCCGGCCTGGTCCACCTGGCCTGGCGGCGGCTCGGCGTGCTGCTGCCGCGCGACGCCGACGACCAGGCCGCGGCGACCACGCCGGTGCCGCTGGGCACGGAACGCCCCGGCGACCTCTACTTCTTCGCCCGGCCCGGCCGGAAGATCCACCACATCGGCATCGTCACCGCCGACCCGCGTCCCGGCGACGACCGGCGGATGCTGCACGCCTGCTACCTGCGGCGCCGGGTGCTGGAGGAGCGGCTGCCAGCCGAACGCACCGCCACCCTGGTCGGCGCGCACCGGGTCTGACCCGCGTACGGCACGAGGGGGCGCTCCCGGTCCGGGAGCGCCCCCTCGTCGCGTGGGTACGCCTCAGCGGCGGGCGTCGGACAGCAGGCGGCGCTGGTCGCGGGAGGACTTGACCAGGCTGGCGACGGTCGCCACGGCGAGGGTGCCGAGGATGACGGTCAGCGAGAGCCAGATCGGGATGTGCGGGGCCCAGGAGACGTGCTGCCCACCGTTGATGAACGCCAGGTTGTTGCCGGCCAGGGCCTCCAGCACCAGCTTCACGCCGATGAAGCCGAGCACCACGGCCAGGCCGTAGGTGAGGTAGATGAGCCGGTCCAACAGGCCGCCGAGCAGGAAGTAGAGCTGCCGCAGACCCATCAGCGCGAAGACGTTCGCGGTGAAGACCAGGTACGGCTCCTGCGTGATGCCGAAGATCGCCGGGATCGAGTCGAGCGCGAAGATCAGGTCGGTGGTGCCGATGGCGATCATGACGATCAGCATCGGGGTGAAGATCCGCTTGCCCTTCGGCGAGTGGGTGGTCAGCCTGGCGCCGTCGTAGTCCTTCGAGATCGGCAGCGCCTTGCGGCTCCACCGGATCATCACGTTCTCGCTGAAGTCGTCCTCGTCCGGCTCGCCCTGCCGGACGAAGTTGATCGCGGTGTAGATGAGGAACGCGCCGAAGATGTAGAACACCCAGGAGAACTGGGAGATCAGCGCGGCGCCGGCGGCGATGAACCCGCCCCGCATGACCAGCGCCAGCACGATGCCGATGAGCAGCACCTTCTGCTGGTACTTCCGGGGCACCCCGAAGCGCGCCATGATGATCACGAAGACGAAGAGATTGTCGACCGAGAGGCTGTACTCCGTCAGCCAGCCGGTGTAGAACTCCCCCGCCGCGCCCGCCCCGGAGGCGAGCCAGACGCCGGCGCCGAAGATCAGGGCCAGTGCGACATAGAAGCCGACCCACAGGCTCGACTCACGCACGCTCGGCTCGTGGGGGCGCCGACCGATGATCAGCAGATCCACGAGCAGGATCGCGGTCAGTACGACAAGGGTCGCCGCCCAGACCAGTCCGGACACGTCCAAGGCTCATTCCTCCGGCAGACACGCAACGACGGGCACACCGTACGCCCTCGGTGGGCGCGGTGTGCCGGTGACGCTGACTCTGGTGACTGTCGGAGGTCTCTTCCGTCACCGTCCTGCGGGCGGTGACCGACGGGGCCGGGTCGCGCACCGGGGACCGACGCTCGACCGTGCTGACGACTCCGTCACGGGGGAATACTCCCCTCCTCGTCCGCCATTCTTGCCCACCGGGCCCAGCCACCGCACCTCGGGCTGGCCGTGTCTTAGCCCACCGACAGCCGCCGACCCTCTCGGTGATCCTGAGCGCACTCTGCGTACGCCATCCTAGGAGGCTAGGTGCTCCCGGTTGGCGGGGTCGCGCGAGGCTAGGTGCTCCGGGGTGGCGGGGTCGCGCGGGTCCGCCGGCGACCCGCCGGGCACCAACGGGTCGGCCAGCGGCCAGCCGGCCGCGAGCAACGCGTCGCAGGCGGCCACCGCGCGGGCCAGCCGCTCCGGATGCGGGCCGGTCAGCTCGACCACCGGCACCCCGCACCCGGCCAACTCCGTCCGGAACCGCCCGGTCATCCACGCCCGCAGGTGCTCCCCGTCGCGCAGCCCGTCGTCGTCGAAGGGCACCCCGACGTGGTCGGTCAGCAGGTACAGCGCGGGCCGCCGGGCCGCCGCCCGCACCCGCGCCGACGCCGACCCGAGGTAGCGCTCCTCCCACACGGCGGTGGCCCGGGCGTCGGTGTCGCAGAACAGCAGCGGGCCGCACGACCGGGCCGCCGCGTCCTCCGCCGCCTGCTGCTCCCGGACCACCTCGGCGAAGTCGTCACGGTCCCAGGACACGTCGAAGATCGTGGCCGCCGGGTCCCGCTCGCGCAGCCGGGCCAGCTTCCGTTCGGTCAGCTCCCGGCCGTACTCGGGGACCCACCCGGTGCCGTAGTGCTCCGCGAGGGCGGCGGCCATCGTGGTGGTGCCGGTGGACTCCGCGCCGACCACCACCACCCGCCGCACGAACCACGCCCGCACCGGCGCGCTGAGCCGGTCCCAGTGGCCCGCCGGGTCCGCACGCACCGCCGTCCCGGAGACCGGCACGCACCGCCGCCCCTGGTCCACGCACACGCCGACGGCGTCGAAGCGCCGGGCCAGTTCCTCGCCGTACGCCTCGGAGGAGAAGACGGCGTCCACCCGCCGCCCGCCCAGCGCCTCGCGGAACACCGCGCAGTGCAGGTCCCACACGGCCGGGTCGGCGTAGTCCACCGGGTGGTCGTCGTACCGGCCGACGAAGCGGACCCACGGGGTGTCCGCGTGCACCTCGCGCAGCCAGTCCAGCCGCAACCCGAGCGGGATCGACTCCCGGCGCGACGGCGCCACCACCACGGTGACGGCCGCGCAGCGGGCGGCGGCGGCCTCGATCAGCCCGTGGTGGCCGGCGTGCGGCGGATAGAACTTGCCCACCACCAACCCGTGCCGGAACTCCGGCGCCCCCGGCCCGGCCGCGCCGCCGCCCGCCGCCGGGCGTTCGTCGGCCGGCGCCGGGCCCGTCATGCCGCCACCGGGGCCGGACCGGACGGCGCCCGGGTCGCGCCGGCGCCGCGCCGCAGGTCCGCCCGCCACTCGCGCAGCCCGAGCACACAGAGGCCGAGGAAGATCAGGTAGAGCGCCGCCGTGAGGTACAGGCCCTTGTAGGCGTAGAGCGGGATGTAGATCAGGTCGGCCGCGATCCACAGCCACCAGCTCTCCACCCGCTTGCGGGTCTGCCCGTACGTGGCCAGCAGCGACAGCGCGGTGGTCAGCGCGTCCGGCAGCGGCACCGTCGAGTCGGTGGCCCGGTCCAGCAGCACCCACAGCGCTCCGGTCAGCGCCACCCCGGCCAGCCCCAGCGCCCACCACTCCCGACGGCTCGTCCCGCGGACCGTCAGCCGGCTGCGCCGCTCGCCGCCGTAGAGCCACGCCCACCACCCGTACAGGCCCAGGACGACGTAGACGACCTGGAGGCCGGCGTCGGCGTACAGGCCGGCGGTCCAGAACAGCAGCATCAGCAGCAACACGTTGGCGATGCCGACCGGCCAGTTGGCAATCCGCTGCCGGGCCACCAGCCAGACGTTGAGCACCCCGGTGGCGAAGCCCAGCAGCTCCGCGCGGGTCGTGCCGGTGCCCGCCATGGTGAACGCCGTGCCGGTAAGCCAGTCGATCATGCCTCTCCCCTCTCCGCGCGCCCACCCTAGATCCGCCCGACCACCGGGAACAGGCCCCCGCGACGGCGGGCCGCCGGGGCGACGTGAAAGGCTGCGGCCATGGTGCTTGAGGTCGCGCTCATCGACGTACTGCCGGGACACGAGGACGAGTTCGCCGCCGCGTACGGCAAGGGACACCCGGTGCTCGCCGGGACGCCGGGCTGCCGGTCGGTGCGGATGACCCGGGGCGTGGAGTCCCCGTCCCGGTTCGTGCTGCTGGTCGAGTGGGACTCGGTCGAGGCGCACAACGACAACTTCCGGGGCACCGAGCGCTTCACGCAGTGGCGGGCGCTGATCGGCCCGTACTTCGCCAACCCGCCGCTGGTCGAGCACTTCGTGGACGTGCCGGCCTGAGGCTGTCGTACCCCTGCCCTACCCTGCGCGGTGCACGCGCCGGCTGCCGGTCCCGACGGGCTCGGGGGCGCCGGGCCCGGTGGCCGCGCGGCGAAATCGGGTGGCCGGCGACCGCCCGTGCGGGTTGACTGGCGATCATGACGGACCGGGTGGCCCTGGTGACGGGCGTGAGCCGGCGGATCGGCATCGGCGCGGCGGTCGCCCGCACGCTCGCCGCGGACGGTTGGCGGCTGTTGCTCACCGGCCTGCCGGAGTTCGACGAAGCCCAGCCCTACGGCGGCGATCCCGAGGGCGTGCCGACCCTGCTGGGCGCGTTGGGCGGCGCCAGCTACGTCGCGGCCGACCTGCTCGACCCGGCCGCGCCCGCCGAGCTGGTGGCCGAGGCGGTACGCCGGCACGGTCGGCTCGACGCGGTGGTCGCCGTGCACGCCTACTGCACCGACACGCCGTTCGGCGCGTTGGACCCGGCCGAGGTCGACCGGCACCTGTTGGTCAACGTGCGGGCCACCCTCCTGCTCGCCGAGGCTTTCGCGGCGGCGTTCACCGCCGGATCGGGCGGCCGGCTGGTGCTCTTCTCCAGCGGGCAGCGCCTCGGTCCGATGCCGCAGACCCTCGCCTACGCGGTGAGCAAGGCGGCGGTGGAGAACGCCACGTTCCAGCTCTCCCCGCTGCTGATGCCGCAGGGCATCACCGTCAACTGCGTCCACCCGGGCCCGACCGACACCGGATACGCCTCACCCGAGGCGCACGCCGAGATCGCCCAGCTCTTCCCGGCCGGACGCTGGGGCACCCCGCAGGACGCGGCCCGGCTGGTGCGCTTCCTCTGCTCAGCCGACGCCGACTGGATCACCGGGCAGGTGATCGACTCGGAGGGCGGGTTCCGCCGCCACCTCTGATCCGCGCGCCGACGCCACTGCTCCCCGGCTCGGCCGCGCTGCGCGCACCCGGCCGGGTCTGTCGGTGGGCGTCGCCGCCCCGGTGCGCCGGCAGGGGTCACCCGGCGGCACGACGGCTCAGCGCCGCGCTCGTCTCCTCCGGGCTGAGCGCCGCGTCCAGCAGCCAACCGGTGAGCTGGTCGTAGCGGTCGACGTCGGCCGTCGTCGCCAGGCGCACGTCGGTGGTCAGCGCCTCCAGCATCACGGTGCGGGGGTCGGCCGGGTCGGGGAACGAGTAGCAGGAGTACGGCGTGAGCGGCTGCGCCCCGCCCCGCGCGGCGACGCCCCGGGGCAGCAGCCGGATCGTCACGTGCGGCAGGCCGGCCAGGTCGACCAGGAACCGCAGCTGCTCCTGCCACACCTGCGGCGGAATGTCGCCGGCCTCGCAGGCCGCCTCGGCGAGCAGCGCCGTGTAGCGGGGCGGATCGGTGCGCCGCAGCACCTCGTGCCGCATCGCGCGGGCGCGCACGTCGGCCTCCACGTCGACGGTCGGGTCGAGCAGCCGCCCGGCGGCGATCCGCAGCCGCGCGTACGCCGGGGTCTGGAGCAGCCCCGGCACGACGGCGGGCTGCCAGTCCACGATGGTCGCCGCCCCCGCCTCCAGCTCGGCGTAGGTGCGCTGCCGCTCCCCCATCTCCCCCAATGCCTTCCACCAGCCCCGGCTGGTGGCGGCGTCGCGGGCGATGACGATGAGCGCCTCCCGCTGTGGCGGCGGCACCTCGTAGACGTCGAGCAGATCGAGGACGTCGGCGAGATCCGGCCGGCTCTGCCCCAGCTCGATGCGGGACAGCTTGGAGGTGGACGCCCAGCCGAGCCGGTCGCAGACCTGCTCCAGTGTCAGCCCCTCCCGCCTGCGCAACTGGCGCAGCTCGGCGCCCAACCGCGCGCGTCGAATGACCGGACTCGTTGGCAACGGCATCCCCGCCTCCCCACCGAGGGAGATTACGCAGCACGATCACCCAGCGCAATAGTCTGCTCGCGTACCGCAATCGAGACTAGTAGCCCCGTTGCCGACCGGGCCCCGCCGGCCGCCCGTCAGGGCCGGTCCGTGCCGAACGCGCAGACGTCGCCGGCCAGGTCACGGGCGCTGCGGTACCAGGCGCGACCGGGCCCGGCGCCCGAGGCCGCCGACGCCCGGTGGTCTTCGGCGACGGGCCGGCCTCGTGGCGGAACCGCGCGGAGCCGCCAGCCGGGCGGTTACTTCACGCCGGCGGCGTCCATGCCGCGCAGCTCCTTCTTCAGGTCGGCGACCTCGTCGCGGATCCGGGCGGCCAGCTCGAACTGCAGCTCCCGGGCCGCGGCCAGCATCTGGTCGTTGAGTTCCTGGATGAGCTGGGCCAGCTCGGCCCGGGCCATCCCCTCCCGCGCGGGCCCGGCACCGCCGGCCCGGCCGCGACTGCGGGTCTCCTTCACCGGCGCCTTGCCCCGGGACAGCTGCCGCACCGCCCCGCCGACCCGGCTGTTCTCCGTGTCCTCCGCCTCGCGGTAGATGTCGTCGAGGATGTCGTGGATCTTCTTGCGCAGCGGCTCCGGGCTGATGCCGTGCGCCTCGTTGTGCGCGATCTGCTTGGCCCGCCGCCGGTTGGTCTCGTCGATCGCGTCCGCCATCGACGGAGTGATCTTGTCCGCGTACATGTGGACCTGGCCGGAGACGTTCCGGGCCGCCCGGCCGATGGTCTGGATCAGCGACCGGCCACTGCGCAGGAAGCCCTCCTTGTCGGCGTCGAGGATGGCGACCAGCGACACCTCGGGCAGGTCGAGGCCCTCCCGGAGCAGGTTGATGCCGACCAGCACGTCGTAGTCGCCCTTACGCAGCTCGCGCAGCAGCTCCACCCGGCGCAACGTGTCGACCTCGGAGTGCAGGTAACGCACCTGGATGCCGTTCTCCAAAAGGTAGTCGGACAGGTCCTCGGCCATCTTCTTCGTCAGCGTGGTGACCAGCACCCGCTCGTCGCGCTCGGTGCGCAGCTTGATCTCGTGCATCAGGTCGTCGATCTGGCCCTTGGTGGGCTTCACGACGACCTCGGGGTCGATCAGGCCGGTCGGCCGGATCACCTGCTCGACGAACTCGCCCTGGGCCTGCTCCAGCTCCCAGGGGCCGGGCGTGGCGGACAGGAAGACCATCTGGCCCACCCGCTCCAGGAACTCGTCGAACCGCAGCGGCCGGTTGTCGGCCGCGCTGGGCAGCCGGAAGCCGTGGTCGATCAGCATCCGCTTGCGTGACGCGTCGCCCTCGTACATGCCGCCGATCTGCGGGATGGTCACGTGCGACTCGTCGACGACCGTCAGGAAGTCGTCGGGGAAGTAGTCGAGCAGGCAGTGCGGCGGGCTGCCCGGCAGCCGGCCGTCGATGTGCATCGAGTAGTTCTCGATGCCGGAGCAGAAACCGACCTGCCGCATCATCTCGATGTCGTAGGTCGTGCGCATCCGCAGCCGCTGGGCCTCCAACAGCTTGCCCTGCCGCTCCAGCTCGGCCAACCGCTCGCCCAGCTCGGCCTCGATGTCGCGGATCGCCCGCTCCATCCGC
Organism: Micromonospora sp. NPDC048063; assembly: GCF_043202855.1. Taxonomy (NCBI): domain Bacteria; kingdom Bacillati; phylum Actinomycetota; class Actinomycetes; order Micromonosporales; family Micromonosporaceae; genus Micromonospora; species Micromonospora sp. NPDC048063. Next base: position 317,828 of record NZ_JBIDBG010000006.1, on the reverse strand, counting down.
TCCGGACCGGCCGCGTAGTGGGTGGCCGGGAAGATCAGCAGGTGGTCGACCTCGCGGACCACGTCGCCGGTGAGCGGGTTGAGATAGTAGAGCTTCTCCACCTCGTCACCGAAGAGCTCGATCCGGACGGCCAGCTCCTCGTAGGCCGGGATGATCTCCAGCGTGTCGCCCCGGACCCGGAAGGTGCCCCGGTTGAAGGCCATGTCGTTGCGCGAATACTGGATGTCGACCAGGCGGCGCAGCAGCTGGTCGCGGTCGAGCTCCTGCCCGACGGCGACGCGCACGGCCCGGTCGAGGTATTCCTCCGGGGTGCCCAGGCCGTAGATCGCCGAGACGGTGGCCACCACCACCACGTCGCGCCGGGTCAGCAGCGACATCGTCGCCGAGTGCCGCAGCCGCTCGACCTCCTCGTTGATCGAGGAGTCCTTCTCGATGTAGGTGTCGGTCTGCGGGATGTAGGCCTCGGGCTGGTAGTAGTCGTAGTAGGAGACGAAATACTCCACCGCGTTGTGCGGCAGCAGCTCGCTGAACTCCTTGGCCAACTGGGCGCAGAGCGTCTTGTTGGGCGCGAGCACCAGCGTCGGCCGCTGCAACCGCTCGACGAGCCACGCCGTGGTGGCGCTCTTGCCGGTGCCGGTCGCGCCGAGCAGCACCGTGTTGCGGTCGCCGCGTCGGACCCGACGCTCCAGGTCGTCGATGGCCGCCGGCTGGTCGCCGGCCGGCTGGAAGTCGCTGACGACCTGGAAGCGGCCGTCGAGCCGGGGAATGTCGAGCGCCATGACCCCAACGGTACGCCGGGGGTCCGACACCCCGCTCCGACTACGGACGGTCCCTGATCGGCTTCGATATTCCCATTGTGTGGCCGATCTCACGAGACTACGCTCTCGGTGTAGGCCGCTCGCGGCGGCCGACCGGGCAGGCGGCCAGGCCCTCAGCGGCCGGCCCGCCCCCGGCACAGGGGTCGCAGCACCCGGCACGCCCGGCGTGCGCACCCGACGTGGTCGCGCCCGAGGCGCTGACCGGCCGCCGCGAGCGCCCCTGCTCGTCACCCCGCGACGGTGAATCCCGTTCAACCATCCGTGGACACCTCCGCCGCCCGGGCCACCCGTGCCGACCCGACCTCCCCGCCGCAGGACCGGCCGCCGCACGACGACGCCCACACCGGGGCCGTCCCGCGGGTGCTGACCGGCCGCCGGCGCACCACCCTGCTGGTGCTCGCGGTCGTGGCCGTGCTCTCCGCGGCGGCGCTGGTCGCGGGGCTGCTGAGCTGGTCGCCCGACCGGTCGGAGCCGTCCCGGGCGCTGACCGGTGACGAGCGCGAGCGGCTGGCCGCGATGCGGGTCACCAACCACCGCGACCTGCGGGCCGGGGTGCGGGTGACGACGGGCACCGGGTCCGACCGCATCGAACTGGTCGGCTGGGTCGACTGGTCCCGGCCGCTGGTCTACCTGGACGTCGGCGGGCCCGGCGCGGGCGCCGAACGCGGCCTGCTGCAGGCCACGCCGACCGTGGCCGTGCTGCGGCCCGACCCGTCGGCGGTGCCCACCGCCGCACCGCCTCCGCTGGTGCCGCCGGCGGACCGCTGGCGGCTGCACGACCCGTCCGGCGGGCGAGGGCTCGCCGCCGTGCTCGACCTGCTCTTCCGGCTCGGCGCGGACCGCCCCGAGCCGCCCTCGGCGGCCGCCCGCTGGGTGGGCCGCTCCACCGTCGGGGCGGAGCCGGTCGACATCCTCCAGGCGCCGTCGGCCCCGGGCACGCCACCGCCACCCGCGTCCGCGGCGACGGGCGACCACCCGCGCTACTGGCTGGACCGCGACGCCCGCCTGCACCGGCTGGAGACCGGACTGCCCGGCGTCGGGCCGGTCACCGTGCAGTTCACCCGCACCGACCGGCCGACGCTGCGGCCGGTCGACGCCCTCGGCGGCCGGCCCGGGCAGCCCCGGGCCCTGACCGCCGGGGAGCGGGACCGGCTGGACCGGCTGCCCGCCCGGCTCCGCGCCGCCGGCGGCGCCTCCGTCACCCTCACCGGGCCCCTCGCCGCCGGCACCAACCTGCGCGGCGCCGGCTGGGTGAGCTGGACCGACCGGGCCGCGTACGTGGCCGTCGCCGACCTCGGCGCACCGGAGCACCGGGCGCTGCTGCGCGTCGACGGGACGGACGTGACCCGGTCGGAGGTCCCCGCCACGACGGTTCCCGGCACGGTGGAGGCACCCGGCCGGCCCCCGCTGCCGCCGCCCGCCCGGGGCTGGCGGGCCGACCCGACGCGCGCCGGCGACCTGGGCCTGCTGCTCGGCGCGGCGCTACGGGCCGCCCGGTCGCCCGCGCCGCGGGGCGCCACTCTCCGGGTGCGCGGAGACAGCCTGTCCGGGAGGACCGTGGACGTGGTCGAGCTGCGCACGTCCGGGGCGCTGCTGCGCTACTGGATCGACCGGTCCGGCGTGCTGCGCCGGCTGGAGCTGCGTACCCGGTCGGGTGCCTGGGCCCAGCTCGACCTGGCCCCCGGCGCGGTGCCCCGGTTGCCCGCCGCCCGGCCGGCGCCGCAGCGCCCGGAAGCGCCGGCCGGCGGGCGATGACCGATCGGGGTCAGGGGCGCCGCCGGGGCGACGTCAGGGCCCCGGCGCGCCGGCGACGGCGGCCGGTGACGGGTCAGGGGCGCCAGCCGGTCTGCGCCGCCCAGTCCTCGGCGCGCAGGTGCTCCTCGTCGAACCACGGGTCCTTCGCCGTGGTGTAGGTGGCGCTGTCCGGGGCCGAGGCGGCCAGTTCCCGCTTCAGCAGCAGGTAGGCCGCCCGCTGGTCCGGGTCGGCACGCAGGTGGTCGCGCATCAGCAGCGCGTACCGCCAGCCGGGCGAGTCCACGGCGCGGACGTGCAGGTACACGGGGCGGCCCGGGTCGGCGCTGCCGTGCAGCCGCTTCTCCCACCGGCCGCTGCCGGGCAACCGGGGGTTGTCCCACCAGTCGCCGGGCAGGCGCGGGAAGCCCGCGGCGGCGAGCCGCTCGGCCAGCGGGCCGTCCGCGTCGGCGAGGGTCGGCACGGTGAGCTGGATGTCGATCACGTCCTTGGCGGCGAGGCCGGGCACCGCGGTCGAGCCAATGTGATCGATCCGCAGGTCGGCGGGGGCGATCGCGTGCCGGATCCGGGCGGCGAGCCGCGCGTACTGCTGCGGCCAGGTCGGGTCGGCCTCGGTCAGCACGACGCGGTGCGGTCGCACCGGTCGCCGCTCGCGCAGGTTCGCCTCGTAGGGCAGCAGCCGCTCCTGCCACAGCGCGTCGACCGCCGCGTGCAGGTCGGCGAGGCTGCCGTCGTTGGTCAGCACCACGTCCGCCGCGGCCCGGCGTCGGGCGTCGTCGGCCTGCGCGGCGATCCGCCGCTCGGCCTCCGCCTGGTCCATCCCGCGGTCGCGGGCCAGCCGCGCCAACCGGGTGGCCACCGCCGTCTGCACCACGATCACCAGGTGGTACGTGGGCGCAAGCCCCACCTCCACCAGCAGCGGCACGTCGTTGACCACGATCGCGTCGGGCACCGCCGCGGCGGCCAGTTCGGCCGTGCGGGCCCGTACGCGGGGATGGATGATCCCCTCCAGCCGACGCCGGGCCGCCTCGTCGGCGAAGACCACCGCGCCCAGCGCCGCCCGGTCGAGGGCCCCGCCGGCGTCGAGGACCCGGTCGGAGAAGGCCGCGACGATCTCGGCCAGTCCCTCGGTGCCCGGCGCCACCACCTCCCGGGCCACCTGGTCGGCGTCGATGACCACCGCGCCCCGCTCGGCCAGCCGGGACGCCACCGCGCTCTTGCCGGATCCGATCCCCCCGGTCAACCCCACCATCAGCACCGGACCAGTCAACCCGATCTTCCCCGCACCGCCAAACCGGGCCGGTGCCCGCGCCCGGCACGCCCGCCCCGCCGGACGGAGGCCGGCGCGGGCCATCCGGGCCACGGTCTGGCTGGCCGCCGGGTGGATGGGCCCGGCCTCCGGGCCCCACCGGCACGGACGGGCCCGGCGCCCCGCCCCACCGGAACGAACCGGCCGGTGCCGGGGCCCGCCGGAGCGGCGCCGAGCGGCCGCCCCGCGCCGGAGCGGGGGCCGGCAGGGGCGGGCAACGGCGAGGGCCCCGCCCCCGGCGATCTCGCGATCGCGGGGACGGGGCCCTCGTCCGTCGTTCAGCGGGTCACTTGCCGCCGGCGAGCTTCTCCCGCAGAGCGGCGAGCGCCTCGTCGGTGGCCAGGGTGCCGGCCGGCTCCTCGGCCTGCCGGCTCGGGGCCGCGCTGGTCGAGGTGGTGGTGCCACCGGTGACGGCCGGAGCCGGGTTGGCAGCGGCCTCGGCGTCGGCGGCGCGGGAGGTCTGCACCTGCTTGGTGTGGGCCTCCCAGCGCTGACGGGCCTCGGCGTACTGGTTCTCCCAGGTCTCGCGCTGCTTGTCGTACCCCTCGAGCCACTCGCCCGTCTCCGGGTCGAAGCCCTCCGGGTAGATGTAGTTGCCCTCGGCGTCGTAGGTCGCGGCCATGCCGTAGAGGGTCGGGTCGAAGTGCTCCTCGCCCTCGACGAAGCCCTCGTTGGCCTGCTTGAGCGACAGCGAGATCCGGCGGCGCTCCAGGTCGATGTCGATGACCTTGACCATGACCTCGGAGCCGACCTGGACGACCTGCTCCGGGATCTCCACGTGGCGCTCGGCCAGCTCGGAGATGTGGACCAGGCCCTCGATGCCGTCGTCCACCCGGACGAAGGCGCCGAACGGCACCAGCTTGGTGACCTTACCCGGCACGATCTGCTGGATCGCGTGGGTGCGGGCGAACTGCCGCCACGGGTCCTCCTGGGTCGCCTTCAGCGACAGCGAGACCCGCTCGCGGTCCAGGTCGACGTCCAGGACCTCGACCTCGACCTCCTGGCCCACCTCGACGACCTCGGACGGGTGGTCGATGTGCTTCCAGGACAGCTCGGAGACGTGCACCAGGCCGTCCACGCCGCCCAGGTCGACGAACGCGCCGAAGTTGACGATCGAGGACACGACGCCCTTGCGGACCTGGCCCTTCTGCAGCTTGTTGAGGAACTCGGTGCGCACCTCGGACTGCGTCTGCTCCAGCCAGGCCCGGCGGGACAGGACCACGTTGTTGCGGTTCTTGTCCAGCTCGATGATCTTGGCCTCGAGCTCACGGCCGACGTACGGCTGCAGGTCCCGCACCCGACGCATCTCGACCAGGGAGGCGGGCAGGAAGCCGCGCAGCCCGATGTCGAGGATGAGGCCGCCCTTGACCACCTCGATGACCGAGCCGCGGACGACGCCGTCCTCGTCCTTGATCTTCTCGATGGTGCCCCAGGCCCGCTCGTACTGCGCCCGCTTCTTGGAGAGGATCAGACGCCCCTCCTTGTCCTCCTTCTGGAGGACCAGGGCCTCGATGTGATCACCAACCGAAACGACCTCGGCCGGGTCCACGTCGTGCTTGATCGACAACTCCCGAGAGGGGATGACGCCCTCGGTCTTGTAGCCGATGTCGAGCAGGACCTCGTCCCGATCGACCTTGACGACGGTGCCTTCGACAATGTCGCCGTCGTTGAAGTACTTGATGGTCTCGTCGATCGCGGCGAGGAAAGCCTCCTCGGAACCGAGATCGTCGTGGGTGACCCGGGTGGCGCTCGAGGGGGCCTCGATGCTGCTCGTCATGTGGGCGGTTGCTCCGGTCGGATGGTGTGTCACAGCAGGCTGGTGTCGCGGTGACCTGTTCGCGCCAGCGGATCCGTCGCCGGGCACACCGAAGATCGAGTGAGATCATGGAGGTAACTCCGCCAGTGGTCCCGGAGACCGCGCACCTGCTCCCTGCCGAGGCACACGATTCGCGAGCGCATCGTCTAGCCTACCCGCTGCATTACCACAGCGTGCAAGGCCTCCCGCCCTCTCGCCGCCTCGCCACCTGCGAAAGCGGAGATTTCGGTAGGAAGCTGTCCCACCTGTCGCGTCCGTCACAACGGCACCACCGGGAACCGTAGCGCCACCCCTGTTCCGCCACGCCCGGGGGCTCGCCGCCCGCCGCCGCGCCCTGCGGGAGAGGCACTAGCGTGAGCGGGTGGACGACGACAGCAGCCGGGTGACCCGGCGCCGGGTGGGCGACGCCGAGGCCCGGCGCGCCAGCCGCCACTGGTGGGACACCGACGCCGACGACTATCAGGCCGAGCACGGCGGCTTCCTCGGCGACCTCGACTTCGTCTGGTGCCCCGAGGGGGTACGCGAGGCGGACGTACGGCTGCTGGGCGAACTGACCGGGCGGCGTGTGCTGGAGGTCGGCTGCGGCGCCGCGGCCGCCGCGCGGTGGCTCGCCACCCGGGGCGCCCGGCCGGTCGCCATGGACCTGTCCGCCGGCATGTTGCGACACGCCGCCCTCGCCGCCGCGCGCACCGGCGTACGCGTGCCGCTGGTGCAGGCCGACGCGTTGGCGCTGCCCTTCGCCGACGCGGCGTTCGACACCGCGTGCACGGCGTTCGGGGCGATCCCGTTCGTGGCCGACTCGGCGGCGGTGATGCGCGAGGTGTTCCGGGTGCTGCGCCCCGGCGGTCGCTGGGTGTTCTCGGTGACCCACCCGATGCGGTGGATCTTCCTCGACGACCCGGGCGAGGGCGGGCTGACCGCCACGCACTCGTACTTCGACCGCTCCCCCTACGTGGAGCAGGACGAGACCGGCGCGGCCACCTACGTCGAGCAGCACCGCACGCTCGGCGACCGGATCCGGGAGATCGTGGGCGCCGGGTTCGGCCTGGTCGACCTGGTCGAGCCGGAGTGGCCCGAGGGGCACGAGGGGATCTGGGGGCAGTGGAGCCCGCTGCGCGGCCGCCTCTTTCCCGGCACTGCCATCTTCGTCGCCGAGAAGCCCGCCCGAGAAGCCGGACAGTCGGTGCGACGGCCAGGGCCGCCCGCAGGGTTACGCTGAGCCGGTGAGCGCCGAGCCGATCGCGACACCACCTGGCCCCTGGTGTCCTGACCCGATCCGGCAGCAGCGTGCGGACTACACGCTGGAGGATCTGCTCAACCTGCCGGACGACGCCCCGCGCGTCGAACTCGTCGACGGAGTCATCCAGGTGACACCCTCCCCCACCCTGGGCCACCAGGACATCTCCAGCCTGCTCTGGCTGTGGCTGCGGACCCACGCCCCCGCCCACCTCCGCGCCGCTCAGGCCGTCGGCGTGGCCCTCAACGCGAACACCAGTCGACAGCCGGACGTGCTGCTGCGCCGGGCCGAGGTGACCCCCGACCGGTCACTGCTCGTGCCTGACGACGTCATCCTCGCCGTGGAGGTGGTGTCCCCGGGTACGCGGCGCACCGACAGGTTCGCCAAGCCGGGTGAGTACGCCGCCGCGGGCATCCCGTTCTACTGGCGCATCGAACAGGACCCCGTGCACCTGTACGCCTACCGCCGGGGCGAGCGGCTCGGGCCGGGCGGAGAGCGGCAGTACGAACTGATCACCGACAGCGCCGAGCTGGTCGAACTCAGCGAGCCGTTCGAGATCAAGCTGCCGATCGCCGAGATCACCCCCTAGGGGTCCCCCCGTTTCCTGGCATCGACGCCGGGTACCCACCCGGCATGGCCGAGCAGAACGAGTTCCGCAAGGGTGACCACGTCTCCTGGGCCAGTCACAGCGGCCGGGCGTACGGCGTGGTCAAGGAGAAGCTGATCGACCGGACGCACGTGCGCGGGCACGCCGTGAACGCGTCCCCGGAGCACCCGCAGTACCGGATCCGCAACGACGACTCGGGCCGGGACGTCGCCCACCGACCGGAGGTGCTGCGCCATGAGCGGGGGTGACGAGGGTCGGGACGTCTATCGGGAGTTCACCGAGGCGGTGAACATGAAGCCCGGCGAGCTGTCGACGTGGCTGGAGACCGACGAGTCGAAGCATGTCGGCTGGCGGAAGGGCACCAAGGGCGGCGAGTCGGTGGGGCACGAGTCCGGCCGCAGGATCATCAGCCTGCTGCGCCGCAAGCGCGACCAGCTCTCCGAGGACGACTACCGGCACATGCGCAAGGTCGTCGGGTACGTCCGGCGGCACATGGCGCAGCGACCGAGCGGCGACGTGCGCCAGACCCGGTGGCGGTACTCCCTGATGAACTGGGGTCACGATCCCGTCAAGGCCCCGCTCCCGCCGCCCGGCGGACCGTCCCGGAAGGCCCTGGAGCGGCACGGCGCCCCGCCGAAGTCCCGCCGGGGACCGGGACGGTGAACCGGACCCGGCCACGACGTCCGGCAGGGGTGGTACACCGGAACGGGCCGACACGACGCCGACCGCGACGGGTTGCGGGGCAGCCCGACCAGCGCAGGGATCACGCCTGACCGCCCGGAGCGGGTCGGGCCGCCCCGCAACCCACCACGAAGACACTCAGTGGTCGGCGCTGTTCCAGTCCCGCCCCTCGCCGACCGACACCTCCAGCGGCACCGACAGCGGGTACGCCCCGCCCATCTCCCGCCGCACCAGCGCCTCGAGGGCCTCCCGCTCGCCGGGCGCGACCTCGAACACCAGCTCGTCGTGCACCTGGAGCAGCATCCGCGAGCGCAGGCCAGCCTCGCGCAGCGCGGTGTCGACGTGCAGCATGGCCACCTTGATGATGTCGGCGGCCGAGCCCTGGATCGGCGCGTTGAGCGCCATCCGCTCGGCCATCTCCCGGCGCTGCCGGTTGTCGCTCACCAGGTCGGGCAGGTAGCGCCGGCGCCCCAGGATCGTCGAGGTGTAGCCGTCGTGCCGGGCCCGGGAGACGATCTCCTGGAGGTAGTCGCGCACCCCGCCGAAGCCGGCGAAGTAGTCCTCCATCAGCCCGCGCGCCTCCTCGGCGGTGATGCCGAGCTGCTGGGAGAGGCCGAACGCGCTCAGCCCGTACGCCAGGCCGTAGTTCATCGCCTTGATCTTGCGCCGCTGGTCCGCGGTGACCTCGTCGAGGGGCACCCCGAAGACGGACGAGGCGGTGGCGGCGTGGAAGTCGGCGCCGGAGTTGAACGCCTCGATGAGCGCGTCGTCCGACGACAGGTGCGCCATGATGCGCATCTCGATCTGGCTGTAGTCGGCGGTGAGCAGGCACTCGTAGCCCTCCCCGACGACGAAGGCGCGGCGGATCCGCCGCCCCTCCTCGGTGCGGATCGGGATGTTCTGCAGGTTGGGCTCGGTAGAGGAAAGCCGGCCGGTGGCCGCCACCGTCTGGTTGAACGTCGTGTGGATGCGCCCGTCGTCGGAGACCGACTTGAGCAGCCCGTCGACGGTGGTCTTGAGCTTGGCCACGTCCCGGTGGCGCAGCAGGTGGGCCAGCACCGGGTGCGGGTTCTGCGCGTGGAGCCACTGCAGGGCGTCGGCGTCGGTGGTGTAGCCGGTCTTGATCTTCTTGGTCTTGGGCAGGCCCAGCTCGCCGAAGAGGATCTCCTGCAACTGCTTCGGCGAGCCGAGGTTGAACTCGCGCCCCACCGCCGCGTACGCCCCCTGGGCGGCGGCCTTCACCTCGGCGGCGAAGTGCGCCTCCAGCTCGGAGAGGTAGTGCGTGTCGGCGGCGATGCCGGTGCGCTCCATGCCGGCGAGCACCCGCATCAGCGGCAGCTCCACCCCGGCCATCAGCCGGGCGGACTGCTCGCCGTCGCGGGAGAGCTCGGCGTCGATGGCGTCGGCGAGGTCGAGGGTGGCCCGGGCCTGGAGCATGAGGTTCTGCTCCGCCTCGCCGTCGTTGCCGAGGCCGTCGAGGGTGAGCTGACCGGTCTCCGGCGCGTCGACCCGCAGCTCGCGGTGCAGGTAGCGCAGGGCCAGGTCGGTCAGGTCGTAGGAGCGCTGGTCGGGGCGGGCCAGGTAGGCGGCGATCTGGGTGTCGCGGAGGATGCCGTCCAGGCGCCAGCCGTGCGCGGCGAACGCGAGCACGGCCGGCTTGCTGTCGTGCAGCACCTTGGGCCGCGCCTCGTCGGCCAGCCAGGCCGCCAGGGCCGCCTCGTCGGCCGGCTCCAGGGTGGCGGGGTCGAGCCAGGCCGCCGCGCCGCCGGCGGTCGCCAGGGCCAGGCCGGTCACGGAGGCGGTGTGCCGGCGGTTGGGCCCGGTGTCGAGCTTCGCCGCCACGCCCACCGGGGTGCCGGCCGGCGCGTGCGTCTCCAGCCACCCGGCCACCGCCCCGGGCGCGGTGAGCACCTCGCCGGTCAGGTCGAAGCCGGCCTCGGCCTCCGGCTCGACGGCCTCCAGGTACTGGTAGAGCCGGTCGCGCAGGATGCGGAACTCGAGGGTGTCGAAGACCTGGTGGACGGCCTCGCGGTCCCACCCCTGCCAGCGGGCGTCCTCGGGGCGCAGCGGCAGCTCCAGGTCGGAGACGAGGCAGTTGATCTCGTAGTTGCGGATCACGTCGGCGAGCCGCTCGCGCAGGCTGTCGCCGGCCTTGCCCTTGATCTCGTCGGCCCGCGCGACGACGCCGTCGACCCCGCCGTACAGGTTGATCCACTTCGCGGCCGTCTTCGGGCCGACGCCCGGGACGCCGGGCAGGTTGTCGCTGGTCTCGCCGACCAGGGCGGCCAGGTCGCGGTAGCGCTGCGGGGCGACGCCGTACTTCGCCTCGATCGCCGCCGGATCCATCCGGGCCAGGTCGGAGACGCCCTTGCGCGGATAGAGCACGGTGATGTTCTCACCGACGAGCTGGAAGGCGTCCCGGTCGCCGGTGCTGATCAGCACCGACATGCCCTGGTCGCGGGCCTGGCAGGCGAGGGTGGCGATGATGTCGTCGGCCTCGTAGCCCTCCTTCTCCACCACCGGGACGCGCAGCGCCGCCAGGACCTCCTTGACCAGGCTGACCTGGCCCTTGAAGTCGGTCGGGGTCTCGCTGCGGCCGGCCTTGTACTCCGCGTACTTCTCGGTGCGGAACGAGCGGCGGGAGACGTCGAAGGCGACGACGATGTGCGTGGGCTGCTCGTCGCGCAGCACGTTGATCAGCATGGACGTGAAGCCGTAGACGGCGTTGGTCGGCTGCCCCGTCGTGGTGGAGAAGTTTTCCACGGGCAGGGCGAAGAAGGCCCGGTATGCCATGGAATGTCCGTCGACGAGGAGCAGGCGCGGCGTCGTAGCTGTCACGGCAGCGACTCTAGCCGCCCGCCCCGACAGTTCGGGACACCGGCACGGCCGCCATCGGCCCGGCGCGGACGCCGGCGCGGCCCGTACGGCCGCGCCGGCGTCCCCGTCACAGCACCTTGGCCAGGAACGCCTTCGTCCGGTCGTGCCGGGGGTTGGCGATCACCTCGCGCGGGTTGCCCGACTCGACCACGACGCCGCCGTCCATGAAGACCAGCGAGTCGCCGACCTCGCGGGCGAAGCCGATCTCGTGGGTCACCACGATCATCGTCATGCCGTCGCGGGCCAGGTCCTTCATCACGTCGAGCACCTCGCCGACCAACTCCGGGTCGAGCGCGCTGGTGGGCTCGTCGAAGAGCATCAGCTTCGGCCGCATCGCCAGCGCCCGGGCGATCGCCACCCGCTGCTGCTGGCCGCCGGAGAGCTGACCGGGATAGTTGCCGAGCTTGTCGCCCAGCCCCACCCGCTCCAACAGGGCGGCGGCCCGTTCGCGGGCGGCGGCCTTCTTCTCCCGACCCAGCAGCACCGGCGCCTCGGCGACGTTCTGCAGGGCGGTCATGTGCGGGAAGAGGTTGAACCGCTGGAACACCATGCCGATCGCACGGCGCTGGGCGGCCACCTCCTTCTCCCGCATCTCGTGCAGCTTCCCACCGCGCTCGCGGTAGCCGATCAGCTCGCCGTCCACCCAGATCCGACCGGCGTTGATCTTCTCCAGGTGGTTGATGCAGCGCAGGAACGTCGACTTGCCGGAGCCGGAGGGGCCCAGCAGGCAGCAGACCTCGCCGCTGCGGACCTCCAGGTCGATTCCCTTGAGCACCTCGACCGACCCGAACGACTTGTGCACCTGCTCGGCCCGGACCATCGGCCCGGACTCCGCCGTCGGCGCGCCGGCCTGGGCCGGCACCGTCACCTTGGTCATCCGCCGTCCACCTTCCCGGTCGCGCCGCCCGCCTCCGCGGTGATCCCGCGCAGCTTGGTCTTCGCCCGCCCGCTGCGCCCGACGCCCCTGGAGAAGTGCCGCTCCAGGTAGTACTGCCCGACCAGCAGCACACTGGTCAGCAGCAGGTACCACAGGCACGCCGCCACGTACATCGGGAAGACCTGGAAGGTCCGGTTACCGACGGCCTTGAGCTGGAAGAACAGCTCGGCGGAAACCGGCACGAAGGCCACCAGCGAGGTGTCCTTCAGCATCGCGATCGTCTCGTTGCCGGTCGGCGGGATGATCACCCGCATGGCCTGCGGCAGCACGATCCGGCGCAGAATCTGCCCCCGGGTCAGGCCGAGCGCCTGCGCGGCCTCCGTCTGCCCCTCGTCGACCGACTGGATGCCGGCCCGGACAATCTCCGCCATGTAGGCGGCCTCGGAGAGGCCGAGCGCCAGCATGCCGGCGACGAAGCCGGTCAGGATCTCCACGGCGGAGAAGCCGAACAGCCGCGCCTCGAAGTCGTCGACCCCGAACAGGGCGCCGATCTGCCGGTCGAAGGGCAGCCCGAACTCGATCCGGGCCCACAGGATGCCGAGGTTGCCGAAGAGGATCGCCAGCACCAGCCGGGGCACCGCCCGGAAGAACCAGGTGTACGCCCAGGCGACGCCGCGCAGGATCGGGTTCTCCGACAGCCGCATGATGGCGATGACGACACCCAGCCCGACGCCGATCAGCATCGAGAGGATGGTCAGCGCGATCGTGCCGCGCAGCCCCTCGATGATCGGCGGCCGGAACATCTCGTCGACCATGAACGACCAGTTGAACGCCTTGTTCGTCACCAGCAGGTGGACGAACATGGCCACCAGCACCCCGATCACGGCGACGGCGACCCACCGCCCGGGATGCCGCACGGGCACGGCCTGGATGGGTTCCGGCCGTGCCCGCTCGGGTGTGTCTGTTTCGACCGACATGGGTCAGCTGGTCGGGTTCAGCGCCGGGGTCGTGATGGCGCCGCCCTCGACGCCCCACTTCTTCAGCGCGGTCTCGTAGCTGCCGTCGGCGATGACCGCCTGCACGGCCTCCTTCAGCACCTCGGCGAACGCGGCCTGGTCCTTCTTCACCGCGTAGCCGTACGGGGCGGACTCGTAGATGTCGCCGAGCAGCTCCAGCTGGCCGTTGCTCTGCTTCACCGCGTACGCGCCGACCGGCGAGTCGGCCAGCATGGCGTCGTCCTTGCCGCTGACCACGGCGGCGGTGGCGTCGCTCTGCGCCTGGTACTGGTCGATGGTGATCGCCGGCTTGCCGGCGTCGGTGCACTTCTTCGACCGGGCGGTGATGTCGTCGAGCTGTACGGTGCCGACCTGCACGGCGATCTTCTTGCCGCAGGCGTCGTTCGGGTCGATCTTGGCCGGGTTGCCGGCCTTGGTCGCCCACTGGGTGCCGGCGGAGTAGTAGCTGACCATGTTGACGGTCTTCATCCGGTCGGCGTTGATGGTGAACGAGGAGACGCCGATCTCGTACTTGCCGGAGTCGACGCCGGGCAGGATCGAGTCGAACGGCGCCGACTCGTACTCGGCCTTCAGGCCGAGCTTCTGCGCGACGGCGTTGAAGAGCTCGACGTCGAAGCCGACGACCGTCTTGCCGTCGGCGTCGAGGAACTCCGCCGGGGCGTACGTCGAGTCGGTGCCGACCTTGATCACGCCGTCGGCCTTGATGGCGTCGGGCACCTTCGCGGCCAGCGCGGAGTCGGCGGCGGCGGTGACGCTGGGTCCGGCGCCGGGCTGCTCGGTGCTCTCCTTCTCGCCGCAACCGGCGAGCGAGAGGGCGAGCAGCGCGGCACTCGTGGCGCCGAGCACGGCCCGGCGGCCACCAGAGATGTGGAACATGTCGTTCTCCTTGCGGTGAGGGGTGGCGGCCGGTCAGGCCACGCCGAGGTAGGCCTCTTTGACCGCCGGGTCGTGCAGCAGGTCCGCGCCGGTCCCGCTCTTGACGATCCGGCCGGTCTCCAGCACGTACGCCCGGTGCGCCCGGGCCAGGGCCTGCTGGGCGTTCTGCTCGACCAGCAGGATGGTGGTGCCCTGTTCGTTGATCTCGGTGATGATGTCGAAGATCTGCTGGATCAGCATCGGCGCCAGACCCATCGAGGGCTCGTCGAGCAGCAGCAGCTTCGGTCGGCTCATCAGCGCCCGGCCGACGGCCAGCATCTGCTGCTCGCCGCCGGAAAGGGTACCCCCGGCCTGCTTGCGCCGCTCTGCCAGGCGCGGGAACAGGTTCAGCACCCGGTCGAGGTCCTGGGCGATGCCCGCCCGGTCCCGCCGGGTGTAGGCGCCCATGTCCAGGTTCTCCAGCACCGTCATGCCCGGGAAGATGCCCCGGCCCTCCGGCGCCTGGCACAGCCCCCGCCTGACCCGCAGGTCGGCCCGGAGCTTGGTGATGTCCTCACCGTTGAACCGGATGTTCCCGCTGGCGACCGGGCGGATCCCGGAGATGGCCCGCATCGTGGTCGACTTGCCGGCGCCGTTGGCGCCGATCAGGGCGACGATCTCGCCCTCGTCCACCGTCAGGCTGATGCCGTGCAGCGCCTGGATCCGCCCGTACAGCAGGCTCACGTCGTCGATCTCAAGCAGCATCGTCCGGCACCCCCAGGTACGCCGCGATCACCTTCGGGTTCTCCCGCACCTCGGCGGGCAGCCCCTCGGCGATCTTCTTTCCGAACTCCAGCACCACGATCCGGTCGGTGACCCCCATGACCAGGCGCATGTCGTGCTCGATGAGCAGCACGGTCACGCCGGTGTCCCGGATCTGCCGGATGAGCTGGAGCAGTTCCTCCTTCTCCGCCGGGTTGAAGCCGGCGGCCGGCTCGTCGAGGCAGAGCAGCACCGGGTCGGTGGCCAGCGCACGGGCGATCTCCAGCCGCCGCTGCTCGCCGTAGGAGAGGTTGCGGGCGAACTCGTGCATCCGCTTGCGGATGCCGACGAACTCCAGCAGGCGCTCGGCCTTCTCCCGGCCCTCGCGCTCCTCCTTCCAGTACCGCGGCAGGCGGAACAGCGCGGAGATGACGCTGGTCTTGTGGTGCGCATCCGCGCCGACCAGGACGTTCTCCATAGCGGTCATCTCGGGGAAGAGGCGGATGTTCTGGAACGTCCGCGCCATGCCCATCTTGGTGATCTGGTGCCGCTTCTTGCCGCTGATCTTCTGGCCACGGAACCGGATCTGCCCCTCGGTGGGCTGGTAGATGCCGGTCATCGCGTTGAAGCAGGTGGTCTTGCCGGCGCCGTTCGGCCCGATCAGACCGAGGATCTCCCCCTTGTAGAGGGTGAAGTCCACCTCGTTCAGCGCGACCACGCCGCCGAAGCGCAGCGTGACGTTGTCGACCTCCAGCAGCGGCTCCCGGGTGGGCACCGTCTCCACGGCCGGCGCGCCGGCCTGCGCCGGGACGGCCGGCGTCTGCTCGGTGTCACTCACCGACGGTCACCTCCTTGCGGCGGTCCTTGAACTCCGCCGCGCGTCGTCGGTTCGGGATCAGGCCCTCGGGCCGGAAGATCATCATGATCACCAGCACCAGGCCGAAGAACAGGAACCGGTACTCGTACAGCTCGATGCCGAGCACCTCGATGCCGCGGAACCGCTCGATCATGTACGCCACCAGGCCGCCGCCGACGATCGCGCCGACGATGTTGCCCGAGCCGCCGAAGATGACGGCGGCCAGGATGATGATCGAGTTCAGCAGCTCGAAGTTCTGCGAGTTGACGAAGTTCTGCTTGCCCGCGAAGAGCGCGCCGGCCAGACCGGCGATCGCCGCGCCCGCCGCGAACGCCCACAGCTTGAACTTGAAGGTCGGCACGCCCATCAGCTGCGCCGCGTCCTCGTCCTCCCGGATCGAGATCCAGGCGCGACCGACCCGGCTGTGGGTCAGGTTCCGCACCCCGATCACCACCAGGATGATCAGCGTGAGCACCAGCCAGTAGTAGGGCCGGGCGTCGAGCACGCCGAAGATCGGCTTGCCGTCGGCGTACTGGCCCGGCGGGTGCGGGATCTGGTTGAAGCCCCGCTGGCCCTTCAGGAACTCGGAGCTGACCGCCCCGATTCGGATCATCTCGGCGAAGCCGAGCGTCACCAGCGCCAGGTAGTCGCCGCGCAGCCGCAGGGTCGGCGTGCCGAGCATCACGCCGGAGACCATGGTCAGGGCGATTGCCACCGGCACCGCCAGCAGCCACGGCCACAGCGTCTTGATGTCGCTGCTCGGCGAGGTCAGCACCGCGACGGTGTACGCGCCGACGGCGAAGAAACCGAAGTAGCCGAGGTCGAGCAGGCCGGCGAAACCGACCACGATGTTCAGGCCGACGGCCAGCAGCACGTAGATCGAGACGGTGAACATCACCTGCGTGAAGTTCGCACCGGGGGTCGGGATCGGCCCGAGGTACTGGTAGAACTCCTTGTTCGGCAGTGCGTAGAAGAACACGATCACCGCGGCGAGCAGCGCCCAGCGCACCCAGCGCGGCGCGCCGCGCCACCGTTCCCCGGCCGCCTCTCGGCCGGAGCGCACCTTCTCCAGGACGGTCGTCATGCCCGTGCCCTCCCCAGCGACTCACCCAGCAGACCGGTCGGCCGGAACATCAGCAGCACCACCAGCACCGCGAACGCGGCGAAGTCCTTCCACTCGCTGCCGAACAGGCCGGAGGCGTAGTTCTCCACGACGCCCAGCAGCAGGCCGCCGAGCAGCGCGCCGCGCAGGTTGCCGATGCCGCCCAGCACCGCGGCCGTGAACGCCTTGAGGCCGAGCATGAAGCCGACGCTGTAGGTGAGGGTCTGGATCCGCACGTCGTAGAGCAGGCCCGCGACGCCGGCCATCGCGCCGCCGGCGATGAAGACCATCAGGATGATCCGGTCCTTGTTCACGCCCATCAGCGCGGCGGTGTTGGCGTCCTGCGCCACCGCCCGGATGCCGCGGCCAACCCGGCTGCGGTTGATGAACATGTCCAGCGCGATCATCATCACCAGCGCGGACCCGAGGGTCAGCAACTGGATGGCGTCGATCGGCACCCCGGCGATGTGGAACAACGGCTTGGAGCTGACCAGGGCCGGTGCGCCCTGCGGCAACCGGCGGGTCCAGATGCCGAACGCCTCGGCGATGGCGATGGACGCGCCGATCGCGGTGATCAGGAACGCCAGCGGCGGCGCGTTGCGCTTACGCAGCGGCCGGTAGGCCACCCGCTCGATGACCGTCGCGGTGCCCGCCGAGGCGATCGCCGCCGCGAGCGCCGCGACCAACAGGTAGAAAATGATCGTGCCGACGCCGCTGACCTGCGAGTTCTGGTCCAGGCCGAACCATCTCCAGGAGACCAGCGCAGCGAACGCGCCGGCGATGAAGACCTCGGAGTGGGCGAAGTTGATGAGTCTCAGCACGCCGTAGACCAGCGTGTAGCCCAGCGCGACCAGGGCGTAGATCGCGCCCTGCGTCAGGCCGGTCGTGGTGAGTTCTCCGAAGTTGGAGAACAGTCCGTCGAAGTTCAAGGGAGGGACGCTCCATCAGGGTCTGGAGAGAAAAAGGGGGTGCGGCCGGGAGCGAGCTCCCGGCCGCACCCGCGATCACAACTCAATCGCTGTAGCAGCGACCGGCGTCAGGACTTCGGGATCTCCTGGTCCGGGACGACCTTGCCGCCCTGGACCTTGAAGGCCCAGACCTTGACCTGCGCCGGGTCGAGCTCGCCGCCCTCGACGAACTTGTAGCTCGCCGCGACGCCCTCGCCGCTGTAGCCCTTCACGAACTCCAGCAGGCCCGCACGGGTGGTCTTGCCCGCCTTGATGCCGGCGAGCAGGATGTTCGCCGCGTCGTAGGCCGTGTCGCTGTAGGTGCCCGGGTCGGTGCCGTTGAGGGCCTTGTACTCCTGGGCGAAGGTGCCCCGCGCCTCGGTGGCCGGCTGGCACGGGCAGGTGAGGATGGTGCCCTCGGCCGCCGCCGCACCCGCGGAGGTGATGTACGCGCCGTCGTTGACGCCGTCACCGGCGATCAGCGGAGCGGTGACCCCGGCAGCGCTGAGCTGCTTGCGGATCAGGCCCGCCTCCTGGTAGTAGCCGCCGTAGAAGATGGCCTTCACGTTCGCGGCCTTGACCTTGGTGACCACGGCGGAGAACTCGGTCTGCTTGCCCTCGCCCTGGACCTTGTCCGAGCCGACGACCGCCGGGCCGAGCAGCTTCTTGACCTCGTCGGCCAGGCCGGCGCCGTACGCGGACTGGTCGTCGATGACGTAGACCTTGTCGGCCTTCAGCACGTTCTTGATGTAGTTGCCGGCCGCCGGGCCCTGGCTGAAGTCGTTGCCGACCGCGCGGAAGAAGGTCTTCCAGCCCTGCTCCGCAAGGCTCGGGCGGGTCGCGGAGGGGGTGATGGTGACCAGACCGGCCTCGTTGAACAGCGGACCGGCGGCCTCCGACTCACCCGAGTAGGCCGGGCCGACGATGCCGAGGATCTTCGTGTCGTCGATGGCCTTCTGGGCCAGACCCGGGGCCTGGTCCGGGCTGCCCTGCGAGTCCAGGGAGACCAGCTCGACCTTGCAGTCGGCGTTTTCCTTGTTGTACTTGTCGACGGCCAGCTTGACGCCGTTGTTCTCGTTGATGCCGAGCGCCGCCGAGCTGCCGGTCAACGCGCCGAAGAACGCGATCTTGTTGCCACAGGCTTCCCCACCGGACGCCGTGTCGTCTCCACCGCTGGAGCATGCGGTGCCGCCGGCGACGAGCGCCAGCATGGCCACCCCACCGATAACGCGCGCGAGCTTCTGCCTCAAGGCCCGAACCCTCCTCCGTCCCATGGTCCGAACCACCCGCTGCCTATTGGCCCTTGCGGGGGCGGACGAACCAGACCGTCGTCGCCGGTCTGGGGCCGGACGCTATCCCACCTTTCAGCTGTGACGAAAGCCCCAGCGGAGCGGGTTGACCGAACCGTTACACGCCGTGGCGGATTGGAAACGATCGCTGTAAGAACCGTCGGTCATGAATGGCCCTCGCCTTCGTTTCGTCGGTAACGGGCAGGTCAGCGCCCACTCCCTACCGATCAATGACCGGCAACCCGGTCCACCAGGCACGGGACGTTTGGCCGTCATCGGCGACCAACACCAGTCGATCCCCCTGGGCCGCCGCGGCCACCGCCGTGTTGCCGCCGTCGGGCACCACGGCAGGCATCGCCATCGTCCGCCACGAATCCCCCGAATCGACCGAGAGCCACAGTCCGCGACCGCCGCCGTCCCCGGTCACCGCCACCAGAGCACGCCCGGCCGGCACCAGACCGTCGACCGACGACACCCCCGGCCCCGGCACGCCGAACCCGCCGACCCGCCGCCACTCGTCCCCGGCCAGCCGCCAGGCCGCGAACCCCTCGCGCACCGGACCGACCGTCACCAGCCCGCCGTCGCCCACCGACGCCACCCGCTGCGCCTGGCCGCGCCCGTCCGCCGCCGGCAACGCCACCCGCCGCCAGGCAAGGCCGTCCGCCGAGGCCCACGCCAGGGGCGCCAGCGCGGTCGCGCCCGGCGGCAGCACCGCCCCCACCACCCACCAGCCCGACGGCACGGCCACCGCGTCGTACGCCACCGTCCGGCCGCGCCCGTCACCGGCGAGCTCCGGCACACCCTCCCGGATGGTGAACCGCGCGCCGTCGGGGGACGTCCAGACCGCCGCGCCGTCGACCCGGGCCCCCGCGATCAGCCAACCGGCCGGCCCGGCGGCCAACCGGGCCACGCTCACCGCCCGCGGCCCCGCGTACAGTTCGAAGGGGGCCGGCACCTCCCGCAGCGCGCCGTCCGGGGCCTGCGCCCAGGTGCCCGTGCGGGGATTGCCGTGCACGCCGCCGTTCTTCGCCCCGAGCGCCGCCACCCGGCCGTCCCGGCAGGCGGCCGCGTACAGCACGTGCTGGCGGCCGTAGAAGCTCGACGCCGCCACCGGCAGCGCCGACCACGCCGCGCCGTCGGCGCTGCTCCAGGCCGCCGGCCGCGTCTCCCCCGCCGCGTCGGCCAGCCCGCCCACCACGTACCACCGGCCGGCGCAGGCCACGGCGTCGCGCAACAGCGGCCGGCCGGCCGCGCCCGGCGGCGCGGGCAGGCTCAGCGGCTGCCACGCCGGGCGCAGCGGCTCGGCGGTGGGCTCCGCCGGGGCCCGGTCGCAGCCGGCCAGCAGCGCGGCGGCCACACCGAGCACCGCCACCAGCCGCCGGGACCACATGGGATCAGATGTTATCGATCGGCCGGCCCGGCGGGGAGCCCGGTTCCACGGGCCCCGGCGTGTCGCGCCGTCCCGGTGCGTCGCCCCCGGGCCGTACGGTCGACCGCGACGGAGGGCCCGGCGCGGACTCCGAGCGGCCCGGCGTGTTCCGCCCCGGGTCAGGCGGTGGGCTGCGCGACCTCGCCGCCGGCGGTCTCGGCGAGGATCCGCTCGGCGACCTCCTTCATGGTCATCCGGTGGTCCATCGCCGTGCGCTGGATCCACTTGAACGCCTGCGGCTCGGTCATCCCGTAGGTCGTCATGAGCGCACCCTTGGCGCGCTCCACGGTCTTGCGGATCTCCAGCCGGTCGGTCAGCCCGGCGACCTCCGACTCCAGCGCGGCGATCTCGGAGTAGCGGGACAGCGCGATCTCCACCGCCGGCACCAGGTCGCTCTTCTGGAACGGCTTCACGAGGTACGCCATCGCGCCGGCCGCCCGGGCCCGCTCCACCAGGTCGCGCTGGCTGAACGCGGTCAGGATGATCACCGGGGCGATCCGGGCGCCGGCGATCCGCTCGGCGGCGGCCAGCCCGTCCATGATCGGCATCTTGATGTCGAGGATGACCAGATCGGGTTTGAGCTCCTCGGCGAGCCGGACGGCCGTCTCGCCGTCACCGGCCTCCCCGACCACCTCGTAGCCCTCTTCGACCAGCATCTCGGCGAGGTCCAGCCGAATGAGCGCCTCGTCCTCGGCGATCAGAACGCGCCTGCGCTCGACGTCCGTCTGCGTCTCCGCCACGAGCCACTCCCACCACTCTGTTCCCGGCACCCGCCGGTCCGGTACCGTCGTGCCTAGCGTAGTGGGTAACCTATGTGGCGCCGCCACAGCGTGGGTGGCGAAGTCCCCGTATTCCAACTGGCAGAGAAGCGGAGCTCAAACCTCCGACAGTGTGGGTTCGAATCCCACCGGGGGCACCGAAACTGTCGCACGTACGTACCAAACTCGTCGGCGTGCATCCACCGGAAGTACGCGCACGAGCGCACCAGGTCCACCGCTTGGGAGCGACGGTCGCGGAGACGGCCCGCGCCGTCGGGCTTCCCTACCGCACCGTGTGGGAGTGGTGCCGCCGGCCCGAGGCCCCGGTCCGGGGCACGGCGCTGCGCTGCTTCCGCTGCCGTCCCGGCGTCGACAATCGGACTCAGGCCCAGGCCTACAGCTTCCTGCTCGGCCTCTACCTGGGTGACGGCTATCTGGTGTCCTCCGCCCGGGTGCCGGATCGTCCTCACCGACTGGCAGCGGGAGATCGTCACCGCCCATCCCGGCGACTTCGTCCGCGGCCTGTTCCACTCCGACGGGTGTCGGACCACCAACCGGGTGACGGTGCGCGGCAAGCAGTACGTCTACCCGCGCTACATGTTCGTCAACGAGTCGGCCGACATCATGGGCCTCTGCCAGTGGGCGCTCGACCTGCTCGGGGTCGCCTGGCGGATGAACCGCCGCAACTCCCTGTCGGTCGCGCGTCGCGAGGCGGTCGCCGCCCTCGACCGCCGCGTCGGCCCGAAGTCCTGACCTGACGGTCGGAATCCCCGGCTGTTCGGCCCGATCGAAGGGGCCAGCCGCTCCGCGCGGTCGGAGAGACCCGCCGGCTCCGCGCGGTCGGCTGCTCGCCTCGCCCGCCCCGGCGGGGCTTCGGCTCGACGAGTGGAATCCATGGGTGCGACGCCGCGTCTTCGACACCCCTGGTGTTCCACCCGCGCCTCCAATGCGGCGGTCCGACGTGGCGAGGCGCCAGCCGTGCCGAGGTGCCGAGTCGTCGGGCGCGCGGACGTGCCGGCTCAGCCGAGTTCGGCGAGCGCCCCCGCCAGGTCCGCGCGCAGGTCCTCCGGGTCCTCCAGGCCGACGGAGACGCGCAGCAGCCCGCCGACCGGCTTGGCCCCCTCCTCGACGGGCCGGTGGGTCAGCGAGGCCGGGTGTTGGATGAGCGTGTCGACCCCACCGAGCGACACGGCGTGGGTGATCAGCCGGCAGCCGTCGGCGACGGCGGCCGCGGCGGGCGCGCCGCCGCGTACCTCGAAGGCGAGGAGGCTGCCGGGGCCGGTCATCTGCCGGCCGACGAGCCCGGCCGGGTCGTGCAGCGACGGGTGGTGCACCCGCGTGACGGCGGGGTGGGCGGCGAGCCAGGCGGCGAGTTTCTCCGCGCCGGCCTGCTGGGCGCGGACCCGCACCGGCAGGGTCTGCAGGCCGCGGTGCAGCAGGTACGCGCCGAGGGGGTGCAGGATCGCGCCGGTGAGCGCGCGGACCTGGCGCAGCCGGGCAGCCCAGTCGGCGTCGCAGGCGACGACTCCGGCGAGCACGTCGCCGTGTCCGCCGATGCTCTTGGTGGCGCTGTGCAGCACGAGGGCGGCGCCGTGCCGGGTGGGCTGCTGGAGCACGGGGGTGGCGACGGTGTTGTCCACGAGCAGCGGGACGTCGCCGGCGGCTCGCGCGAGGGCGGCGATGTCGACCAGGTCGAGGGTGGGGTTCGCCGGGGTCTCGGCGATCACCAGGGCGGTGTCGGGGCGGACGGCGGCGGCGACCTCGTCCGCGTGGGCCCAGGTGACGGTGGTGCCGAGCAGGCCGGTGGCGAGCACGTGGTCGGTGCCGCCGTAGAGCGGGCGGACGGCGACGAGGTGGCGCTTCCCGTCCCGGGTGGCGGCGAGCAGCGTGGCGGTGAGGGCGGCCATGCCGCTGGCGAAGGCGACGGCGTCGCTGGTGCCTTCGAGGGCGGCGAGGGCGGTCTCGAAGCGGGCGACGGTGGGGTTCCACAGGCGCTGGTAGACGGCGCTGCCGCCGGCGGGGAGCGTGCCCCCGGTGGCGAGGGTCTCGTACGCGTCGCCGCCGGCGTCGACGGACGGCAGGGGGTTGGTGGTGGAGAGGTCGATGGGCGGCACGTGGACGCCGAGGGCGGCGAGGTCGTCGCGGCCGGCGTGCACGGCTCGGGTGTCCACGGTCGTCATGCCGGAAGGATCGAACATAGAGCCAGCAGTGGACAATAGTTCCGAAGATGATTCGGCTAGATTCCTATGATTGGCGCGGCGATTCGACGGAGGATGTCTCCATGCCCCTTGCGACGAACGATGTGCGGCGGTTCGCGACCCTGGACGACACCGATCGGGCGATCCTGTCCGAGCTGGCCGCGGACGGCCGGCTGCCGAACAACGCCCTCGCCGAGCGGGTCGGGGTGGCCCCCTCGACGTGCCTGACCCGCACCCGCGCGCTGCGGGAGTGTGGCGCGATCCGCGGGTTCCACGCGGAGGTGGACCCGGCGGCGGTGGGGCTGCCGTTGCAGGCGCTGGTGTCGGTGCGGTTGACCGCGCACGAGCGGGCGGTGGTGGACGCGTTCCGGGCCCGCTCGGTGCGGCTGCCGGGGGTGGTGTCGGTGTTCCACGTGGCGGGCGCGGAGGACTACGTGCTGCACGTGCGGGCCGCCTCGGCGGACGCGCTGCGCGACTTCGTGCTGGACCACCTGGCGGTGGACCCGGCGGTGCTGCACACCCAGACGAGCCTGATCTTCGAACAGGCCCGCGGCCTGGGCTGAGCACCCGGTGCGGGGCACCGCGTGAGCTTGGTTGCCCCGGGGAACAATTCGGGGGCCGGGCGGGTTGGCCAGCCGTGTGATCAACGTACCGCTGTCTGTTCTTGACCTTGCCCCGGTCGCGGCCGGTGCCACGGCCGGCGAGGCCCTGCGGCACACCACCGAGCTGGCCCGCCGCACCGAGGCGTTGGGATACCACCGGTTCTGGGTGGCCGAGCACCACAACATGCCGGGGATCGCGAGTTCCGCTCCGGCCGTGCTGCTCGCGCACCTGGCGGCGCACACGTCGACGATCCGGCTGGGCTCGGGCGGGGTGATGCTGCCCAACCACGCGCCGCTGGTGGTGGCCGAGCAGTTCGGCACCCTCGACGCGCTGCACCCGGGCCGGATCGACCTGGGCATCGGCCGCGCCCCGGGCACCGACCAGGTGACCGCGCTGGCGCTGCGCCGGACCATGGAGGGGCTGTCGGCGGAGGGCTTCCCCCGGGAGCTGGCGGACCTGATGAACTACTTCACCGGCGAGCGGCCGGGGCCGATCACGGCCACCCCGGGTCGCGGGCAGCAGCCGGCGATCTGGCTGCTCGGCTCCAGCGGGTTCAGCGCCCAGCTGGCGGGGATGCTGGGGCTGCCGTTCTCGTTCGCGCACCACTTCAGCTCGCAGCACACGCTGCCCGCCCTGGCGCTGTACCGGCAGAGCTTCCGGCCGTCGAAGTGGCTGGCCGAGCCGTACGCGATGGTGGCGGTCAACGCGGTCTGCGCGGACACCGACGAGCGGGCGGAGTGGCTGGCGGGGCCGGGCGCGCTGTCGCTGCTGCGGCTGCGCTCGGGTCGACCGGGGCCCCTGGCCACGCCGGACGAGGCGGCGGCGTACCCGTACACCGAGATCGAGCGGGAGTTCGTGGCGCAGCGCCGGGAGGGCCAGGCGATGGGCTCGCCGGAGACCGTACGGCGGCAGCTCGGCGACCTGCTGGCGCGTACCGGCGCGGACGAGCTGATGCTGACCACGCTGGTGTACGACGTGGCCGACCGGGTGCGCTCGTACGAGCTGATCGCCGCGAAGGTGGCCGGTGGCCTGCGCCGGGACGGCTGAAACACGATCTTCACGTCGCCGTCACCGGGGAGACGCGCGGGCCGCCTAGGTTTGTCCCCGGTGGTGGTACGGCATCCCCGGTCGGGACGGGTCGGGGATGCCGCGGTGTGGGGCACCGGGCCGCGGCTGTGCGGATTCCGCGGCTGCGGCCCGGTGCCTGCCCCGTCCGCGACCGCCGTTTCCTTGCCGCCGGCCCAAATTATTGATCAACTCAGGGCGTGGCTGAGCACATGACCCCGGACGAGTTCCGACGCGCCGGGCACGCGGTGGTGGACTGGATCGCCGACTACTGGGCGACGGTGGGGCAGCGCCCGGTGACGTCGCAGGACCCGCCCGGCGCGGTGGTCGCCGGGCTGCCGGCCGGCCCGCCCGAGCACGGCGAGCCCGTGGCGGCCGTCCTCGCCGACCTGGACACGCTGATCGCCCCGCGCCTGACCCACTGGCAGCACCCCGGGTTCTTCGGCTACTTCCCGGCCAACGTCTCCGGGCCCAGCGTGCTGGGCGACCTGGTCAGCTCGGGACTGGGCGTGCAGGGCATGCTCTGGGCCACCGGGCCCGCGTGCACCGAACTGGAGACGGTGATGCTGGACTGGCTCGCCGACCTGCTGGAGCTGCCGAAGCGGTTCCGCGCCGGCTCCGGCGGCGGCGGGGTGATCCAGGATTCCGCGTCCTCGGCGACGCTGGTGGCGACCCTGGTCGCGCTGCACCGGGCCGGCGGCGGCCGGTGGCGCGAGGTCGGCGTCGACCGCCGATACCGCGCCTACACGTCCACCCAGGGCCACTCCTCGATCGAGAAGGCCGCGCGGATCGCCGGGCTGGGCGCCGACGGCGTACGACCGATCGAGGTGGACTCCGAGACGCAGGCGATGTCCCCGGCGGCGCTGCGCGCGGCGATCGAGGCGGACCGGGCCGCCGGCGTGGGACCCGCCATCGTGGTGGCCACCGTCGGGACCACGTCCACGACCGCGATCGACCCGCTGCCGGAGATCGGCGCGACCTGCGCCGAGTACGGCGTCTTCCTGCACGTCGACGCCGCGTACGCGGGGGCGGCGGCGGTCTGCCCGGAGCTGCGGTTCGGGCACGCCGGCCTGGAGTACGCCGATTCGTACTGTTTCGACCCACACAAGTGGCTGCTCACCGGCTTCGACTGCGACGCGTTCTGGGTCGCCGACACCGCCGAACTGATCGAGGCGCTGACCGTGCTGCCGGAGTACCTGCGCAACGCCGCCACCGAATCCGGCGCGGTGATCGACTACCGGGACTGGCAGGTGCCGCTGGGCCGCCGGTTCCGGGCGCTGAAGCTCTGGTTCGTGCTGCGCTGGTACGGCGCCGAGGGGCTGCGGGCGCACATCCGGTCCGGGGTGGCACTCGCCGCCCGGTTCGCCGAGCGGGTCCGCGCCGACGACCGGTTCGCGCTGGTGGGGGCACACCCGTACTCGCTGGTCTGCTTCCGGCTGCGCGCCGACGACGAGGTCAACGCGGAACTGCTGGCCCGGGTCAACGCCACGGGTCGGGTGCACCTGACGCACACCCGGGTGAACGGCCGGTACACGCTGCGCCTGGCCGTCGGCTCGCCGCAGACCACCGAGGCCCACGTCGACGAGGCGTGGTCGCTGCTCCGCGACGCCGCGACCGCCCTCCTGCCCCGCTGACCCGCCACTCCCCCGCTAGCGCGGGTCGGGCGTGCCGGCGGTCGGCACCGGGACCCGGGTTCTCGTGCCGGAGACGGACGCCGGGGCCGGGACCGGGGTCGCGGCGAGGGCCGCCGCGGCGACGGCCCGCGCCCGGCGGGTCCGCAGCAGCGCCCGGACGGCCAGCGCCAGGGCGGCGACCCAGGCGGCGGCGAGCAGCGCGTAGACCGCCGGTCGGGCGGGGCCGCCGAGGTCGGCCGAGCGCATCAGCGTGCGGGCGTTGGTCAACACGATCACGCCGCCGATCGCCGCGCCGAGCAGTTGGGCGGGGACGATCCGGACCAGCCAGGCGGCGACCGGCGCGGCGATCAGGCCACCGACGAGCAGCGCGGCCACCATGGGCAGCAGGAAGCCCTCCGCGCCGAGGCCGATGAGGAAGCCGATGCTGGCGGCGCCGGCGACCACGAACTCGGCCGTGTCCACCGAGCCGATCACCCGGCGGGGCTCCAGCCGGCCGCTGACCAGCAGGGCCGGCGTGGCGACCGGCCCCCACCCGCCGCCGCCCGTGGCGTCGACGAAGCCGGCGACCAGGCCGAGCGGGCCCAGGAAGCGCCCCCGCAGCCGACCGGCCCGCCGGTCGGTGCGCAGCGGGCGGGAGAAGCGCACCAGCAGGTACGCGCCGAGCGTGAACAGGATGCCGGCCATCCACGGGGCCGCCGACTCGGTGGAGATCGTGCTGAGGAAGGTCGCGCCGGCGAACGCGCCGACCGCGCCGGGGACGGCGATCCGGGCCACCACCCGCCAGTCGACGTTGCCGAACCGCCAGTGCGCCACCCCGGCGGCGAGCGTGGTGCCGATCTCGGCCAGGTGCACCGACGCCGACGCGGCGGCCGGGGCGACGCCCACGAGCAGCAGCAGCGTGGAGGAGGTCAGCCCGTACGCCATGCCGAGCGCGCCGTCGACGAGTTGCGCGACGAGCCCGACCAGTGCGAGGACCAGCAGCTTGCGCACGAGCGCCCCCTGACTTTTCGGCATCTCCTATCGACTTGGTCGACAATGCGGCACGCGGGGTGCCGGGGTCAAGACTCCGACCGGTCAGTGAGACGACAGTGACGCGGATCCGGCGACAGGGGCGACGGTGACGCCGGCCCGGCGACAGGGGCGACGGTGACGCCGGCCCGGCGACAGGGGCGACGGTGACGCCGGCCCGGACGGCGCGGCGACGCGTCGACCGCCGGCGCGCGAGCCCCGGCGCCGGCCGGTTCGGCCCGGATCAGGTCCAGGCGCGGGGGTCGGCGGCCAGCCCCCGGCGGCCGCCGCTCAGTCCGCCGGCGTGCACGTCGACCGGATCAGGTCCAGGCGCGGGGGTCGGCGGCCAGCTCCGTGACCCGCTCGGGCAGGGTGCCGGCGGCCACGTCGGCGACGGTGACCAGCTCCAGGATCTGGCGTTCGCTGGCCCGCAGGGCGATCCAGACCTCCTGGAGGGACCGGGCGGCGCCGTGGTAGCCGAGCTCCTCGGGCCGCTGCCCGCGTACGTGCGCGAGCGGGCCGTCGATCACCCGGATCACCTCGGCCAGCGAGATCTCCCCGCCCGGCCGCGCCAGCCAGTAGCCGCCCTCGGGGCCGCGCTGGGCGTGCACGATGCCGCCGCGGCGCAGTTGCAGCAGGATGCTCTCCAGGAACTTCGGCGGGATCTCCTGGGCGCGGGCGATCTGCTCGGCGGTCACCGGCCGACCTCGCCCGGCCCCGGCGCCGCCGGTCACCGAGGCGAGCTCGGCGACCGCACGGAGGGCGTAGTCGACCCGGGCGGAGAGGCGCATGCCGGCAAGGTTAACCCGCTGGTCGCCCCGGCCGACCGATCACCCCTCGGCCGATCGGCCGACGGCGATGTGCCGCCCCGGCTCGGCGTCACTCCCCGACGCGGCGCAGCAGCCCCTCCTGCACGGCACTGGCGATGTGTCGGCCGTCCGTGGTGAACAGGCGACCCGTGGCGAGCCCCCGCGCGCCGGAGGCGGACGGGCTCCAGCAGTCGTAGAGGAACCACTCGTCGGCGCGGAACGGCCGGTGGAACCACAGCGCGTGGTCGAGGCTGGCCCCCACCACCCCGCCGGGGCCCCAGACCTCGCCGTGCACCGACAGCACCGAGTCGAGCAGGGTCAGGTCGGAGGCGTACGTCAGCGCGCAGGCGTGCAGCAGCGGATCGTCGGGCAGCTTGCCGTCGATGCGCATCCAGACCCGCTGGTGCGGGTCGGCCGGCCGGTCGCCGGGGCGCACCCAACCGGGCTCGCCCACGTAGCGCACGTCGATCGGGCGCGGGATCTGCGCCCAGATGCCGAGCCGCTCGGGGTAGCGGGAGAGCCGGTCGGTCATCGTCGGGACCTCGTCCGGCCCCGGCACGTCGGGCGGCGTGGGCGCGTGGTGGTCCAGGCCCTCCTCGGGACGGTGGAACGACGCCGACATGAAGAAGATCGGCTTGCCGTGCTGGAGCGCCACGGAGCGGCGCACCGAGAAGGAGCGGCCGTCGCGGATGTTCTCCACCTCGTACACGATCGGCTCGCTCGGGTCGCCGGCGCGCACGAAGTAGCCGTGCAGGGAGTGCACGAAGCGCGCCGGGTCGACCGTCCGGCCGGCGGCCACCAGGGCCTGGCCGGCGACCTGGCCGCCGTACACCCGCTGGGGGCCGACCGGCGGGCTCATCCCCCGGAAGGTCATCTCGCCGGTGTGCTCCAGGTCGAGCACCTCGAGGAGCTGGTCGACCGCGGCCTGGCCGACCGCGACCTCCGCGGCACTCACTGAAGTGCTCGCGCGGACGCCGCGTCGACCAACGACCCGAGCTGGTGTACGCGCAGCGTGTTGGTCGAGCCGGGGGTGCCGGGCGGGCTGCCGGCGACGATCACCACGTGGTCGCCGGGGTTGGCCCGGTTGAGCCCGAGCAGCGCCTGGTCGACCTGGCGGAACATGTCGTCGGTGTGCTCGACGAACGGCATCAGGAAGGTCTCCACTCCCCAGGAGAGGGCGAGCTGGTTGCGCACCTCGGGCACCGGGGTGAACGCGAGCAGCGGCAGGTCGCAGTGCAGCCGGGACAGCCGCCGCACGGTGTCGCCGGTCTGCGAGAACGCCACCAGGGCCTTCGCGCCGATGGCCCGGGCGATCGAGGACGCCCCGACGGTGAGCGCGCCGCCGTGCGTACGCGGGTCGTGCTGGAGGCGCGGCACCCCGATCGAGCCGGACTCGGTGGTGGTGACGATCTTCGCCATGGTGCTGACGGTGAGCACCGGGTACTTGCCGACGCTGGTCTCGCCGGAGAGCATCACCGCGTCCGCCCCGTCGAGCACGGCGTTGGCCACGTCGGAGGCCTCGGCGCGGGTCGGGCGCGAATTCTCGATCATCGAGTCGAGCATCTGGGTGGCCACGATGACCGGCTTGGCGTTCTCCCGGCAGAGCTGCACGGCGCGCTTCTGCACCAGCGGGACCTGGTCGAGCGGCAGCTCCACACCGAGGTCGCCGCGGGCGACCATGACCCCGTCGAAGGCCAGCACGATCTGCTCCAGGCAGTCGACCGCCTCGGGCTTCTCCACCTTGGCCAGCACCGGCCGGTGCACCCCGACCTCGGTCATGATGCCGTGCACCAGCTTGATGTCGTCGGCGGAGCGGACGAAGGAGAGCGCGATCAGGTCGACGCCGAGGCCGAGGGCGAAGCGCAGGTCCTCGGCGTCCTTCTCGGACATCGCCGGGACGCTGACCGCCACGTTGGGCAGCGAGACGCCCTTGTTGTTGGAGACCGGGCCGCCCTCGGTGACCAGGCAGCGGATATCGTTGCCGGTGACGTCGGTGACCTCGACGGCGACCCGGCCGTCGTCGATCAGCAGCCGGTCGCCGGGCTTGACCTCCTGCGGAAGCTTCCGGTAGGTGCAGGAGACCCGGTCCTTCGTGCCGAGGACGTCGTCGCCGGTGATCACGACCGAGTCGCCGGTGCGCCACTCGTGCGGGCCGTCGGCGAACCGGCCGAGCCGGATCTTCGGACCCTGCAGGTCGGCGAGCACGGCCACCGGGCGTCCGGCCGCCTCCGCGGCCTCGCGGACCAGCCGGTACACCGCCTCGTGGTCGGAGTGGCTGCCGTGGCTGAAGTTGAGTCTCGCCACGTTCATACCGGCCTCGACGAGCCCCCGGATCCGCTCCGGGGACGAGGTGGCAGGACCAAGAGTGCAGACGATCTTCGCGCGGCGTGTCACGCCCATCAGGCTAGTCTCTCCTCCGGGTCGGACTGCGGGCCGACCCCTCGCGGGCTGCGGAAAATTGTCCAACGACGCGCGTCACGCGCGCAGCCGGCGGGCGGAACCCACGCCGGAACGTTGAGACGGCGGGCAACGGCGACCGCGCGCCGGAATCGTACGCCCCCGGCGCCACCGGGCACCGGGGTGCTCCCGGCCGGCGCGCCCGCCGTCGATGGCCGGTCCACGCCGTGCCGCGCCCGCCGTCGATGGCCGGCCCACGCCGTGCCGCGCCCTGGCCGCACACCCGCGGCGCGGACGTCCGCCCGGCCCTACCCGCGCACACTCGCCCCGCCCGACCCGCGGGCGGCCTGGCCCGCACGCCCGACCCCGCTCCCCGGCCGATCCGACGGGTTCTGCTGATGGCGCCGGAGGGGTGCCGGCGCAATGGTGGCGATGCCGTTCCACGGTCGCAGGTGCCCGACCGGGTCGCTCGCGCGTCGGGGGGCGGACCGCCGCGGGAGGCCGGCGGTGCACGCCGGGACGGCGGCCCGCGCCGCGCGCCACGGTGCGCCGGGCGTCCGGCGGAACCGCTCAGGTCTGCGTCTTGACCAGTGGGAACTCCAGCGAGCCCGCCGGGCAGAGAAAGGTCATCACGTCCACCCGGTAGAGCCCGGCCTGCACCGCCGGGTCGGCCTCCATCACGCTGCGCACGTCGTCCACGGAACCGGTCCGGGCCAGACCGAAGCCGATCGGCGGGTCCGGCTCGCGGGCCTGGCCGTCCACCGAGCCGGCGACCAGGATGATCCCCCGCCGCTGGAGGGCCTGCATGTGCGCGAGGTGCTCGGCCTGCAACCGCTGCACCGTCTCCGCCGGCAGCGCCCGTCCGGCCGCGCCGGGATACAGCACGATGCACTCGTACGTGTCGAGCGCGAAGTCGACCTGCGGCACTCCCGTCATGGGCGCTCCCTCCCGCGTCGCGCCGCGCGGCGACCCGTGGTCGACGCCGACCGGCACGGGCCCAGCGTCGCACGCGCGGGCGGCCCGCACGGGCGCTCCGGTCAACTCCGCCCACGCCCCGGCCCGGTTGCCGCCCCGCTGCGCCCTTTCCCCCCACACGGCCCCCGTCCACGCCAGGGCCACGGCACGGCGCCGCGTGCGCCGCCGCAGGCCCACCTCGACCACCTGCCGGCCCCGGTGCACGTACGGCCCTGAGCGCCGGTGTCGCCGGTCGCGCACCTGGAGGAGATCGTCGCCGCGGCCGAGGTGCGGCTCACCGACGACGAGTACGAGGCCCTCGCCAGGGCGGCCTGACGCGGGGCGGGCGGCGCGCCATCCGCCCCGGCTGGTCCGCTACAGGGCGAGGCAGTCCGGGCGGATCGGGGTGTCGCGCAGCGCCTGCCGGACCACGGTGTACGTGGTGCCGTCCAGCACGAGCCCGAGGTGCCCGACGATCCGCAGCGGGCACGCCGCCTGGATCAGCACGTTGGTCGCGCCGTCGGCGAGCGAGGCGTTGTCGACCGGCCAGACCAGCTCGTCCTGCCACGTCCGGACCGTGGTCCAGCGGACCGCGCCGGGAGTGTCGTCGCCGCCGTTGAGGTCGGCGAGGAAGTCGGAGCCGATCGACATCTGCTGACAGGCGACGACTCCGGCGCAGCTGCCGAGGCCGACGACCCGCAGGATGTTCGCGACGTACGTGCCCTGCTGGGGGCTGCCGAGGCTGACGTAGCGGCCGACGGCCGACGCGCCGCCGAGGAACTTCACGTACCAGCGGGAGACCAGCCCGCCCTCGGAGTGGCCGACGACGTCCACCTGGGACGCACCGGTGACGGACCGGACCTGCTCGACGTACGCGGCGAAGGCGCGGGCGGAGTCGCGGATGTCGCCGAAGCCGAGGCCGGGCAACTGGTAAACGAAGACCCGGAAGCCGTCGGCGCGCAGCCGGGCGGCGATCGGCTCGTACGCGATGGATAGGCCGATCAGGCCGCCGACGACGATGACCGGGTTGGCAGTGGCGGTGGCAGCCGGGGCTCCCGTGGCGGGGCGATCGCGGGCGGCCGTCGCGGCGGTGGCCGGGACGAGCAGCACGGCGGCGGTGGCGGCGACGGCGGCGAGGATCTTTCGGAGCAGCATGGCTGCACCTCCGGCGGGAGGTACCCGGAAACCCGGGACGGCGGGCGGGGGGGCCGATCGATCGTGGGACGATGATGAAGGTCGTGATTCGCGGTCGTCAATAAGACCGTTACGGGCCGGTAACCCTTGTCGCGCCGGGAGCGCAAACCGGCAATTCGCGTGGTTCTTCGAGCGCCGGCGACGCGGTGGCCCGCCGTCCACGAGGGACGGTGCACACGCGGGCCCGGCGCCGGTGGCATGCTGGGGCCCGTGCGCCAGACACCGACCGACGAGAAGCCGCTGCGGGTGATGCCCTGGTGGCTCGTGCTCGTCGGGCTGCTGGCCGCCGCGCTGCTGGGCTGGCTGGTCCTGGACTGGCTGCTCAACGAGGCCGACCGGGCCGCCCAGCCGGACACCCGCGCCACGTTGCGCATCGACGCCATCCGCACCGGGCTGACCGTGGTGGCCGGCACCGGCGGCGGGTTGGCGCTGCTCCTCGCCGCCCGCCGGCAATGGATCAGCGAGCGCGCCCAGCGGCACCAGGAGGCCGTCGCCGCGCAGGAGCAGGCGCACCGGGACCGGACGCAGACGCACGCGGAGTCGGTCGCCGAGGCCGGGCAGCGGCACCAGGACCGGCAGGCCGAGGCAGCCGAACACGACGCCGCCGAGCGCCGGCTGACCGAGCTCTACACCCGTGCGGTCGAACTACTCGGCGACGACAAGGCGGCGGTACGCCTGGGCGGCCTGCACGCCCTGGAACGGCTCGGGCAGGACAATCCCGCACAGCGGCCGACGATCGTGGCGGTGCTCTGCGCGTACCTGCGGATGCCGGCGGCCGACGACGACGCGGGCGAGGCGGAGGTGCGCCGCACCGCGCAGCGGGTGTTGACCCGGCACCTGCGCGCCGACGACGACGCCTTCTGGCCCGGCGTCACGCTGGACCTGACCGGCGCCCGCCTCGACGGCTTCGACGCCGCCGGCTGCACCCTGGTCGACGCGGACCTCACCGGCGCGGTCTGCGCCGGCACCACCAGCCTCGCCGGCGCGACCGTACGCGGCCGGCTGTCCCTCGGCGCCACCTTCGCCGACCTACGCTGCGACGACCTGCGCGGCGACGCCGAGATCGTCCTGGACGACGCCCGGATCGACGGCCGCCTCAGCTTCGACCGCGCCGACCTCGGCGGCGGCCTGTCGTGCCGGCACGCCACCGTCACGCGGGCGTACCTCCGGGGCACCACGGTCGGACGGACGGCGAGCTTCGACGGGACCCGCTTCACCAGAAGCGCGACGTTCCGCGAGGCGGTCTTCCTCCGCGGGCTCTCGATGGACCACGCCGCGTTCGGCGGCTACGCCGGATTCCGGCACGCCCGCTTCGCCGACCTGGCCCTGTTCCGCTGGACCGAGTTCGGCGGCCAGACCTGGTTCGAGCGGGCCCGCTTCGACGGCGCCGCGAACTTCGGCCGGGCCCGCTTCCACGATTCGGCGACCTTCGACGGCGCGACGTTCGCCCGGCCTCCCCTGGTCGACCAGGCGCGGGCGGCGACGGCCGGCCCGCACGTCTGGCCCGAGGGCACGACCGTCGCACGGCTCGACGACGACTGGCTGCTGCTCACCGACCCCTGATCCGCACCGCTCGCCTTTATGATCATCCGCGTGACGACCGCCCTCGTGCTCATCGACCTGATGCCCCGGATCATCGCGCTGGAGTTGGCCCCGCACCGTGGCGAGGATGTCCTCGACCGCTGCCGCCGGCTCGCCGCCGTGTTCCGTGCCCAGGGCCGGCCGGTGGTCCAGGTCCGGGTCGAGCGGCCCGGGGTGACCGAGCAACCGCCGGGCAGCGACTTCGCCGAGGGGCTGGTCGAGCCGGGGGACGTCGTGGTCGTCAAGCGCACCGTCGGCGCGTTCCACGGCACCGACCTGCACGAGCAGCTGCGCCGGCGCGGGGTCGACACCGTGGTGCTGGCCGGGCTGGTGACCACGATGGGCGTCGAGTCGACGGCCCGCGCGGCCAGCGACCACGGCTACGAGTTGGAGTTCGTGGCCGACGCGATGTCCGGCTTCGCCGCCGACGAGCACGAGTTCACCGTCGAGCGGATCTTCCCGCGCTTCGGCGCCGTCCGACGCGCCGACGACTACCGCTGAGGCGGCTACGCTGCTCTGATGGCGGAGACCATTGAGGACAGTCCGGTCGGCTGGGTGGCCAGCCACGTGGAGCGTTACCTGGCCACCGACGGCGCCGACGGCGGCAGGTTCCACGGATACGACGCCCTGCTGATCACCACCCGGGGGCGCCGGACGGGCAAGCTGCGACGGACGGCGCTCATCTACGGCCGGGACGGCGACCGGTACCTGCTGGTGGCGTCGAACGGCGGTGCGGCGCGACACCCGGCCTGGTACCTCAACCTCTGCGCCGACCCCGAGGTGCAGGTGCAGGTCGGGGCCGAACGGTTCCGGGGCCGGGCGCGGACCGCCACCGCCGAGGAGCGGCCCCGGTTGTGGCAGGTGATGACCGGCGTCTTCCCGACCTACGCCCGCTACCAGCAGGGGACCGACCGGGAGATTCCCGTCGTCGTGGTCGAGCCGGTGCCTTCCGACGTCGCGCCGTAACGGAACCACCGGTGGAACACCACGGCCGTCTCCGGGCGCCGGTGACGTCCACCGTGTTCCACCGGTCCCGAGGGCCGGGCGCGCTGGCGACGGCCGGGCGCCTGGCGGCGGAGCGACGGCCGGTCAGCGGAGGAGGCGGAACAGCAGCAGATAGGCGACGTAGGCGACCGGCACGGCGACGAAGCAGATCAGGAAGCCCAGGTGCACGTAGCGGGGCGGGGTGCCGACGACCAGGGCCGGCCGCCCCCAGCGCCCGAGCACCAGGTAGCCGGCGAAGAACGACAGCGCGGGCAGGCCGGCGCAGATCCAGGCGCCCAGGGTGAACCCGTCGACCAGGCCGACGCCGGAGGCGAGCACCATCACCACCATCAGCACCGCCGCCACGGCCGCGCAGCCGGCGTAGACGGCGAGCGCCCGGGCCACCGGCGACCAGGCCGGCAGCAGCGCGGGGCGTTGCGCGAGCAACTCGGCCTGCTGCCCGTGCCGGTCGGACTCGTCGGCGTAGCGCCGGGCCAGCTCCAGCTCGGTGGTCGGGTCGGCCTCCGCCGGGCGCGGGCCCGGCACCCCACCCGCCGCCGGGGCCGCCCCCGGCGGCAGCGCGAGCTTCGTCTCCCCCACCCCGACCTGGGGATACGCCCCGACCACCGGCCGCCCCGGGGCGCCGGCTGCGCCGGCGGGCTCCCCCGCCTCCGGTCCGGCGCCGCCGGCCGGTGCGCCACCCGACGCCCCGTCGCCGGCCGGCGCGGTGAGAGGGCCCGCGGGTGCGGTGGCGGCCGGGGTGGAAGCGGGGCCGGTGGGCACGCCGGAGGCCGGGATGCCGATGGCCTGGCCGAGCTGGTCGAGGCGCTGCCCCTGGGCGGTCAGCCGGTGCTGGAGGTAGTCCGCGGCGGCGTGCAGGTTGCGTCGGCGCTCGGCCTCGGCGGCGGCGCCGCGCTCACCGGCCCGGCGCCGCTCGGCGAGCTGGCGGGCCAGCGCCGCGTACTCGGAGTAGTCGGACACCGCCTCAGTCCTCCCCGTCCGGGCCGTGCCCGTCGCGGGCGAACGGCACGATGAGCCGGGTGCGCTGGTCGTGCCGGTCGACCAGCAGCGCCCGGTCGGGCCGGGGCGCGTACGCGAGGTCGTGCACCCCGAGGTGCAGCCCGAGCTCGGTGCCGGGCACGTTCAGCGCCACCAGGCAGGCGACGTCGTCGCGGTTGTGCGCGCCGCCGAGGTCGTCGGCGAGCCGACGCAGCCCGCGCCACCAGCCGAGCAGGTGCACGCCCCGCGCGGGGCCCTGGCGCAGCAGCGCCCCCAGGTCGTCGTGGCCGGAGCGGAACGTCTCCGGGTCGGTGGCGGCGAGCGCGGCGCTGGCGGCGTCCATCCCGAACACGACGAGGTAGGTGCGGCCGGTGTCCGGCGCGGCACTGCCCTCCGGCCGGGCCGGGGTGGTCGGGCCGGACGCCGCGGTGGGGGCCGACAGCCCGGCGGCGAGGGTGGCGACGTGCCGGCGCAGGCCGGCGGTGTCGAGGCGGTCGACGGCGTGACCGGCGGCGACCAGGGTGGCGGTGGTGTCGTCGGCGGCGGGCTCGGCGGCGGCGACCAGCGGGGCGAGGAGGAACCGGGCGTCGCCCGGGGCGTGCTGGCGGGCGAGGCTCAGGGTGGCCGCCCGCAGCACCTCCGCGCCGGTGGCCGAGGTGCCCACCACGGCCAGGTGCCGGCCCGGGGTGGCGTCCATCATGAACAGCGCGGAGGTGCCGTCCACGTCGACCGTCCGCCCGACCAGGGCGAGCGGGCGACGCCCACCCGGGCGGAGCCCGGCGAAGGTGGGGTCGTCCTCGACGCGCGCGGTCTCGTAGCCCCTGAACACCGACGGGGGGCGCGCGCCCGCCGGCCGCGCCTGCCACAGCTCGTGCCGCAGTGCGGCCAGCTCGGCCGCGGCGGCGTGGGCGTCGGGGAAGCGGACGACGGTGTCGGCGCCGACCGCCCCGGCGGCGGTGTTGAGCACGGCCGAACCGACGGGCAGGGTGTGGGCGGCCTCGTTCAGCGGGTCGAGCACCCCGCCGCCGCCGGGCAGCGCCACCCGGAGCGCGAACTGACCGAAGATCGCCTCGGCCCGCCCGTAGAGCGCCTCGACGCCGGTCATGCTCTGGCTCGCCAGGACCAGGTGCACGCCGTACGAGCGGCCCTTGCGGGCCAACTCCTCCAGCAGGTCGACCGATTCGCGGGCCAGCGCGTCGTTGCCGGCGAGCAGCACGTGGAACTCGTCGACCACCGCCACGATCCGGGGCACCGGCGTGTCACGGGGCAGGTCGGCGAGCTTGGTGACGCCGTGCCGCTTGAGCGCGGCGGCCCGCCGCGACAGCTCGCGGCGCAGCTCCCGCAGGACGGCGACGCCGTATTCCCGGTCGGACTCGATGCCGACGGCCCGGGCGTGCGGCAGCCAGGACGGGTCGCGGGGGGTGGGGACGAACTCGGTGAAGCTCACCCCCTCCTTGAAGTCGAGCAGGTAGAGCTGTAGCTCGGCGGGCGAGTAGCGGGCGGCGAGCCCGTAGAGGACGTCGAGCAGGAAGACGGTCTTGCCGGCGCCGGTGCGCCCACCGACGAGCCAGTGCGGGGTGGCGTCGTCGAAGGCGACGGTGACCCGGTCCCGGCCGGCGCGGCCGACCACGGTGCGCAGCCCGTTGCCCGCAGACTCGGCCCACCGCCGCTCGGGCAGCAGCTCGGCGAAGCCCACCGCGTCGCCGCGCCGGGCGGCGGCGCCGAGATGGGCGGCGAGGGCCGCCACCGACGCGGCCGGCGGGTCGCCGTCGAGCAGCACGGGGGCCGCCAGGCCGGTGCCGTCGACGCTGAACGGGGCGCCGGGCGGGTCGCCGACGTGGGCGTACCGCTCGGTCAGCCGGACCGTGGTGGTGGCGCCGAGCTGCGGCGGCGGGTCGGCGGACGCGGCGGACGGCTGGCCGGCGACCAGGACACAGACGGCGGCGGCCGGCCCGGCGTGGGTGAGCGCGGCGAGCCGGGCCGCCTCGCGGGGCGGCGGCGTCGACGCGGCGACGACCAGCAGCAACTCCTGGTCGGGGCGGTCGGCGTGCCGGGCGGCGCGGGCGTGCCGTTCCGCGGCGTCGAGCAGGGCGGCCACCTCGGCCTCGCCGGTGGCGGGCGGGTCGAGCACGCCAGCGTCGACCAGCGGGCGCAGCGGCCCGAAGGTGGCGCCCAGCGCGGCGGTGTCGATCCCGGCGACCCGGACCCCGCCGGGCGGCGCCGTGGCGAGCAGCCGCAGCACGAGCGCCCGCAGCAGGCCGGCCACCCGGGGGTCGCGGGCGTCCGCGTCGACCGCGAGGTGGTGGCCGCCGCCCAGCGGCACGAGGACGGGGAAGGCGCCGTCGGGAGTGGACGCCTCACCGACGCGCACCGGGACGGGCGCGACGGCGACCGGGGTGGCCCCGGGGGTCGGGGTGGCGAGCGCGCCGCCGAGTTCGGCGAGCCGGGCGACGAGCGCGCCCGCGCCGTTCGGGACGGCCGGGGCGGCGTGGCCGGCGAGCGCCCGACGGGCGGTGTCGAGGTGGGACCGGGCCGCGCGGTGCGCCGCGACCGCCTGCCCGTACGCCGACGCGAGCCTGCCCACCCTCTGCTCCCGTCGCCGTCGCCCCGCCTGGTCCTCAAGGACCCTAACGGACACGGGCGACACCCGGACAGTGGCGAGGCGGGCGCGTCGGCCTTCCTTGCACCGTGGACAGGTGGGGCAGTGGGTCAGCCGGAGCGGGGGCATTCGGCCGGCTGGTCGAGCGGGCGTGCCGTGCCGGTCAGGTGGGAGCGGCGGCGGCCACGGCGCGGTGCGCAGGCTGCGCATTCGTGCGCCTCCCGGCCCGCCCGGGGTCGACCGGTGGCCGGCCGGGGCAGCACGGGGCGGCCGGCCGGCACGTCGCTTCCCGCCGGTCGGACGATCCGGGCGACGGCCCGGACGGGCCGGACGGACCGCACCGCGCTCGACGCCGGCCGGACGACGCGGGCCGCCGTCGAGGCGACCCGACGCACCGGACGCCGTACCGCCGGCACGGCCAGCGCCAGGGCGACCCGCCGGCGCAGCGGGCGCCCACGCAGTCGGTCGAGCCCGATCCCCGCCACCACGGTGGCGATCGCCGTCACCGTCCCGGCCAGCACGAGGGTCTGCCGGGGGCCCGCGTGCTCGGAGAGCCAGCCGAGCAGCGGCGCGCCGACCGCGGCGGAGACGGAGCCGGTGACCGCCAGCGCGGCCAGCACCCGGCCCCGCATCGCGTAGTCGGTGTCGAGCTGGGCCCGGGCGCCGACGGTGGTGTCGATGACCACGGCCGCGGCGGCGACCGGCAGGATCACCGCCGCGAAGCTCAGGGTGCCCGGGGCCAGGCCGGCGACGATCTGCAGCACGCTGGCCAGCAGGCCGGCAGCGAGCAGGATCCCGTAGCCCAGCTCACGCCGCCGGGCCGCGACGAGGGCGCCGAGCACCGTGCCGATCGCGAAGACGGTGGAGAGGAACCCGTAGCCGGAGGCACCGCCGCCCAGTGGTCCGTCGCTCATGGCCGCCATGGTCACCTGGTAGTTGCGGCCGAGGCTGCCGAGCACGAACGACAGGGCGAGCGCGACGAGCACCACCGGCTGGCGCAGCAGATAGCGGAAGCCGGCGACGATGCCGCCGTCCGCCTGCTCCGCGTCGGCCGGCGCCGGCTCCCCCGCGTGCAGCTCCCGCTCGCGTACGGCGAACAGGGCCACCACCACCGCGACGAAGCTGGCGGCGTTGACCGCGAAGAGCAGCGCGGGGCCGACGGCGGCGACCAGGACGGCGCCGGCGCTCATACCGAGGATGCGGCCGGCCGAGTTGGTCAGCGAGCCGAGCGCCAGGGCGTTGCCGAGGCTCTCCCGGTCCACCAGGGTCGAGCACCAGCGGCCCATCACCGGACCCTCGATGGCCGAGACCGCGCCGGTCACCAGCGAGATCGCGTAGATCGCCGGGAGGCCGCCCACGCCGGTGACGGCGACCAGCGCCAGCCCGGCCGCCAGGGCCGCGTGGAGCGCCTGGGCGATGATCAGCAGCGGCTTCGCGCGCAGCCGGTCGGCCAGCGCCCCGCCCCAGACGCTGAGCAGCAGGGTGGGAAGGGCCTGGAGCAGGACGGTGAAGCCCATCGACGTCGCCGAGCCGGTCTCGGCGAGCACGTACCAGTTCACGCCCAGGACCTGCATCCAGGTCCCGACGACGGACACGAACCCGGCGGCGGCCCAGATCCGGTAGTTCCGGTGGCGCAGCGCGGCGAACACGACTGATTCCCCCGTGGGACGGCGACATGACGGTGCCGAACCCGGGTGCGGTGCGCGGCAGCCGCCAAGTCTGGCGGCAATTAAACCGATTTGCCGTCTTTCGTGAGGCGGCTCACGCAATGTGGCCCCGGCCTGCCAGGCGCAGGCCGGGACCACGTCGGGTCCGAGCGGGTGGTCAGCGGGCCGCGAGCGGCTGCCGGGCCGGGTCCACCGGGGCCGGGAGCGTTCCGACCCCGCCGAGGTACGCGTGGATCGCGGCGGCCGCCGCCCGCCCCTCGGCGATCGCCCAGACGATCAGCGAGGCGCCCCGGTGCATGTCACCGGCGACGAAGACGCCATCGACGGCGGTCTGCCAGTCCGGCCGGGCGTCGACCGCCCCGCGCGCGTTGCGGACGACCCCGAACTGGTCGAGCAGCGGCTGCTCCTCGGTGCCCTCGAAACCGATGGCCAACAGCACCAGGTCGGCCGGCAGCTCCCGCTCCGAGCCGGGCAGCGGGGTGACGATCCGCCGCCCGTCCCGCTTCTCCACGCTCACCTCGGCGATCCGCACCGCCCGCACCTGCCCGGT
Organism: Micromonospora sp. NPDC048063; assembly: GCF_043202855.1. NCBI lineage: Bacteria > Bacillati > Actinomycetota > Actinomycetes > Micromonosporales > Micromonosporaceae > Micromonospora > Micromonospora sp. NPDC048063. The sequence goes on along the minus strand of NZ_JBIDBG010000006.1, from coordinate 276,598 downwards.
GCCGTCGTCGACGAACTCCTGCACCGCGACGGCGAAGACCCGCTCGCCGCCCTCCTCGTGCGCCGGGTAGCTGCGCAGGAGCCACGGCCAGGTCGGCCACGGGTCCCGGGCCTCGTCGCGGGCCTGCGGCGGCTGCGGGTAGAGGTCGAGCTGGTGTACGCCGGCCGTGCCCTGCCGGTGCGCCACGCCGAGGCAGTCCGCCGCCGTGTCGCCGCCACCGATGATCACCACGTGCTTCCCGGCCGCGTCGATGGGCGTGCCGTCGGGCAGCACGGCGGTGTCGGGCCGGCCGCCGGCCGCCGCGGCGACCACCCGGTTGGCCGCGACGAGGTGCTCCATCGCCTGGTGCACGCCGCGCAGGTGCCGGCCCGGGGTCTCCGGGGTGTCCCGGCCCTGCAACGCGCCGCAGGCGAGCAGCACCGCGTCGTGCTCGGCGCGCACCTGCTCGGCGGTGACGTCGACGCCGACGTTCACCCCGGTGCGGAAGCGCACGCCCTCGGCGGCGAGCTGGGCCAGCCGCCGGTCGATGTGGGCCTTCTCCAGCTTGAAGTCGGGGATGCCGTACCGGAGCAGGCCACCGATCGCGTCGTCGCGCTCGTACACCGTCACGGCGTGACCTGCGCGGGCGAGCTGCTGCGCGGCGGCGAGGCCGGCGGGCCCGGAACCGACCACGGCGACCGAGCGGCCGGTCGGCGCGGGCACCGGGCGTGGCAGCAGGCCGCCCCGCGCGACGGCCGCGTCGGCGATCTCCACCTCGACCTGCTTGATGGTGACCGGCTGGCCACCGCCGATGCCGAGCACGCAGGCCGCCTCGCAGGGCGCCGGGCAGAGCCGGCCGGTGAACTCCGGGAAGTTGTTGGTGGCGTGCAGCGACTCCACCGCCGCGTCCCAGCCGCCCGTGCGGACCAGGTCGTTCCAGTCGGGGATGCGGTTGCCCAGCGGGCAGCCGTCGTGGCAGAACGGGATGCCGCAGTCCATGCAGCGGGTGGCCTGCTCGCGGATCAGCTCCTCGCCGGCCGGCGGGTAGACCTCCCGCCAGTCGCTGATCCGCACCGGCACCGGGCGGCGCGCCGGCAGCCGCCGGTCGTAGCGCAGGAAACCGTTCGGGTCAGGCACGAGCCACCTCCTGGACCGCCGCCCGCGGGGCGGGCGTGGTCGGCATGGACTTCGCGGCGGGCGCGGAGAGCGCGCTCATCACCGCGTCGTCGACGTCGCGGCCGGCGGCTTCGGCGGCCCGCATGATCTCCAGCACCCGGCGGTAGTCCCGGGGCACCACCGCGGTGAACTCCGCCACCGCCTCCGGCCAGCGCTTGAGCAGTTCCTCGGCGACCGCCGAGTCGGTCTCGGCGAAGTGCCGCTGCACCAGCTCGTGCAGCACGGCCTGCTCCTCCTCGGACAGCGGGGCCAGGTCGACCAGCTCCGCGTTGACCCGGCGACGGTCCAGCCGGTACACGAACGCGGTCCCGCCGGACATGCCGGCGGCGAAGTTGCGGCCGGTCGGCCCCAGCACCACCACGGTCCCGCCGGTCATGTACTCGCAGCCGTGGTCGCCGACGCCCTCGACGACGGCCAGCGCGCCGGAGTTGCGCACCGCGAACCGCTCCCCCACCCGCCCGCGCAGGAAGAGTTCGCCCGCGGTGGCGCCGTAGAGGATGGTGTTGCCGGCGATGGTCTGGTCCTCGGCCCGCTCCCCCGGTGCGGCGTCGCCGTCGACGAAGGGGGCGGCGGCGTCCGGCCGCACGATGAGCCGGCCGCCGGAGAGGCCCTTGCCGACGTAGTCGTTGGCGTCGCCGTGCAGCCGCAGGGTGACCCCGCGCGGCAGGAACGCGCCGAACGACTGCCCGGCGGTGCCGCGCAGCGTGAACTCGACCGTGTCGGCGGGCAGGCCGGCTCCGCCGAAGCGGCGGGTCACCTCGCCGCCCAGCATCGCGCCGACGCTGCGGTGCTCGTTGCGCACCGCCACCTCGACCCGTACGGGCGTGCCGTCGCGCAGCGCCGGCCCGGCGAGGGCGATCAACTCGTTGTCCAGCGCCAGGTCCAGGCCGTGGTCCTGGGCGCGGACGCCCCGGCGGGCGGCGCCGGCCGGCAGCTCCGGCAGGTGCAGCACGGGGGTCAGGTCGAGCCCGCCGGCCTTCCAGTGCGCGATCGCCGGGGCGACGTCGAGCAGCTCGGCGTGCCCGATGGCCTCCTCGATCGAGCGGAAGCCCAGCTCGGCCAGGTAGCCGCGGACCTCCTCGGCGAGGAAGAGGAAGAAGTTCTCCACGAACTCCGGCCGGCCGGTGAAGCGTTCCCGCAGCACCGGGTTCTGGGTGGCGATGCCGACCGGGCAGGTGTCCAGGTGGCACACCCGCATCATCACGCAGCCCTCGACGATCAGCGGGGCGGTGGCGAAGCCGAACTCCTCGGCGCCGAGCAGCGCCGCGACCAGCACGTCCCGGCCGGTCTTGAGCTGGCCGTCGACCTGCACGGTGACCCGGTCGCGCAGCTTGTTGAGCAGCAGCGTCTGCTGCGCCTCGGCCAACCCCAGCTCCCACGGGGTGCCGGCGTGCTTGAGCGAGTTCAGCGGGGACGCGCCGGTGCCGCCGTCATGGCCGGAGATCAGGATGACGTCGGCCTTGAGCTTCGCCACGCCCGCCGCCACGGTGCCGACGCCGACCTCGCTGACGAGCTTGACGTGCACCCGCGCGGACGGGTTGACGCACTTCAGGTCGTGGACGAGCTGGGCGAGGTCCTCGATGGAGTAGATGTCGTGGTGCGGCGGCGGGGAGATCAGGCCGACGCCCGGCGTGGCGTGCCGGGTGCGGGCGATCCACGGCCAGACCTTGTTGCCGGGCAGCTGCCCGCCCTCGCCGGGCTTGGCGCCCTGGGCCATCTTGATCTGGAGGTCGTCGGCGTTGACCAGGTATTCGCTGGTCACCCCGAACCGGCCGCTGGCGATCTGCTTCACGGCGGAGCGGCGGGCCGGGTCGTGCAGCCGCTCGACGTCCTCGCCGCCCTCGCCGGTGTTGGACTTGCCGCCGAGGCGGTTCATGGCGATCGCGAGGGTCTCGTGCGCCTCCGCCGAGATCGACCCGTACGACATGGCGCCGGTGGCGAACCGCTTGACGATCTCGGTGGCCGGCTCGACCTCGTCGAGGGGCACCGCCGGCCGCACGCCGGTACGCAGGGTGAACAGCCCGCGCAGCGAGCCGGCCTTCGCGGCCAGCTCGTCGACCTTCGCCGTGTACTGGCGGAAGACGTCGTACTGGCGGCTGCGGGTGGCGTGCTGGAGCAGGAAGACCGTCTCCGGGTTGAACAGGTGCAGCTCACCCTCGCGGCGCCACTGGTACTCGCCGCCCACCGCCAGCCGCCCGGAGGACTCGGCGCCCGGCTCCGGCCAGGCCACGGCGTGCCGGGCGGCGACCTCGGCGTGGATGCCGTCCAGCCCGATCCCGCCGATCTTGCTCGGGGTGCCACGGAAGTAGCGGTCGACCAGCCGGGAGTCCAGCCCGACGGCCTCGAAGACCTGCGCCCCGCAGTACGACGACACCGTCGAGATGCCCATCTTGGACATGATCTTCAGGACACCCTTGCCGAGGCCCTTGACGTAGTTGCGAACCGCCTTCACCGGCTCGACGCCGACGAGCGCGCCGGTGGAGATCATGTCCTCCACCGACTCGAAGGCCAGGTACGGGTTGACCGCCGCCGCGCCGTAGCCGATCAGCACGGCCGCGTGGTGCACCTCGCGGCAGTCGCCGGACTCGACGACCAGCGCCACCTGGGTGCGGGTCTGCTCGCGGACCAGGTGCTGGTGCACGGCGGCGGTGAGCAGCAGCGACGGGATCGGGGCGAGGTCGGCGTTGGAGTCCCGGTCCGACAGCACCAGGATGCGTACGCCGTCCTCGATCGCCTCGGAGACGTGCCGACAGATCTCGGTCAGCCGGGCCTTGATCCCCGCGCCGCCCTCCCGGACGCGGTAGAGCCCGGAGACCCGGACGGCCTTGAAGCCCGGCAGGTCGCCGTCCTCGTCGATGGAGAGGATCTTGGCCAGCTCGTCGTTGTCGATCACCGGGTACGGCAGCACGATCTGCCGGCAGCTCGCCGGGCCCGGGTCGAGCAGGTTGCCCTCCGGGCCGATCGTCGACGCCAGGCTGGTCACCAGCTCCTCGCGGATGGCGTCCAGCGGCGGGTTGGTGACCTGCGCGAAGAGCTGGTGGAAGTAGTCGTAGAGCAGCCGCGGCCGGGTGGACAGCGGGGCGATCGGGGTGTCGGTGCCCATCGAGCCGAGCGGCTCGGCGCCCGTCCGCGCCATCGGCGCGAGCAGGATCTTCAGCTCCTCCTCGGTGTAGCCGAAGGTCTGCTGCCGGCGGCGCACCGAGTCGTGGGTGTAGACGATGTGCTCGCGCGGGGGCAGGTCGGTCAGCTCGATCAGGCCGGCGTGCAGCCACTCGGCGTACGGCTGCGCGGCGGCCAGCTCCGCCTTGATCTCGTCGTCGTGCACGATCCGCCCGGCGACGGTGTCGACCAGGAACATCTTCCCCGGCTGGAGGCGGCCCTTGGCGACCACCCGGGCGGGGTCGAGGTCGAGCACGCCGGCCTCGCTGCCGAGCACCACCAGGCCGTCGTCCGTCCGCCACCAGCGGCCCGGGCGCAACCCGTTGCGGTCGAGCACGGCGCCGACGATCTCGCCGTCGGTGAAGGCGACCGAGGCCGGCCCGTCCCACGGCTCCATGAGGCTCGCGTGGAAGCGGTAGAAGGCCCGCTTGTCGGGGGCCATGTCCGGGTCGTTCTCCCACGCCTCGGGGATCATCATCAGCACCGCGTGCGGCAGGCTCCGCCCGGCCAGGTGTAGCAGTTCGAGGACCTCGTCGAAGTTCGCCGAGTCGGAGGCGGCGGGGGTGCAGACCGGGAAGACCCGGCGGACGTTGCCGGGGAGGTTCGGGCTCCGCAGCAGCGCCTCGCGGGCCTGCATCCAGTTCCGGTTGCCCCGGATGGTGTTGATCTCGCCGTTGTGCGCGATGAGCCGGTACGGGTGCGCCAGCGGCCAGGACGGGAACGTGTTGGTGGAGAACCGGGAGTGCACCAGCGCGATCGCGCTCTCCACCCGCTCGTCGGTCAGCTCCGGGTAGAACGCGGGGAGCTGGTCGGGGGTGAGCATGCCCTTCCAGACCATGGTCCGCGCGGACAGCGACGGGAAGTACGCCGGCACTCCCCGCTCGGCGCTCTCCCGCTCGGCCTGCTTGCGCACGCAGAACGCCACCCGCTCCAGCTCGATGCCGCCCAGCGGCGACCCGGCCGGCCCGGCGGGCGAGTCGGTGAGCCGGTGCGCGGCGAGGAACAGCTGCCGGACCCGGGGCATCGCCGCGAGGGCGGTCTCGCCGAGGCCGCTCGGGTCGACCGGCACGTCCCGCCAGCCGAGCAGGTCGGCCCCCTCGACCAGCGCGTACTTCTCCACCACGCGGCGGGCCCGGGCCTCGGCAGCGTCGTCGTCGGGGAGGAACACCAGGCCGGTGGCGTACGCTCCGGCGGGCGGCAGCGGGAAGTCGACCACCGCGCGCAGGAACGCGTCCGGCACCTGGATCATGATCCCCGCGCCGTCGCCGGTGTTCGGTTCCGCGCCACGGGCTCCCCGGTGGTCCAGTCGGCAGAGCGCGTCGAGGCCGTTGACCACGACCGCGTGCGAGCGCCGTCCGTGCAGGTCCGCCACGAAGGCCACACCGCAGGCGTCGTGCTCCTGGGCGGGGTCGTAGAGCCCGGCCGCGGGCGCTCCCGGGCCGAGGTGCGGGGCCTGCTGGGGGCTGCGGTGAGGGTACGGAAAGGCCACCGGGCCTCCTGTCGTCACTCAGGATGGATCTGGATCGGGACGACGTCGGCCCTCAGGGGTCTATTGAGTCTACGTTAGGGTCCGGCGCGCAAGGCCAGTGCAGATTGATCACACCTTCCAGAGTGTGGGACGTGTAGTCTCGCCCGGTGGATCGCCTGCCGAAGGACCTGTTCGACCGGTTGGAACGCTTCTACGACGCGGTGCCCCGGGACGTCGCCCGGACGGAGGAGCACGGCGCACTCGTGCTGTTCGTCCGGAACGGGGCCGGCTGGCCGTTCTACGCGCGGCCCCGGCTCGACGCCACCGAGCCGCCGTCGCTGGCCGACGTCGCGGCGGTGCGCGAACGGCAGCGCGAACTCGGCCTGCCCGAGGCCCTCGAGTGGGTGCACGAGACGACCCCGGACCTGCTCGCGGTGGCCCGGTCGGCGGGCCTGTCCGTGCTGGAGGCTCCGCTGATGGTGCTCGACCCGGGCGCCCTGCCCGACCCGGGCACCCTCACTGACGTGCCGGTGCGGCTGCTCGACCCGGCGGGACCCGGCTTCGCGGCGGACGTGGCCGCGCAACGAGCGGTCGCCGCCGTCGGGTTCGCCGCGCCCGGCACCGACCGCGGCGAGGCCGGCCCCGCGCAGCGGGACGCCGCCGTGGCCGGGTTGGACGAGGCGGCGCTGGACGAGGAGCGGGCCCGGATCGCCGACGGTCGGCGACTGTCGGCGCTGGTCGGCACGCCCGCCGACGGCGCGCTGGCCAGCGGCATGGCGATGCGGGTCGACGACGTGGCCGAGATCGCCGGGATCGCCACCCTGCCGGCCGCCCGCCGCCGCGGCCTGGGCGCGGCGGTCACGGCCGCGCTGGCCCGCGCGCTGCTCGCCGCCGGCACCGACCTGGTCTTCCTCTCCGCCGGCAGCGAGGACATCGCCCGGGTCTACCTCCGCGTCGGCTTCCGCCGCGTCGGCACCGCCTGCATCGCCGAGCCCGCCCCCGTCACCCCCTGACGCCCGCCCCGGCGGGGTGGGGTGGGCGGGTCAGGTCGGGGGCCGCCACTGGGCGGCCGTGGTGGCGGCAGTGGAGAGCAGGCGGGGCGTGATCGTGCCGAGGGCGGCGTCGCGGGCGCGCAGCGCCAGCGGGCCCCGGGCCTTCAGCACCGCCGACATCCGGCGGGTCTGCCGGACCACCGTCGCCGCGCGGGGGCGGCGCACCCGGTCGTACGCGACCACGGCGTCGGGCAGTCGGGACTCGCGCAGCAGCGAGGCGAGGGTCGCCGCGTCCTCGAAGGCGAGGCAGGCGCCCTGGCCGAGGTGCGGCGGCATGGCGTGCGCGGCGTCGCCGAGCAGCACCACCCCGCCCGGGCCGGCCGGGAAACCGTACGACCTGGGCAGCGGTCGCAGCTCGCGGATCTCCTGCTGCACCAGGTCCGCCGGGTCGGTGGCGTCGAGCAGCTCGGCGATCGGCGCGGGCCAGCCCGCGTACCAGCGGCGCAGCAGGGCCAGCTGGGTCTCCGGCGGCTCCGGGCGGGGCGCCCCGGCGGCCGTGGCCACCCAGTAGATGCCGCCCCGGCTGGAGGCGCCGGAGGATCCGCGCTCGCCCAGCGAGGCGGACACGAACCGGTACCCGGCGCCGAGCACCTCGCCGCCGACGGGCCGGTCGGCGGGCAGCTTCGGGGCGCGGTACCAGGGGATCACCGCCCGCCACGCGGCGCAGCCGGAGCTGACCACCCCGGACTCCGGGGCGAGCTGCCGGCGGATCTCGCTGTCGGTGCCGTCCGCGGCGACCACCAGGTCCGCCTCGACGGTGTGCCGGCCGTCGCCGACCGACGGGCGTTGGCCGGGCTCGGCGCGGACCGTCCGCACCGTCACCCCGGTGCGCAGCTCGACCTCGTCGCCCAGCCCGGCGATCAGCGCGTCGTGCAGGTCCTCCCGGTGCACCACCACCGGCATCCGGTCGGCGGGGGTCGGCCGGGGCTGCACCAGCCAGTGGCCGTCCGGGCGGCGTACCCCGCCGTCGGGCAGCGGCGTGGCGATCGCCTCCAGGCCGGCGCCGAGACCGAGGGCGCGCAGCGCGCGTACGCCGTTGGGCCAGAGCGCCACGGCGGTCGGCTCGGGGCGGACCCGGTCGGCGCGCTCCAGCAGGGTGACCCGCCACCCGGAACGCGCCAGCGCGCCGGCGACCGCGAGGCCACCGATGCCGGCCCCCACCACCACCGCGCTACGCATGTGGTGCTCCCCCTCAGCTGTCGCGGTCGGCGGGCCGGGAGCCGGCAGCCCCCGCCCGGTCCGCCGAGCTCTCCTCGTCACCGTCCGGCTCGGCGGACCCGTCGCCGGCGCTCGCGGCGTCCTTGCCGGTCGCCGTCTCCCCGCCGGTCGTGGCGGGCAACTCGCCGGTCTCCCGCCAGCGCCGGTACTGCTCCTCGCCGACCACCCGGTAGCCCTCCGGCGCGGCCGGCTTCGCCCCCGCCTCGGCGGCGGAGAGGTCGACCTGCGAGACGTCGGAGTCGGCGGGCACGGGCGGCGTCGCGGCGGCGCCGACCGGAACGAGGTACTCGCGGGGCCCGCGCACCCGCAGGAAGTAGACCAGGGCGCCGAGGAACACCAGGCCGGCGGTCCAGACGTTCAGGCGTACGCCGAGGATGGTGTTCGCCTCGTCGGTGCGCATCAGCTCGATCCAGAACCGCCCGGCGGTGTAGCCCATCACGTAGAGGGCGAACGCCCGCCCGCGGCCGAGGCGCAGCTTGCGGTCGAGGACGAAGACCAGCGCGGCGACGCCGAGGTTCCACAGCAGCTCGTACGCGAACGTCGGGTGGTAGAGCCCCGGCTCGAGGATCGGCCGGCCGGCGTCGTCCCGCAGCGCCTGGCCGGGGTTGTCCGGGTCCATCCGGTGGATCTCCAGGCCCCACGGGAGGGTGGTCCGGCCGCCGTACAGCTCGTTGTTGAACCAGTTGCCGAGCCGGCCGATCGCCTGGGCCAGCGGCAGGCCGGGGGCCAGTGCGTCGGCGACCACCGCGAACGGGATGCCGAGCTGGCGGGCGGCGATCCAGGCGCCGACCGCGCCGCCGGCCACCGCGCCCCAGATGCCGAGACCGCCCTCCCAGATGGCGAACGCCTTCAGCGGGTCGCCGCCGGTGCCGAAGTACTTCTCCGGCGAGGTGATCACGTGGTAGATCCGGGCGCCGATGATGCCGGCCGGCACCGCCCAGACCGCGATGTCCAGGACCGCGCCGGGGGCCACGCCGCGCTGGCGCAGCCGCCGTTCGGTGACCCAGCAGGCCACCACGATGCCGACGATGATGCACAGCGCGTACGCCCGGACCGGCAGCGGTCCGAGCTGCCACACGGCGGTGCTGGGGCTGGGCAGGGCCGCCTGGGGGGACAGCGAGGCGAGAGTCACGGATGCACACGCTACCGCCGTGGGCCCCTCCGGCGGCACCCCGGTCCACCGTCGCCCGATCCCGGTGACTTCTGGTTTGCGCCCCCGTAGGCTCTTTGTCCATGGGCGCGCTCACCTGGGCGGTCGCGGCGGTCGTCACCGACGACGCCGGCCGGGTGCTGCTCTGCCGCCAGGGCCGGGGCGAGCGACGCTACGGGCTCCCGGGCGGCCGGCTGCGCCCGGCGGAGAGCCCCGTGCACGCCGCGATGCGCGACATCCGGGCCGAGACGGGCTGGGAGGTCGAGGTCGTGGACCTGGTCGGCCTCTACCACCTGGCCGGCGCGTGCGCCCCGGCGCCGACGAGCCCCGCCGCCCCGGCCTCGTCGGCGGGCCGGATCGCGTCGTCGGCCGGTCGCGCCGGGCCGCTGCCCGACGTCCTGGTGCACGTCTTCCGGGCGCGCGTCCGGGGGCCGGGGCCGACCGGCGAGCCGATGGGCGGCTGCCGGGCGTCCTGGCACGACCCCGCGGCTCTGCCGGAGGCGCTCACGCCGACCACCCGGGCCGCGCTCGCCGACGCGCTGGCGGGCCGCTCCGGCGTCCTGCACACCGCCACGCCCTCCACCCCCGCACCGGACAGCCCACCGGACACTGCGGCCGAAAGGGACACCACTCCGAGCGCGATCGCGCCCCCGGCCGGACACCCGCCGGGCCAGCGGGCCAATCCACCCACGGCAACCCGCCACTAACTCCCCACGCGCCCCCGCATCCCCACGCTCCCGCCCAACTCTCGCGATCTTGCACTTTCCGCCCCGACAAAAGAGGGCATCCCGTGCATTACGCGGGCACAAAGTGCAAGATCGCGGGCGGCGGACGGCAGGGCGAGGGAGGGAGGAGGGTGGGTCAGGGGGTGGGGGTGCGGACGCCTTGGGCGAGTTCGGCGCTGAGGGTGCGGAGGGCGGCCAGGCCGGACGCCTCGTCCGGGGCGTCGAGCAGGCAGCGGATCAGGGCGCTGCCGACGATGACGCCGTCGGCGTACCCGGCGACCGTGCCGGCCTGTGCGCCCGTGCCGACGCCCAGCCCGACGCCGACCGGCAGGTCGGTGACCTCCCGCAGCCGGGAGACCAGGACCGGCGCCGCGTCGGAGGTCTTCGCCCGGGCGCCGGTGACACCCATGATCGCGGTGGCGTAGACGAAGCCCCGACAGTGCGCCGCGGTCATCGCCAGTCGCGCGTCCGTCGAGGAGGGCGACACCAGGAAGGTACGGTCCAGCCCGTACGCGTCCGAGGCGGCGAGCCACTCGCCGGCCTCCTCGGGGATCAGGTCCGGGGTGACCAGACCGGTGCCCCCGGCCGAGGCGAGGTCCCGGGCGAAGGCGTCCACGCCGTAGCGCTCGACCGGGTTCCAGTAGGTCATGGTGACCACGGGCGCCCCGGTGGCCGCGACCGCCTCGATGATGCGCAGCGTGTCGGCGGTGCGTACGCCGCCGGCGAGGGCGATGTCGCTGGCCTTCTGGATCACCGGGCCGTCCATCACCGGGTCGGAGTACGGGATCTCCACCTCGATCACGTCGACGCCGGCCTCGACCATCGCGGTCATCGCGGCGATGCTGCCCTCGACGGTCGGGAACCCGGCCGGCATGCAGCCGACCAGCACCGCCCGCCCGTCGGCGCGCGCCTTGTCGAACGCCACCCCGATCCGGCTCACGTTCTCACTGCTCCTTGTCGAGGATGCCGAAGTAGTTGCCGGCCGTGTGGACGTCCTTGTCGCCCCGGCCGGAGAGGTTGACCACGACGGTGGGCTCCCGGCCCAGCTCGGCGGCGAGCTTCGGGGCGATCTTGAGGGTGCCGGCGAGCGCGTGCGCGCTCTCGATCGCCGGGATGATGCCCTCCGTCCGGCAGAGCAGCTCGAACGCGGCCATCGCCTCGTCGTCGGTGACGGGCACGTAGCTGGCCCGGCCGGTGTCGTGCAGCCAGGCGTGCTCCGGCCCGACACCGGGGTAGTCCAGCCCGGCGGAGATCGAGTGCGACTCGCAGGTCTGGCCGTCGGCGTCCTGGAGGACGTACGTGCGGGTGCCGTGCAGCACGCCGGCGGAGCCGCCGGTGATGCTGGCCGCGTGCCGCCCGGTCTCCACCCCGTCGCCGCCGGCCTCGAAGCCGTAGAGCCGCACGTCGGGGTCGCCGACGAAGGCATGGAAGATGCCCAGCGCGTTGGAGCCGCCGCCGACGCAGGCGGTGACCGCGTCCGGCAGGGCGCCGGTCAGGTCGAGGCACTGCTGGCGCGCCTCGTCGCCGATGCCGCGGACGAAGTCGCGGACCATCGCCGGGAACGGGTGCGGCCCGGCGGCGGTGCCGATCAGGTAGTGGGTGTCGTCGACGTTGGCGACCCAGTCCCGCATCGCCTCGTTCATCGCGTCCTTGAGGGTGCGCGAGCCGTTGGTGACCGGGACGACGGTGGCGCCGAGCATGCGCATCCGCGCCACGTTGAGCGCCTGCCGCTCGGTGTCGACCTGGCCCATGTAGACCACGCAGTCGAGGTCGAACAGGGCGGCGGCGGTGGCCGTGGCCACGCCGTGCTGGCCGGCGCCGGTCTCCGCGATCACCCGGGTCTTGCCCATCCGCTTGGTCAGCAGCGCCTGGCCGAGCACGTTGCGCACCTTGTGCGCCCCGGTGTGGTTGAGGTCCTCCCGCTTGAGCAGCACCCGCGCGCCGGCCTTGGCGGAGAACCGCTGGGCCGTGTAGAGCAGCGAGGGCGTGCCGGCGTAGTCGCGCAGCAGGGCGGCGAACTCCGCCCGGAACGACTCGTCGGCCATCGCCGTGCGGTGCGCGGCGTCCAGCTCGTCGAGCGCCGCGACCAGCGCCTCCGGTACGAACCGGCCGCCGAACCGGCCGAAGTGACCGGCGGAGTCGGGCTGCGGACCGGCCGGGGCGGCCAGCGCTTCGGCGCTCATGGATTCTCCTCTCGGTGCTGGCGAACCGGCGCGGGATCAGCGCACCGGGCGGGGCGTGGCCGGGTGGTTGCCGGCGTTGACCAGCTCGGCCACCGCCTCGCGGGGGCTCTTCTGGGTGACCAGACCCTCGCCGACCAGGACCGCGTCGGCGCCCGCCGAGGCGTACCGGATGAGGTCGTGCGGACCACGCACCCCCGACTCGGCGATCTTGACGACGCTGCTGGGCAGGCCGGGCGCGATCCGCTCGAACACCGAGCGGTCGACCTCAAGGGTACGCAGGTTGCGGGCGTTGACCCCGATGACCTGGGCGCCGGCCTCCAGCGCCCGGTCGGCCTCCTCCTCGTCGTGCACCTCGACGAGCGCGGTCATGCCGAGCGACTCGATCCGCTCCAGCAGGCCGACGAGGGCGTTCTGCTCCAGGGCGGCGACGATCAGCAGCACCAGGTCGGCGCCGTGCGCCCGGGCCTCGTGCACCTGGTAGCTGGAGACCACGAAGTCCTTGCGCAGCACCGGGATGTTGACGGCGGCACGGACGGCGGCCAGGTCGTCGAGCGAGCCGCCGAACCAGCGCCCCTCGGTGAGCACGCTGATCGCCCGCGCGCCGCCGGCGGCGTAGTCACCGGCCAGGTCGGCCGGGTCGGCGATCTCCGCCAGCCGCCCCTTGGACGGCGAGGAGCGCTTCACCTCGGCGATCACCGCGACGCCCGGCTTGCGCAGGGCCGCGTACGCGTCCAGCGGCGGCGGCGCGGCGGCGGCCAGTTCGCGGATCCGCTCCAGCGGAACCTGCTCCTGTCGCCGGGCCACGTCCTCACGCACGCCGGCCAGGATCTCGTCGAGCACGCCTAGGGACGCCGCCGGACCGGCCTCGTCCCCCTCCGCGTGCGCATGCTCAGCAGTCACCAACGGACTCCCCTCTCCGGGTGTCATGGGCCGATGCTAGGGGGCGCCACCTGGCGACGGGTGCCGGGGGTATGGCGTGCCTCACGAGATGGGCTGCGGCATAATGGCCGACTTCCGGTGAACGGGACGTCACTCAGGGCGACCGCGCCCATCGACGACCGCCGCCCCGTCTCGTCGCCCCGCCGCGCGAGGCATTCGGCCCGATCCTGTCCACTCCCGCGACCGGCCGCCCGGCGCGGCCACGGCGGGACGCCGGCCCCTGTGACCTAGCTCAAGGGCGAACGGCCCTTTCCCTGGTCGCGGGCCCGGACGGAGAGTTGACGTGTCGGTCACCACGGCGAAACGTGAGCCAGCCAGCATCTCTCTCGGGCAGACTCGATGTCGCGCCTGCCCCACCGACACCAACGATCTCCGTGCGGGGTGATCATGAGCACTGTCGAGCCCAACCAGACCATCGGACTGACGACCATCTCGCGTACCGTCGCGTCGCTCGCCGCCGGCGTGGTCCACACCCTGGAGCGCGCGGTGGTCGGCGAGGCCCGGATGCGGACCGCGCGCGGCAACGCCTGGGAGGCCGTCTGCGCCGACCGGGCCCGCGCCGAACAGCGGGCCGAGCTGGACCGCCTGGTGGCGGAGCTGACGGCCGCCCGGGCCGCCGCCCGCGACCGCCAGCCCGTCAGCTGACCGTCGGATCCTCGCCGCGGTCCAGCGCGTCCCACGCCTCCGTCGTGCGCCGGCCGGTGACGCGGCCGTCCTCGCCCCGGGCGGCCGGCACGCCGCCGCCCCGGGCCGGCCGCTCGTAGCGGGCGCCCATCGCCGGCCACCGCCGGCCCCGCAGCGCCGTCAGCAACCCGCCCGCCGCGGCGAGCACCCCGCCGACCAGGCAGAGCGCCGGCCAGTGCCGGCTGACCTCACCGTCGAACCCGGCGACCAGGCCGTAGCCGCCGCCGGCCGCCACCGCCGCGCCGAGCCCGCAGAGCAGCGCGCCCAGCAGCCGCCGCGACCGGCCCCGGGTGGCGAGCACCGCGCCGCCCCCGGCCAGCCCCACCAGGGCCAGCGCCGGCAGCCACGGCAGCAGGCCCGCGCCCGTGCGCGCGTCGCGTACCGGCGGCAGCGGGGTGGGCCGGGCGGTCAGTTCGACCGCCCAGGTGCGGGTCGACGCCCAGAACGCGAGGCCCGCGCCGGCCACGCAGAGCAGCACCGCGTACGTCAGCTCGCGCCGGCCCGCGACGGCCCGCGCGCGCTCCTCGGCCTCGGCCGCCGCGGCCGTCCCCGACTCGTGGCCGCGCGGCTGCGCCGCCGTCATCGGGCGGGCCGGAGGGTCTCGGCGGCGGCGATCGCGGCGAGCACCGCCGCGGCCTTGTTCCGGGTCTCCTGGTCCTCGGCGGCCGGGTCCGAGTCGGCCACCACCCCCGCCCCGGCCTGCACGTACGCCCGGCCGTCGCGCATCAGCGCGGTGCGGATGGCGATCGCCATGTCCAGGTCCCCACCGAAGCCGAAGTAGCCGACGGTGCCGCCGTAGAGGCCGCGGCGGACGGGCTCCAACTCCTCGATGATCTCCATCGCCCGCACCTTCGGCGCGCCGGAGAGCGTGCCGGCGGGGAAGGTCGCGGCGAGCGCGTCGAAGGCCGTGCGGTCGTCCCGCAGCGTGCCGACGACGGTCGAGACGATGTGCATGACGTGGCTGTAGCGCTCGATGGTGGCGAACTCCGGCACCTCCACGGTGCCCGGACGGCACACCCGGCCCAGGTCGTTGCGGCCCAGGTCGACCAGCATCACGTGCTCGGCCCGCTCCTTGGGGTCGGTGAGCAGCTCCGCGGCGAGCCGGGCGTCGGCCTCCGGGGTGGCGCCGCGCGGCCGGGTGCCGGCGATCGGGTGCAGCAGCGCCCGCCGCTGCCCCTCCGCGTCGGCGGTCACCTTCAGGTGCGCCTCCGGGGAGGAACCGACGATGTCGAAGCCGTCGAAGCGCAGCAGGTACATGTAGGGGCTGGGATTGGTCGTGCGCAGCACCCGGTAGACGTCCAGCGGGTCGGCGTGCGTCTGCCGCTCGAACCGCTGGGCCAGCACGATCTGGAAGCACTCGCCGGCCCGGATCGCCTCCTTCGCCGCCTCCACCGCCTTCGGGTAACCGCCCTCGGGCGTGCGGCTGCGCACCTCCCCGGCGGGTGGCCGGTCGACGGTGGACACCATCGGCGGGATGGGCCGGGACAGGGCGGTGGTCATCGCGTCGAGCCGGCCGACCGCGTGGTGGTACGCGGCCGCGACCCGGGCCTCCCGGTCCGGCTCGTCCAGCGGCGGCAGGATCGCGTTGGCGACCAGGATCGCCGAGCCGTCGTAGTGGTCCAGCACCACCAGGTCGGCGGCGAGCATCATGCCCAGCTCGGGCAGGCCCAGGTCGTCCTCGGTCAGCTCGGGCAGCCGCTCGAACCGGCGGATCAGCTCGTAGCCGAGGTAGCCGACCATGCCCCCGGTCAGCGGCGGCATGCCGCTGGCCGCGTCCCAGGCCGGGCCGGCGAGGGCGTCGACGGTCTCGCGCAGCACCCGGACCGGGTCGCCGGAGGTGGGCACGCCGGCCGGCGGCTGCCCCGTCCACGTCGCCACGCCGTCCCGCTCGGTCAGCGTGGCGCTGCTGCGTACGCCGATGAACGAGTACCGCGACCAGGCCAGCCCGGCCGAGCCGACGCCCTGCTCGGCGGACTCCAGCAGGAACGTTCCCGGACCACCGGCCAGCTTGCGGTAGACGCCGACCGGCGTCTCCGCGTCGGCGAGCAGCCGCCGGGTGACCGGGACGACGCGCCAGCGGGTGGCCAGCTCGGTGAAGGAGGCCACGTCCGGGCTGACCGCGCCGTCGGTCCGGGACCCGCCGCCGGGCGTCGCGCGCTGCGCCGTCACCGGGCCCCCGCTTCTTCCCCGCTGACCGGCAGCTCCGTGAAGAAGCAGGTGCGGTGCCCGGTGTGGCAGGCCGCGCCGACCTGGTCGACGTCGACCAGCAGCGCGTCGCCGTCGCAGTCCAGGGCGACCGAGCGGACGTACTGGTGGTGCCCGGAGGTGGCGCCCTTGACCCAGTACTCCTGGCGGCTGCGCGACCAGTAGGTGGCCCGGCCGGTGGTCAGGGTGCGGTGCAGCGCCTCGTCGTCCATCCAGGCGACCATCAGCACCTCGCCGGAGTCGTGCTGGCGGACCACCGCGGCCACCAGGCCGTCGGTGGTGCGGCGCAGCCGGGCGGCGATGGCCGGGTCGAGCCGGGACGCACGGGCCGGGCCGCCGGCCGCGGGCTCCTGCGGGGTGGGGTGGGCGCCGGTCACCGGCGCGTCAGGTACGGGCACAGTGACCCATTGTCCCGCACGCGGGGCGGGCACCGGCGACGGCTCCCGCCGGGGGCGCGGCGGCCGGCCGGCGGGCCGGGTCAGCTGGTCGACGTAGCGGTCCAGCCGGCCGTCGACCAGGGCGTCGGCCAGGTCCGCGCCGGCGACCTCGGCGATCTCGGCGGCGTACGGGCGGATCAGCGGCAGGGCGCCGGCGACCAGGCGGGCCGCGGCGGCGCAGACCTGCCCGACCGAGCCGGGGCGCAGCCCGAGGCAGAGCAGCATGTCCTCCCGGTAGTTCGGCGGCGCCACCGGCAGGTCGAGGGCGGCGGCGAAGGCCTCCCGGCGGGACGCCACCCGGACCGTCGGGTTGGCCGGCCGCAGCACGGACGGGCAGAGCCGGGCCAGGTCGGCGGCGGCCAACCGGACGCCGAGGTGGTCGTCGGCGTCCCGCGCGCCCGCCACCTTGCCGAGAGTGGCGATCAGCTCCTCCAACTGCGGCTCGCCGGCCGGCTGGCAGAGCACCGGCAGGTCGATCCGGACCCGCCAGTGCGGATCCGCCCAGAGCAGCCGGGCCGGCGCCGTCACCGGCAGCCCGAACGCCCAGTCGGCCGGCTCGCCGAGCCGGCTCAGCCAGGAGCGCACGTCGCGGGCGGCCACGGAGACGTGGGTCAGCCGCCCGGCGTGCTCCGCCAGGTACGCCCGGCGGGCCGCGTACGGGGCGCCACCGAGCAGCACGTCGACGTCGACGTCGCTGTGCGCGGTGGCGGCCCGCCGGGCGTGGCTGCCGCGCAGCATGATGCCGACGACGGGCTGCTCGGCGCCGGCCCGCAGCCGGGCGGTCCAGTCGCGGAGGAACCCCTCGTCCGGTGACGGAGCGTGACCCACGGCGCCATCGTGCCGTACGCCCGATCGGTGCGCAATGCCCGATGGCGGACCCGGTGTCCGGTCCGAAGGCTAATGCCCGACGAACCTCATCGACGCCTCGGGGTACCGTTCGCCGGCCGCCGCGCCCGGCGGCACCGCCTCGCCCAGCCGGGACCGCTGCCCCGGGGTGAGCCGGATGTCGGCCGCCGCCGCGTTCTCCGCCAGCCGGTGCGCCCGCCGGGTGCCCGGGATCGGGAAGACGTCCTCGCCCTGGGCGAGCAGCCAGGCCAGGGCGGCCTGGGCCGGGGTGCAGCCGATCTCGTCGGCCACCGCCCGCACCTCGTCGACCAGCTTCAGGTTGGCGTCGAGGTTGCCCTCGGCGAAGCGCGGCGCCGTCGTGCGCCAGTCGTCGGCGGCGAGCTGCTCCCGGCTGGTGATCGCCCCGGTCAGCAGCCCCCGCCCCACCGGCGAGTACGCGACCAGCGCCACCCCCAGCTCCCGGCAGGTGGCCAGCATCTCGCCCTCGACGTCCCGGCTGAACAGCGAGTACTCCATCTGCACGGCGGTCACCGGGTGCACCGCGTGCGCCGCACGCAGGGTCGCCGGGCTGACCTCGGAGAGGCCGATGAGCCGCACCTTGCCGGCGGCGACCTGCTCGGCCATCGCGCCGACCGTGTCCTCGATCGGGGTGGCCGGGTCGCGCCGGTGCAGGTACCACAGGTCGATGGCGTCCACCCCGAGCCGGCGCAGCGAGGCGTCGCACGCCGCACGCGCCCAGGCCGGGCTGCTGTCCACGTACGCACCGGGGCTGCCGGTGGCGCCGGGGCCGTCGCCGCGAACCCGGTTGCCGAACTTGGTGGCCAGGAAGACCTCGTCGCGGCGCGCCCGCACCACCGGGGAGAGCAGTTCCTCGTTGCGGCCCCGGCCGTACATGTCGGCGGTGTCCAGGTGGTTCACGCCCAGGTCGAGCGCCCGGTGCAGGGTCCGGGTCGACTCGGCGTCGTCGGCGCCGCCGTAGGCGAAGCTCATCCCCATGCAGCCCAGCCCGATCGCGGAGACCTCCGGCCCGGCCGCGCCCAGCCGACGGCGGATCATCGGCACCCCTCCGCCCGGCGGTAGTTGTCGATCTTGTAGTTGAGCACCTTCAGGTCCTCCTCCAGCTCGGCCATCCGGCTCAGCACGCGGGCGCGGTGCGCCTCGAACAGCGCCCGCCGGGCGGCCAGGGTGGCGTCGCCCTGCCGGGCCAGCTCGGCGTAGCGGCGCATGTCCCGTACGGGCATGCCCGTACGGCGCAGCCGGGTGAGCAGGAACAGCCAGTCCACGTCCCGTTCGGTGTAGCGGCGGCGCCCGGCCGAGTCCCGCCCGACCGGGGCGACCAGCCCCTCCTGCTCGTACCAGCGCAGCGTGTAGGTGGTCAGGCCGACCCGCTCGGCCGCCTCGCCGACGGTGAGGGTCGTCTCCCGCGTGCTGATGTCCACGCCCCCAGGCTTCCAGTTCGAGTGCACGCGAAGTCAACCGTTGCGCCCCGCGAGACATCTCAACTAGCGTCGAGTTCAACAGCCGTTGAGTTTCCGGGGTGGTGGGCGATGGACGAGGCGATCGCCGTCCGTGACCTGGTCGTCGACCGGGGCGGGCAACGGGTGCTGCACGGCATCAGCGCGTCCGTGGCGCGCGGCCGGGTCACCGGGCTGCTCGGGCCGAGCGGCAGCGGCAAGACGACGCTGATGCGCGCGGTCGTCGGGGTGCAGGTGGTCGGCGCCGGCTCCGTCACCGTGCTCGGGCTCCCCGCCGGAACGCCGGAGCTACGCCGCCGGGTCGGCTACCTCACCCAGGCGCCCAGCGTCTACGCCGACCTCACCGTGCGGGAGAACGCCCGCTACTTCGCCGCCCTGCACGGCCGGGGCCGGGCCGACGCCGACCGGGCGGTCGCCGACGTCGGGCTCGCCGGGGCGGCCGGCCAGCTCGTCGGCAGCCTCTCCGGCGGGCAGCGCAGCCGCGCGTCCCTGGCCTGCGCGCTGGTCGGGGAGCCGGAGCTGGTCGTCCTCGACGAGCCGACGGTCGGCCAGGACCCGGTCCTGCGGGCCGACCTCTGGGCCCGGTTCCACGCCATGGCCGCCGCCGGCACCACCCTGCTGGTCTCCAGCCACGTGATGGACGAGGCGGCCCGCTGCGACCGGCTGCTGCTGATCCGCGAGGGGCGGCTGATCGCCGACGACACCCCGGACGCGGTGCGCGCCGCCGCCGGCGTCGACGACCTGGACGAGGCGTTCCTGCGGCTGATCAGGGCGGGCGAGGCGGGCCCGGCGGGCGGCGCCGGGCGGGCGGCGTCGTGAACCCGCGGATCCTGGCCGCCACCACCGGCCGCATCCTGCGCCAGCTACGGCACGACCGGCGCACCGTGGCGCTGCTCGTGGTGGTGCCGTCGGCGCTGCTCGCCCTGGTCTACTTCATGTACGTCGACCAGCCCGCACCGCCGGGGCAGCCGTCGACGTTCGACCGGGTCGCCCTGGTGATGCTCGGCTTCTTCCCCTTCGTGATCATGTTCCTGGTGACCAGCATCGCGATGCTGCGCGAGCGCACCACCGGCACCCTGGAGCGGCTGCTCACCACCCCGCTGGGCAAGCTCGACCTGCTCTTCGGCTACGGCATCGCGTTCGGGCTGGCCGCGGTCGTCCAGGCCGTCATCGCGTCCGCCGTGGCGTACGGGGTCTTCGACCTGGACACCGCCGGCAGCAGCGGCCTGGTGATCATGATCGCCGCGCTGAACGCGGTGCTCGCGGTCGCGCTCGGGCTCTTCTGCAGCGCCTTCGCCCGCACCGAGTTCCAGGCCGTACAGTTCATGCCGGTCGTGGTGGTGCCCCAGTTGCTGCTCTGCGGGCTGTTCGTGCCCCGGGGCGAGATGGCCGGCTGGTTGCAGGCGGTCAGTGACGTGCTGCCGCTGTCCTACGCCGTCGAGGCGCTGCAGGAGGTGGGCGCGAACGCCGAGCCGACCGGCACCATGTGGCGGGACATGGCGGTCGTCGCCGGCGCGGCGGTGCTGGCGCTGGTGCTCGCCGCGGCCACCCTGCGGCGGCGCAGCCACTGATGCCACCGGCACCCGCCACGAGGTGGGACCGGCGGCGGACGACGACGAGCGAAGGGCGGCGATGGCGCGGCGGACCGGACGGCGACCCGGCAACCCGGACACCCGGGAGGCGATCCTCGGGGCCGCCCGCGCCGCCTTCGCCGAGCGGGGCTTCGACGGGGCCTCGATCCGGGCCATCGCCGCCGCCGCGCAGGTGGACCCGGCGCTGGTGCACCACTACTTCGGCAGCAAGGACCAGCTCTTCCTGGCCGCGATGCACGCGCCGGTCGACCCCGGCGAGCTGCTGCCGAAGGTGCTCGCCGGGGACCGGGACGGCCTCGGGGAGCGGCTGGTCCGCACGTTCCTCGGCGTCTGGGACTCCCCGGCCGGCACCGCCGGGGTGGCCCTGCTGCGCTCGGCGGTGAGCAACGAGTGGACCGCCCGCCTGCTGCGCGAGTTCCTGGTCAGCCAGGTGCTCCGCAAGGTCCTCGACCAGCTCGACGCCGACCCGGCCGAGCTGCCGCTGCGGGGCTCGCTGGTGGCCAGCCAGATGCTCGGGCTGGCCATGATGCGGCACGTGGTCCGGCTGGAGCCGGTCGCCTCGGCGGCCCCGGAGACGCTCGTCGCGGCGGTCGGCCCGACGGTGCAGCGCTACCTGACCGGCGACCTCGCCGAGGTCTTCGCCGCCTGACCCGCGCCGGCACCCCTGGCCGGCCGAGCGGCACCCGGCGGCCGGCCAGCCGCGGCCGGCGGGACCGCGGCGACGCGGCGGGCTCAGGTCTGCTCGCCGGGACCCGGTACGCGGCGGGATCAGGCGTGGTCGGCGTGCCGGGAGGCGGCGTGGCGGCAGAGCATCGGGTGCAGGAGGCGGGCCAGCTCCTCCTCGCCGTCGAGCGGGCGCGGGAACGCCAGGCGGGCCCGCCGGCGGGCGCCGGGCCGACCGTGGTCCGCCAGCAGGCCGTACCGGTCGATCCGGACCACCCGGGGCGCGGCGTCCGGGCCGCTGTCGGCCAGGCCGAGCTGCCGCCGCAGGTAGGCGGCCACCTCGGCCGCGTGGTGCTCGGCGAGGTCGGCCAGCAGCCCGGCCTCGACCGCGTGCAGGGGGTCCGGCTCCGCCTCGGCGTACGCCGTGGGGTCGATCCGGCGCACGGAGTCGGCGCGTTCCCAGCGGGCCTCGGCCACCTCGAAGCGGTGCAGCCGGAACCGGGTGCCGACGTCGAGCAGGTCGCCGGTCGGCTCGACCGCCGCGAAGTCCAGCGCGGCCCGGCGTTCCTCCGCGCCCTCCAGACGGGTCGCCCAGCCGGAGACCCAGGCCCGGCCGAGGCTCGGCGCGCCCGCGGCGGGCGGCAGGTCGAGCACGTCCAGCACCAGCGCCACGTCGGACTCGCCGTCGGCGGGCCGCAGTGCGGCGGCGAGGTCGCTGACCACCGGCACCAGCAGCAGCACCCGCCCGTCCGGGTCGGTCACGTGCCGGACCTGGTGCGGGCCGGGCCGGTGCGCGACGTGGGCGATGCCGGGCAACCGGCCCGCGACGAGGGTACGGACGATCTCCGCCGGGCTGGGCCGCATGACACGACCTCCTTTGGTTAGGCTTACCTAACCCGGAGACTAGAGCACCGGATCGGAGACGTCCAGCGGGACCGGGTCAGCGGGTCTGCTCCAGCCAGGAGGCGTAGAGCAGGCCGTAGACCGACTCCGGGTCGCGGACCAGCTCGTCGTGCGGGCCGCGCTGCACGATCCGGCCCCGGTCCACCACGATCACCTCGTCTGCGGACTGCGCCGTGGAGAGCCGGTGCGCGATGGCGAGCGTCGTCCGCCCCCGCGTCACCGCGTCCAGGGTGCGTTGCAGCCGCACCTCGGTGGCCGGGTCCACCGCGCTGGTCGCCTCGTCCAACACCAGCAGGTCCGGGTCGGCCACGTACGCGCGGGCCAGCGCGACCAACTGCCGCTCCCCCACGCTCAGCGCCTCGCCCCGCTCCCCCACCGGGGTGCGCAGGCCCGCCGGCAGCCCCTCCAGCCAGTCGGCCAGGCCCAACTCCGTGAAGGCAGCGGCGAGCTGCTCGTCGGTCAGCTCGGGGCGGGCGAAGCGGACGTTCTCCGCCACCGTGGCGTCGAAGAGGAAGCCGTCCTGCGGCACCATCACCACCCGCGACCGCAGCGAGGCGAACCGGACCTGCTCCAGCGGCAACCCGGAAAGCAGCACCCGGCCGGCGGTCGGGTCCATGAGCCGGGTCAGCAGCTTGGCGAACGTGGTCTTGCCGCTGCCGGTCTCGCCGACCACCGCCACCCGGCTCTTCGCCGGGATCTCCACGTCGATCCCGTGCAGCACGGGCGGGCCGCCCGGGTAGGCGAATTCCACCCCCGCGAAGCGGATGTCCAGTGGGCCGGGCGGCAGCTCGCGCCCCTGCTCGCCGGGGTCGGCGACGTCCGGCGCGACGTCCAGCACGTCCAGCACCCGGCGCCAGCCGGCGATGGCGTTCTGCGCCTCGTTGAGCACCTCCGTGGCGATCTGCACCGGCTGGATGAAGAGGGTGACCAGGAAGAGGAAGGCGGTCACCTCGCCGACGCTCAGGGTGCGGTCGGCGCCCAGGGTCACCCCGAGCACCACCACGCCCGCGAGGGCCAGCCCGGCCGCCAGCTCACCGACGGAGCTACCCAGGATGCTGATCCTGATCGCCCGCTGCTGCGCCCGCCGCTGGCCGTCGATCGCCCCGTCGAGCCGGCGGGCGGTGCGCCCGGCGATCCCGTACGCCCGGATGACCGGCGCGCCGACCACGCTCTCCCCGATCGCGCCGAGCAGCGCTCCCGTGCGCTGCCGGACCACCCCGTACGCCCCGGCGAGGCGGCGCTGGAGCACCCGGATCACGAGCACGGCGGGCAGGAAGGCGGCGTAGACGAGCAGGGTCAGCTGCCAGGAGTACGCCAGCATCACCAACGTGGTGACCACCAACTGGCCGAGGTTGATCACCAGGATCACGCCGCCCCACTGGAGGAACTGGGTGATCTGGTCGACGTCGCTGGTCACCCGCGACACCAGCGAACCGCGCCGCTCGGACTGCTGGTGCAGCATGGACAGGTCGTGCACGTGCCGGAACGCCCGCACCCGCACGTTGGCCAGCGCGGTCTCGCTGACCGTGAACAGCCGGCGCATCATCAGGTAGCCGCAGACCGTGGTCACCAACAGCACGGCGGCGGTGGCGGCGACCACCGTCCAGACCACGGTCAGGTCGAGACCGCCGACGATGCCGTTGTCGATGCCCTGCTGCACAGCCACCGGCACGGCCGCCCGGCCGACCATGTAGACCAGTGCCAGGCCGAGCGTGCCGGCGAGGCCGACCCGCAGCTCCGGGGAGAGCGCCAGGCCTCGCCGCAGCGTCTGCCAGGTCGTCTCGGTCGCCTCGGCCGTCTCGGCCTCGGTCGCCCCCTGCGCCTTACCACTCACCGGTCCACCTCGATCTCCAGGCCCGAGCTCAGCGGGGCGACCTCGTCGTACGTCTCGTCCTTGGCGTGGTCGACCTCGGCCTGCTCGTAGGCGGTGACCAGGTCGGCGTAGCCGGGCACGGTGGCGAGCAGCTCGGCGTGGGTGCCACGGGCGACCACCCGGCCCTGCTCCAGGTAGACCACCTCGTCGGCCAGCGCGATGGTGGCCCGCCGGTAGGCGACCACCAGGATCGACGCGGCCGGCGCGCCGGGCTCCCCGGCGGAGGACCGCAGCCCGGCCAGGATGGCCGCCTCCACGCGGGGGTCGACGGCGCTGGTCGCGTCGTCGAGGACGAGCAGGCGTGGCCGGCCCGCGAGCGCGCGGGCCAGGGTGAGCCGCTGCCGCTGGCCGCCGGAGAGCGAGGTGCCCCGCTCGCCGACCTTCGTGTCGAGACCGTCGGGCAGCGCGGCGACGAAGCCGTCCGCCTCGGCAAGCCGCAACGCGGCCCAGACGTCGTCGTCGCCGATGCCCGGCCGGTCCAGGGTGATGTTGGCCCGCACCGTGTCGTCGAAGACGAACGGCACCTGGGCGACCAGCGCGGCGGTGCGGGCCAGCGAGGCGGCGGTGAGCCGGCGCACGTCCACCCCGTCCAGGGCGACCGTGCCGGCCCCGGGGTCGACCAGCCGCACGGCCAGCGAGGCGATCGTGGACTTGCCGGCGCCGGTCGGCCCGACCAGGGCGACGGTCTTCCCCGCGGGCACGGTGAAGGAGACCTCGCCGAGCACCTCCGTGCCGGGCAGGTGCGCCTCGGCGGGCTCGTAGCCGAACCGGACGCCGGCGAAGGTGAGGGTGGCGGGGCGGGGGTCGGCCGGGTCGAGCGTCGTGTCGCCGTACGGCATCTCGCCGGTGGCGTCGAGGACCCGGCGGACCCGGTCCCAGCCGGCGACGCTGCGCGGCAGCTCGGCCAGCACCCAGCCGATGGCCCGGACGGGGAAGGCCAGCACGGTGAAGAGGAAGGCGACGCTGACCAGCTCGGCGACGCTGATCGCGCCCTGCCGCAGCCGGAACGTGCCGACCACCAGCACCGCGAGGGTGCCGAGGCTGGGCAGGGTCTCCAGCACGGGGTCGAAGACGCCGCGCAGCCGCCCCACCGACACCAGCGCGTCGCGCAGCTCGCCCGCGCGGGCGGCGAACCGGTCCGTCTCCTGGGCCTCCCGGCCCATCGTCTTGACCACCAGGGCGCCGTCGAAGCTCTCGTGGGCGATGCCGCTGACCTCGGCGCGCAGCCGCTGCGCCCGCGCCTGGCGGGGGGCCATCCGGCGGGAGTAGGCGACGTTGAGCGCGAAGAGCGCCGGGAAGACCGCCAGGCCGACCAGGGCCAGCGCCCAGTCGGTGGCGAAGAGCGAGGCCACCGCGCCGACCAGCATCACCAGGGTGCCGACCGCGAACGGCAGCGGGGCGATCGGGTGCCAGGCGGCCTCCACGTCGGAGTTGGCGTTGGACAGCAGGGTGCCGGTGGCGTTGCGGTGGTGCCAGGACAGCGGCAGCTCCAGGTAGCGCCGGGTGACCCGGCGCCGGTAGGCGGCCTGGAGGCGGTACTGCATGTAACCCGCGCCGAGCCGGCGGCCGAAGATGCCGGCCACCCGCAGCACGCTGATGCCGAACAGCGCGACGGCCGCCAGGGCGAGCGCCCCGACCCCGACCGAGCCGCGCTCGATCGCCGGGACCACCACGTCGCCGACCACCGCGCCCACCACGTATGCGCTGGCCACCGTCATGGCGCCGAAGAGCACGCTGCCGGTCACCGCGACCGCGAAGATCCGCGGCTGCTCCCGGATGGCCACCCCGAGGACGGCCAACCCCCGACCGAGCACGTCCCGACTTGTCCTGCTCGCCACGCTCTCCCCCGCCGTAAGCCGCAATTATCTCCCTCATCCTTACCGGTCGGGGCCGGCTCCGCCGCCCCGGGCCGCTATGTCCGCCGTCACGGCCGACCCGCCGCGCCGGCGCGCCGACCCGGGCGTCCGCGCCTACGATCGATGCCATGCCGCGGTACGCCCGATCGGAGCGCGAGGCGCTCGCCGACCTGATGCTCACGCTGGGACCGGACGCCCCGACGGTCAACGAGGGATGGACGACCCGCGACCTCGCCGCCCACCTGGTGCTGCGTGAGCGCCGCCCGGACGCCGCCGGCGGCATCCTGCTGCGACCCCTGCGCGGGTACGCCGAGCGGGTGCGCCGGCGCATCGCGGCGCGCCCCTGGCCCCGCCTGGTCGAGCAGGTGCGCCGGCCACCGGTGTGGAGCCCGGTCAGCAACCCGGTGACCGACGAGCTGGCCAACACGATGGAGTTCTTCATCCACCACGAGGACGTGCGCCGCGCCCGCCCGGGCTGGCTTCCGCGCGACCTGGCGGCCCGGCTCCAGGCGGCACTGTGGACGCGCGCCGCCGGGCTGGCCCGGCTGGCACTGCGTCGGTTCCCGGCCGACGTCTTCGTGCAGGCGCCGGGCTACGGCGCGCTCTCCGTCGGCCGGGGCGGCGAGCCCGTCCGCGTGGTCGGGGCGCCCGGCGAGCTGGTCCTGTTCCTCTCCGGCCGGCAGCGGGTGGCCCGGGTGCAGGTCGACGGGCCGACGGCGCTGGCCGACCGGCTGCGCAACGCCCACCTGGGCATGTAACGGACTGTACGGAAGTGGTCACGATCTCTCCGGCAGGCTGCCTCTACCCAACGACCGCCGCCGATCCCCTCTCCCGTACGCTGTCCCGCGCCGTCCCGCCCGGGGGCGGCGCGACAGGGGGCGCCATGCGGACCTTCGCGCTCTCGGCGCTGCGGGAACCCCCTTTTCCCGCGCGCCGGCACGACGCCACCGACCAGGTGGCACAGGAGAGCACCGAGTGGGTGCTCGGCCACGGCCTGATCGCTAACGGGCACCGGCTGCACCGGCTGCGCCGGGCCGACGCCGCCGGCCTCGCCGGTCGGGCCTGCCCGGAGGGGCCCGTCGACCGGCTGCGCCTGCTCGCCGACCTGATCTCCTGGCTGTTCGTGATGGACGACGCCTGCGACGAGGACGGCCTCGGCGACGGCCCCACCCGGCTGGCGCCGACGGTTGCCGCCATGCTGGACGTGCTGGACCGGCACGGCGACCCGGTGGCACCCGCCGGCGCCGCCGGCCCGCTGGGCGACGCGCTGGCCGACCTGTGCCGGCGCGTGCGCGCCGCCGGGACGCCGGCGGTGCTGCTGCGCTTCACCAGCCAGGTGCGGGAGTACCTGCTGGCGCTGCTCTGGGAGGCCGCGAACCGCGAGCACGGCCGGGTGCCGGAGCTGGCGGAGTACGTCCAGATGCGCCGGCACACCGGCGCGGTCCACCCCAGCTTCACCCTCACCGAACTGGCCGCCGGCGGGCGGCCGGGGGCGGCCGAACGCGCCGAGCCCGCGCTGGTCACGCTCGACCTGCTCGCCGCCGACCTGGTCTGCTGGTGCAACGACGTCTTCTCGTACGGCAAGGAGAGCCTCGCCCAGCCGGACGGCCACAACCTGGTGGCCGTCATCGCCGCCGGGCGGACCGGCGGCGACGAGCCGTCGGCCCTGCGGGCGGCGGCCGACCGGTTCAACGAGTCCCTGGCGGCCTACCTGGCGACGGAGTCGGCGCTGCTGGCCGCCGGCGACGAGGGCCTGCGACCGGCGGTGTTCGCCCGCCGCAACTGGATCCGGGCCACCTACGACTGGTCGCTGCGGGCCGCCCGGTACGCCTGAGGGCGCCCCAGGTCCCGGGGACGTGGCCCAGCCGTGATCGACCGGGGCTGGCCGACGCCCGGGGTGCAGGCAATACTCTTCGGTAACGAATACTGACGTGACGACCGTCACGCCTCCACCCCCGAAGGCGGCTACAGCGATGGCTCTCGATGTACCGTACCGCTCCATCCCGGACATGTTCCTCAAGCGCGTGGCGGCGTCCCCCGACCGCGACGCCTTTGCCCACCCGGCCTCCGACGACTCGGGGCCGGTCTGGTTGACCTGGGCGCAGGTGGCCCGCCGCGCCAAGGCGGTCGCCGCCGGGCTGCACGGGCTCGGCGTCGGCCAGGAGGATCCGGTGGCGATTCTGGCCAACACCCGGCTCGAATGGGTGCTCGCCGACCTCGGCATCATGTGTGCCGGAGGCGCGACCACCACCGTCTACCCCACCACCGAGCCGGAGGACGCGACCTACATCATCGCCGACTCGGGCTCCCGGGTGCTGTTCGCCGAGAACCCGGCCCAGGCCGCCAAGATCGCCGGAGCCGACCTGCCGGCCCTGACCCACGTGGTGCTCTTCGACGGCGCGGCCGACCCGTCCGCCGCCGTCCCGCAGCTCACCCTCGCCGAGTTGGAGGAGCAGGGTGCCCGGGCGCTGGCCGCCGAGCCCGACCTGATCGAGATGCTGGTCGCCGGGATCGGCCCCGACCACCTGGCCACCCTGATCTACACCTCCGGCACCACCGGGCGCCCGAAGGGCGTCGAGCTGCTGCACGGCGGCTGGTGCTGGGAGGGCGTGGCGCAGGCCGAGCTGGGGCTGCTCCGCGACGACGACCTGCAGTACCTCTGGCTCCCGCTGTCCCACTCGTTCGGCAAGACGCTGCTCTGCGGGGTGATCCACGTGGGCCTGCCGACGTACGTCGACGGGCGGGTGGACAAGCTGGTCGAGCTGCTCGGGGTGGTGAAGCCGACGCTGATGTGCGGCGCGCCGCGGGTCTTCGAGAAGGTCTACAACAAGGCGGTCACCACGGCCCAGGACGCCGGCGGCGCGAAGGCGAAGATCTTCGCCTGGGGCGTGCGGGTCGGCAAGGAGAGGGTCGCCCTGGAGCAGGCCGGCAGGCCGGTCCCGACGGGGCTGAGGCTGAAGTACGCGGTGGCCGAGAAGCTGGTGTTCAGCAAGCTCCAGGCCCGCCTCGGCGGCCGGATCCGGGTGCTCGTCTCGGGCGCCGCACCGCTCAGCGCGGAGATCGCCACCTTCTTCGCCGCCGCCAACCTGCCGATCTCCGAGGGCTACGGCCTCACCGAGACCAGCGCCGGCAACTTCGTCAACCCGCCGGACGGGCTGCGGATCGGCACCGTCGGCAAGGCGTTGGGCGATCTGGAGTGCCGGATCGACACCGACGGCGAGATCCTCGTCCGCGGCCGGCCGGTCATGCGCGGCTACCACAACCTGCCCGAGGAGACCGCCGCCGCGTTCACCGAGGACGGCTACTTCCGCACCGGTGACATCGGCACGCTGGACGCCGAGGGCTACCTGAAGATCACCGACCGGAAGAAGGACCTGGTCAAGACCTCGGGCGGCAAGTACATCGCGCCCTCGCACATCGAGGGAATGTTCAAGGCGACCTGCCCGTACACCTCCCAGGCGGTGGTGATCGGCCAGGCCCGCAACTACTGCACGATGCTGGTCACGCTGGACCAGGACGCGATCAGGGGCTGGGCCGCCGGCACCCCGCTGGAGGGCCGCGACTACGCCGAGATCGTCGCCTCGCCCGAGGCGCAGGCCATGGTCGAGGGATACGTCGCGGAGCTCAACACCAAGCTCAACCGCTGGGAGACGATCAAGAAGGTCGCCATCCTGCCACGCGACCTGACCATCGAGGACGGCGAGATCACCCCGTCACTCAAGATCAAGCGCAGTGGGGTGGAGAGCAACTTCGCCGCCGAGATCGAGAAGATGTACGCCGGCACGCTCGCCGAACTCTGAGCACGCCGCGTCGGCGGCCCGCCCGGCCAGGCGCGGGCCGCCGACCGTCACAGGTGGCGGCCCCGCCACCTCGTCTGCGCTGCCTCTGAGGGGTCAGCGGCCGGGCTCGGGCCCGGCGCCGTGCGCGGTCAACGACGCGTCCCGCAGGGCTCGCCGGTCCTCGCCGAAGAGCCACACCTCGGCCGCCACCATGCCGACGCAGACGACGGCGAGCACCGCGAGCGCGGCCAGCGCCGGCAGCCGGTCGGCCAGCGGCACGAGAGCGACCAGGAGAACCACCGTCACCGCCCGTGGCCAGTTCACCGAGCCCATGTTGCGCAGCCGGAAGCCCAGGTGCCCGAGCAGGTAGAGCACCACCCCGCCGTAGAGGGCGTAGAGGCCCAGGCCGTGCAGCGGGTCGGTGAGGTCGTGCGCGCTGCCGTCGCCCACGTACGACAGGACCTTCTTGAAGCCGAGCGCGAGCAGGATGATGCCGACCACCATCGGCAGGTGCAGGTACGTGTACGAGTCCCGGCCCAGCGCGGCGCGGGCCGCGCCCTCGGCCCGGTGCAGCACCTGCTCCGCCGCGATGGCCACCACGTCGAAGTACGCCCACCACAACGCGGCCGTCACGGTGATGGCCAGCACGGAGGCGACGATGATCGGCCAGGAGATCGGCAGGTGCGTGACGCCGACGCCGATGGCCACCAGCGACTCCCCCAGCGCCACGATGATGATCAGCCCGTGCCGCTCGGTCCAGTGCGCGGCCGAGAAGATCCGCCAGCCATCCGCGCCGATGGCCATGATCCCGCCGTAGTCCACGGCCAGCGCGAGCACCCACAGCGCCGTACGGATGGTGGAGGCCCGGGCCGGGTCGTCGGCGAGCTGCTGCGGCAGCAACGCGGCGGAGAAGAGCAGCAGCGCCCCGCCCAGCATGGGCAGCACCGCCCGCAGCAACTGCCGGCGCAGCCCCTCGTCGCCGCGCGCGGCGTGCCAGTAGATCACCAGGTGCAGCACCCGCACGACGAGGTAGCACGCGGCGAAGACCACCGGCCCGGAGAGCCCGCCGGGCAGGTCGTCGAAGGCCTCCGGGATGGTCACCGCGACCACGAACATGGCGGCCATGACCGCGAACAGGGCCACCCGGACCACGCCCTCGTCGGCCCGGACCGTGTTGCCGAGCCACGCGTAGCAGCACCAGCACCACCAGAGCAGGGCCAGCACCAGCAGGCCACGCAGCAACCCACGCCCGGTGAGGTCGTCGGCCATCAGGGCGGTCACCTGGGTGAGCGCGTAGACGAAGACCAGATCGAAGAAGAGTTCGAGCGGGGTCACGGTGGACCCCTCCCGCATGACCCGCATGCGCGGCGCGCGCCGCGTCGTACTACCAGTCGCCACGGCGCACAGTCTGGCAGCCGCCCGCGGTGGGGTGTCCCGGCGTCCCGGGGTCAGGCGATGACGGCCGGCTCCCGCCACTGCGGCCGGCCGCCGCGGTCCAGGTCGTACCGGACGGCGGCGATCCGCCCGACCGCCTCGACGAGGTCGGCGGCGGGCAGGGTGAACGGCAGCCGTAGGAAGCGCTCCAGCGTGCCGTCCAGGCCGAACCGGGGGCCGGGTGCCAGCCGTACGCCGACCTCCTCGCTGGCCCGGGCGAGCGCGCTGGAGATCGGGCCGTCGAGTTCGGCCCACAGGGTCACGCCGCCGTGCGGCACGGTGACCCGCCACTCGGGCAGGCGCTCGGCCAGCGCCGCCAGCAGCGCGTCGCGCTGGGCGGTGAGCTGCGCCCGGCGCGCGGCGACGATCGCCGGGGCGTCGGCGAGCAGGTGGACCGCGACCAGCTGGTCCAGCACCGGGCTGGCCATGTCGACGCCGACCCGGGTGGCGGCCAGCCGCTGCACCTGCGGGGCCGAGGCGCGGACCCAGCCGATCCGCAGGCCGCCCCAGAAGGG
Organism: Micromonospora sp. NPDC048063; assembly: GCF_043202855.1. Taxonomy (NCBI): domain Bacteria; kingdom Bacillati; phylum Actinomycetota; class Actinomycetes; order Micromonosporales; family Micromonosporaceae; genus Micromonospora; species Micromonospora sp. NPDC048063. Next base: position 245,287 of record NZ_JBIDBG010000006.1, on the reverse strand, counting down.
CTTGCTCATCCCGCCGATGGTGACCACCCGGGAGTGCCGGTCGAAGCTGGCGGTCGGCGGGGGCAGCACCGTCCCGTCCAGGGGCAGGTCGACGAAGGACTCGTCGACGACCAGGTCGGTGCCGACGGCGTGCGCGGTGCCGACCACCCGCTCGCGCAGCGACGCCGGCATCAGGTGGCCGGTCGGGTTCTGGAAGTCCGGGATCAGGTACGCCAGCTTGGGCCGGGCCTGGCGGAGGCTGCCGAGCAGCAGGTCGGCGTCCCACCCGGGCTCGTCGACGGCGAGGCCGTGGGTGGTGATCCGGGCTCGCCGGGCGGCCAGCGCGGCCAGCGCGTTGGGGTAGCTGGGCGCCTCGACCAGCACGTTGCCGCCCGGCGCGAGCGACAGGCGCAGCACCAGGTCCAGCGCGTGCTGGGTGCCGTTGGTGACCATGATCTGGTCGGGCGAGGTGGGCAGGCCACGCTCGGTGTACGCCCGGGCCACCGCCTCGCGCAGCTCGATGATCCCGGTCGGGTGGTAGCCGGCGCCGCCCAGGTAGCGCGGCAGGTCCTCGGCGGCGGCCCGGGCGGCCGGCAGCAACTCCGGCGGGGCGGCGAGCGCGGCCACCCCGAGGTCGATCATGTCCCGGTCGTCCAGCGGGGTCCACAGGCCGGTGCTCGCCACCCGGTGGGTGCCCGGGAGCATGGTCCAGCTGCCGGCACCGCGCCGGCTGGCCAGGTGGCCGCTCTCCCGCAGCTCCCGGTACGCGGCGGTGACGGTGGTCCGGCTGATCTTCAGAGCCTCGGCGAGCTCCCGCTCTGCCGGCAGCCGGACGCCCAGCGGCAGCCGGCCGTCGGCGAGCAGGCCCCGCACGGCACCGGCCAGGGCGGCGTAGTCGGGGCTGCGACGGCGGCCCGGAAGTGCATGCCACTGGCCGAGAAGCCGAGCCAATTGAGCACCCCGAACCTGACTCGTCATGGCCACCCCTCCGATATTGGCTCTTCCATCCCGCCAATTGGACCCTAGAGTGGCATGAGTGGCAGCGATTGGCAATCTCCGGCATCGTCCCGCGCGGCGGCTGACCCAGCTCTACGCGGGGCTCGTCCTCTACGGCGTGAGCATGGCCCTCATGATCAACTCCGGGCTGGGCCTCGACCCGTGGGACGTGTTCCACCAGGGCCTGGCCGAGCTGACCGGCCTCTCCTTCGGCACGGTCACCATCGCGGTGGGCGCGTTGGTGCTGCTGCTCTGGATCCCGCTGCGCCAGCGCCCCGGCCTCGGCACGGTGAGCAACGTCCTGGTGATCGGGCTGGTGGTTGACGCGACGCTGGCCCTGCTGCCGGCCGGCGGGCCACTCGGCGTACGGATCGGGCTGCTGGCGGCCGGCATCGTGGCCAACGGCGCGGCCACCGGCCTCTACATCGGCGCCCGCCTCGGCCCCGGCCCCCGCGACGGCCTGATGACCGGCTACGTCGCCCGGCGGCCCGGCCGGTCGATCCGGCTGGTCCGCACCGTCATCGAGGTCACGGTGCTGGCGCTCGGCTGGCTGCTCGGCGGGACGGTCGGCGTCGGCACGGTCGCCTACGCCCTCGCCATCGGCCCGCTGACCCAGGTCTTCCTGCCGCTGTTCACCGTCCCCGAGCCGGCGGAGGTCGCCCCGGGCCGCGTCGAACCGCTCCCCGCGACCTGACCGGTCCCACCGCAGCACCTCTGCGGCGACCCGGGCCCTCCCGGGCGGCCCGACCGCTCCCGCCAGGCCCTCCCGGCGACCGGCCCCTCCGCGAGACCTCGGCCGCGGGCGGCCACGAACCCCTGTTCCGGGACGCCGGCGCGGCGTCGGTGTTCCCTTCGGCCGCCACGCCCGGCAGAATCCTGGCATGGGGGAGAACGGTTGGCGCTGGACCGACGCCTGGATCTTCGTCTCGCTGGTGATCGCCAGCGGTGCCGGCCGGCACCGCCGGGCGGCGTCCAGCCGCCGGCCCGAGGGCGTGCGCCTCGCCGACGTGCTCTCCACCGCCGACCACCTCAACCAGGCGATCCCCGAGCGGCACGAGGTGGAGGTGGCGGTCCGCCGGCTCGTCGGGGCCGGGCTGGTCAGCGTCGCCGACGGCTGGTTCCGGATCACCGCCGACGGTGAGCGGCTCTGGCGCACCCGACCGAGCGCCGGGCTGGCCACGACGGTGGACACGGTGCAGGGCGTGCTCAGCCGGCGCCACACCCCGGTCAGCGCCGAGTGGCACCTCGACGAGGAGGAGCACGCCGCAGCCGTGCAGGAATACGTGGTGCGGTCGATCCCGGCACCCCGGCGCTCCCCGGAGAACCGGTCCCGCCCGGACTGACCCCGGCCGACGCCCCAGGCCTTCGGTCAGCGGACGGGGTGGCCTGCTCCGCGCAGCGCGTCCTTGACCTCGGCGACGGTCAGCTCCCCGAAGTGGAAGACGCTGGCGGCGAGCACCGCGTCCGCGCCGGCGCCGACCGCCGGCGCGAAGTGCGCCACCTCGCCCGCGCCACCGCTGGCCACCACCGGCACGTCGACCACCCGGCGCACCGCGCCGATGAGTTCGAGGTCGAAGCCGGCCTTGGTGCCGTCGGCGTCCATCGAGTTGAGCAGGATCTCCCCCGCGCCCAGCTCGGCGCCCCGCCGGGCCCACCCGACCGCGTCCAGCCCCGTGCCGCGCCGGCCGCCGTGGGTGGTCACCTCGAAGCCGCTGGGCGTGGTGCCGGCCGGCGCGCGCCGCACGTCGAGCGAGAGCACCAGCACCTGCCTGCCGAACCGGTCGGCGATCTCGGCGATCAGCTCGGGGCGGGCGATCGCGGCGGTGTTCACCCCGACCTTGTCCGCGCCGGCCCGCAGCAGGGTGTCGACGTCGGCGACCTGCCGGATGCCGCCGCCGACGGTCAGCGGGATGAAGACCGACTCCGCGGTGCGGCGGACCACGTCGAGCATGGTGCCGCGGTCGCTGGAGGAGGCGGTGACGTCGAGGAAGGTCAGCTCGTCCGCGCCGGCCCGGTCGTACGCCGCGGCCAGCTCCACCGGGTCGCCGGCGTCGCGCAGGTCGAGGAAGTTGACCCCCTTGACCACCCGCCCGGCGTCCACGTCCAGACACGGGATCACGCGTACCGCCACCGTCATGCCGCGAGCCTATCCTTCCCGGTGACGGCGCTGACCGGCCCTGTGAGGCCGACCACCGCCGCAGACACGGGTTCCCTGCCCCAGCGGAGGCGTCCGGAGGTGCCCGTCCGCACGCCCGGACGAGCATCCGCCCACCCGCTCAGAGCCGTCCCGCCACGGTGCGGGCCACCCGCTCCAGCGGCGCGCGGTTCTCCGCCGGGTCGTTGAGCCGCACCAGGCGCACCGACGCCCAGACCCCCGACCGGTGCACGAAGACGGCCTCGTGGCTCGCGTACGCCTCGTCGCCGACCCCGGCCAGCGGCCGCAGCTCGTGGCCGAGGTCCCGCTCGATGTCCAGGAACTTCCTCGCGCCCTCGCCCACGAAGATCTCCACCTGGGCCGTCGGCCCGCTGGTCGGCCCGGTGTAGGTGCAGGTCTCGCGCACCGGCTGGCCCTCCTCCAGCGGGGTGCCGGCGAGCTGTTCGGCCTCCCGCCGGGACACGAGCGCGCACGGGTCCGGGGCCGACGCCGCCGGCGTCGGGGAGGGCTCGGCGGCCGTGGTCCCGGTGACCACCGCCTCCCGGGTCGCCTCGACACCGGCGGCGGGCGGGGTCTCCTCCGTACCCCCGCAGCCGGCCACCGGCCCGGCCGTTGCGAGCAGCCCGGCCAGCAGCAACACGGACCGCCGGTGATGACGGATCTGCTTCACCTCGACGTACCTCCTCATGACGGTCGGAGCCGGTCACGGTCGACCAGCGCCAGCGCCACGTCGTCGGCCGGGATCCGCAGCGCGCCCCGCAGCCGGGTGACGCCGGTGCTCAGCGCGCCGACCGGCACGTCGGCGCACTCCCCCGGAACGCGGTCGTAGCGTTCGAGGACGAAGAGTCGAGTGGCCATGCGTCGACGCTAGGCCCGCCCGACGCCGGGGTAATCGGGTGTTTCCCTACCCTTCGCCGTCGGCCGCGCGGGCCATCGCGGCACCGAGTTCGGCACGGCTGGCGACCCCGAGCTTGCGATAGATCCGCGCGAGGTTGGCCTCGACCGTCTTCGGGCTGATGAACAGCGTGTCGGCGATGACGCGGTTGGTGCGGCCGGCGGCAGCGAGCCGGGCCACCTCGCGTTCCGTGCCGGTGAGCTGGCGGGGCGCGGGCGGGCGGCCCCCGGTGCGGCCCGCCTCCGCGCGGGCCCGGGCCGCCAGGGCGACCGCCCCGAGGGCCTCGAACTCGGCAGCCGCCGCGACCAGCGCCTCCCGCGCCTCGCGGCGGCGCCGCACCCGCCGGTACGCGACCCCGGCCACCAGCAGGCAACGGGCCCGGTCCAGGGGCAGCACGTCGGCGGGCACCGCGGCCCGGGCGGCGGCCAGCTCCGCCAGGGCGTCCGACGGGTCCCGGCCCCGCGCGCCGGCGAGCAGGGCCCGACTACGGGCCAGGCCCAGCCTGGTCCACGGCCGCGGCAGCCGCCGGTGCCGGGCGGCCAGCCGGTCCAGCACCGCCTCGGCGGTGGCCAGGTCACCCGCGCCGACGCAGGCCTCCAGCCAGTCCGGCTCGAAGCGCTGGGCGATCGGCTCGACCAGGCCCAGTTCGTCGACGGTCGCGGCCAGCTCGCCGTAGTGCCGGGCGGCCGCCGGCAGCCGGCCACCGGTCAGCGCGGCGAAGCCGGCCAGCTGGGCGTAGATCCGCCGCCGCCAACGGTCGTCCAGCTCGGCGGCCCGGCGCAGCCCGTCCTCGGCGACGCGGGCGGCCTCGGCCAGCTCGCCCCGGTACGCGCGGAGCAGCCCGTCCAGCCAGCGTTCGCCGGCCGAGTCGCCGCCGTACTGCTCGCCCAGTTCGCGGGCGGCGGCGATGTGCGCCGCGGCGGCCGGATACCGCCCGGCGAGCAGCTCGGTCTCCCCCAGGTGGCAGAGGAGCTCGTGCTGGGAGGGCTCGTCGCCGCGGGCGGCGGCCCGCGCCAGCATCCGGTGCAGCCGGTCGCGGGCCCGCCCGTGCTCGTCCACCGCCTTCCACCAGGCAGCCGGCACGATGCCCGCCAGCCAGGACGGTTCCTCCCCCTCCAGCGCCAGCCCCCGGTCCAGCAGGTCGACGCGGGCCGGCAGCCCGGCGCGCACCTCGTTGAAGAAGAGCAGCAGCAGCGCCGCGGCGTGCACCGGGCGGTCGGCCGGGCGGTCGGCCAGCAGGGCGACCGCCGCCTCCGCGTGCCGCCGGGCCGGGTCCGGCGCGTCCCGGAACAGGCTGAGATGCGCGTGGATCCGCCCCGCCAGCGACGAGCCGGCCGGGGCGGCGTCGAGCGCCCGGTCGGCCGCCGCCCGAACCACCTCCGGCGGCTCGTCGGAACTCCACGCGACGACCGCCCGCAGCAGCAGCGCCTCGGCGCGCGCCGGCCCGGTCAGCTCCTCGGCCGCGCGGTCGGCAGCCGCCTTCGCGGCCGGGTAGTCGCCGCTGTCGAACCGGCACTCCGCGGCGGCCAGTCGCCACCGCGTGTGCCCGCCGGGCGCGCCCGGCGGGGCGAGCCGGGCCGCGCTGTCGTACAGCCCGGCCGCCGTCTCCGGCGCCCCCCGGCTGCGCTGGCGCGCGGCGGCCGCCGCGATCTCGGCCGCCGCCGCCGGGTCGGGGCCGGCGACGCACCGGGCCAGCTGCCGGGCCCGCTCGTCCGGGTCGGTCGCGGTGTCGGCCAGCAGCCGGTGCGACCGGCGGCGCACCCCCGGCGGCACGTCGTCGCGGACGGCGGCCGCGTAGACGGGGTGGGTGAACACGACCTCCTCCCCGCGCACCGCGACCAGGCCGGCCTCCTCGGCCGGGTCGAGGGCGGCCGGCGGGACCCCGGCCCGGGCCAGCCCCGCCACGGTGGGCAGGCCGGAGAGGGCGACCAGCCGGATCGCGTGCCGGGTGTCCGGCGGCAGGGCGGCCACCCGCTCGGCGACGAGCTGCCGCAGCGACGGCGCGGCCGGCAGGTCGGCACCGGGCGCCGGCAGCTGCGGCATCCGGAGGACCGCCCGGGCCAACTCGATGGCGAGCAGCGGATTACCCCCGGCCGTCTCGGCGATCCGCACCAGCAGGGGCCGGGGCAGCGCCGTCCCGGTCTCGGTGCGCAGCACGTGGTGCAGCGCCCCCACGCCGAGCGGGCCGAGGGCCACCCGGTCGAGTCCGGCGCCGCGGTCGAGCCCGAGCGGGGCCGGCTCCGTCCCGGCGGGTGCGGCGCGGGCGGTAACCAGGACGGCGACCCGGGGCACCAGCCGGCGCACCGCGAACCGCAGCGCGCGCTCGCTCGGCGGGTCGAGCCACGGGGCGTCGTCGACGGCCAGCAGCAGCCGGGGCGCGGCCGGGTCGGCGGCGGCGTCCAGCAGCGACCGGGTGGCCGCGCCCACCGTCCGCTCGTCGACCGGCTGCGCCACCTCGTCGCCGGCGAGCAGCACCCCGCCCAGCGCCGCGCGCTGCGGCGCGGGCAGCTCGGGCACCCGGGCGGCGAGCGGGGCCAGCAGGTCGGCGAGCGCCGCGAACGGCAGCGCCGCCTCCGTCTCCGTCGGCGCGCAGGCCAGCACCAGCCAGCCGGCCCGGCCGGCCGCGGCCAGCAGCGCCCGGTGCACGACCGTCTTGCCGATCCCGGCGGGGCCCTCCACCAGCACCGACCGGCCCTCGTCCAGGGCCCGCCAGGCGCGGTCGATTACCGCGTCCCGACCGACGGCCGCCCCGTTCACCGGGTCAGTCTGGCACCGGCGGGCCGGGTCGGTCGAGGACCGGACGGCGGGTCGCGCCCGGCCTTCCGGAGCGGGATGCCGCGGCGGCGCTCAGCGGTCGCCGAGGTACGCCTCCACCTCCACCTCGACGAGGTGGTCCGGATCCAGCAGGCCGGCGACCACCACCATCGTGGCGGCCGGGCGGACCGCTCCGAAGACCGCGTTGTGGGCTCGGCCCACCTCGTCGGCGTACGCGCGGTCGGTGACGTACATCCGGGTGCGGACCACGTCGCCGGGCGCCGCGCCGACCTCGGCGAGCGCGTCCAGGGCGATCCGCAGGGCCTGCGCGGTCTGCGCCGCCGCGTCCCCGACGTGGGTGACCACGCCGTCCACGGTGGAGGTGCACCCGGCGGTCCAGGCCAGGTCGCCGGCCCGGACCACCCGGGAGTAGCCGTACACGGCCTCCCAGGGGCCGCCGGAGCCGAGCCGGGTGGCGGTCACGCCGCGGCCAGGGTGTCCAACGCCTGCGCGACGGTGAACGCGCCCGCGTAGAGCGCCTTGCCGGCGATCACGCCCTCCACGCCGATCGGCTCCAGGGTGGCCAGCGCCCGCAGGTCGTCCAGGGTGGAGACGCCACCGGAGGCGATCACCGGGGCGTCCGTGCGCGCGCAGACCTCGCGCAGCAGGTCCAGGTTCGGCCCGCGCATGGTGCCGTCCTTGGTGATGTCGGTGACCACGTACCGCGCCGCGCCGGCCTTGTCCAGCCGCTCCAGCACCTCGTAGAGGTCGCCGCCGTCGCGGGTCCAGCCCCGGGCGGAGAGGGTACGGCCCCGCACGTCGAGCCCGATCGCCACCCGGTCGCCGTACTCGCCGCAGATCCGGTCGCACCAGACCGGGTCCTCCAGGGCCGCGGTGCCGATGTTCACCCGGGCCGCGCCGGTACCGAGCGCGGCCTGCAACGACTCGTCGTCCCGGATGCCGCCGGAAAGCTCCACCTTCACGTCGAGCTGGCGCACCACCTCGGCCAGCAGGTGTGCGTTGGAACCCCGCCCGAACGCCGCGTCGAGATCGACCAGGTGGATCCACTCGGCACCGTCCCGCTGCCAGGCCAGCGCGGCCTCCAGTGGGTCGCCGTACGTCGTCTCGCTGCCGGCGGCGCCCTGCACGAGCCGGACGGCCTGGCCGTCGGCGACGTCCACGGCGGGCAACAGGGTGAGGCTCACGATTCTTCTCCTCGGGTCAGGTGCGACGGTCCAGGGCGATCACCACGATCGCCGGCAGTACGAGCAGCAACAGCACGACCAGCGCGATCCGCAGCGCCAGGTCGTCCACGAGCGACCAGATCAGGACCATCGCCGCCAGGGTCAGCAGCACGATCGCGGCCCGCTCGCCGCGGCTGTGCCGGGGCAGCCGGCCGGTACGCCGCCGGCGCAGCGCGGGCGTGATCCGGCGGACCAGCGCCCGCCGGCGCTCCCGCCGGGCCGCCCGCCGTTCCCGGACGACCCGTTCCCGGGCCGCCTCGGCCTCCCGGGCCGCCCGGCGACGGGCCCGCTCCTTGCTCACGGCGTGCCCCGCCGGCGGACGGAGGCGGACGGGCGCTCAGTCACCGGTCGACAGCGTGGCGAGCCAGTTGCCCAGCAGCGCGGCACCGGTGTCGGCGGACTTCTCCGGGTGGAACTGCGCCGCGCACAGCGCACCCCGCTCCACGGCCGCCACGAAGTCCGTCTCGTGGTGGGCGGTGGTGACCGTGGCGCCGGCGGCGGCCAGCGCCCCCGGGTCGCCGACGGCGTACGAGTGCACGAAGTAGAACCGGCTGTCGGCGGGCAGCCCGGCGAAGAGCACCGACCCGGCCGGCGCCGACACCGTGTTCCAGCCCATGTGCGGCAGGCGGTCGGCGGCCAGCCTCGTCACCCCGCCGGGGAGCAGCCCGAGGCCCTTCGTCACCACGCCGTGCTCGTCGCCGTGCTCGAAGAGCACCTGCATGCCGACGCAGATGCCCAGCACCGGACGCCCGGCGGCGACGCGCTCCGCGATCACCGGCCCGGCGCCGAGCGCCTCGATGCCGGCCATGCAGGCGGCGAACGCGCCCACGCCCGGCACCACCAGGCCGTCCGCCTCGGCGGCGGCGGTCAGGTCGTCGGTCACCGTCACGTCCGCGCCGGCGCGGGCCAGGGCCCGCTCCGCCGAGCGCAGGTTGCCCGACCCGTAGTCGAGCACCACCACGTTGCTCATGCCGCCACCTCGCTTCGCTCGGTGGCGGCATGAGGCACCACGGCGCCGCACTGATGACTCGCTCGCTGACGCTCGCTCATGCCGCCACCGAGCCGCCGGCTCACGAGCCGTCCCCGGGCAGCAGCCAGAGCACGCCGCCGGCCGTGGCCAGCACGGCGAGCAGCGCGGTCACGACCACCGCGCCACGTGGTGCGCCCTGCTTGTGCAGCGACCAGGTGCCGCCCACCAGCACACCGGCCAGGATCAGCAGCAACGTCGGCAGGACCCCGCCCATCAGCTCCGCCCTCCGTCCGCGGCTGCGGGACTCCGCCGTGCCGCCCTCCTCGCGCCCATCAGAGAGCACCCTTCGTGCTGGGGATCGCGCCCGCCGCGCGCGGGTCGATCGCGGTGGCCTCGCGCAGCGCGCGCGAGACGGCCTTGAACTGCGCCTCCACCACGTGGTGGGCGTCCGGGTGCCCGCCGGGGCGGGCCGCTCGCAGCACGTCCACGTGCAGGGTGATCCGGGCCGCCTGGCCGAAGGACTCCCAGATGTGCCGGGTCATGCTGGTCGGGTAGACCGGCCCGATGTACGGCGCGAGCGCCGGCTCGTCGTGCACCACGTACGGGCGGCCGGAGAGGTCGACCGCGGCCCGGACGAGGACCTCGTCCATCGGGACGGTGGCGGAGCCGTACCGCCGGATGCCGGCCTTGTCGCCCAGCGCCTGGTCGAACGCGGCGCCCAGGGCGAGCGCGGTGTCCTCCATCGTGTGGTGGGCGTCGATCTCCAGGTCGCCGACGGTGCGCACCGTCAGGTCGAAGCCGCCGTGCCGGGCGATCTGGTGCAGCATGTGGTCGTAGAAGCCGACCCCGGTGCCGATCTCGGCCCGGCCGGTGCCGTCGAGGTCGATCTCGACGAGGACCTTGGTCTCCTTGGTGATCCGCTCCACCCGGGCGGTCCGGCTCATTGCTTGCCTTTCGGTCGCGACTGCGGGGCTGGCGAGCTCGTTCCTCGCGCTCCCACTAGATCTTCTCCATGGCGGCGAGGAAGGCGTCGGTCTCGGCGGGGGTGCCGGCGGTGACCCGCAGCCAGCCGGGCAGGCCGACGTCGCGGACCAGCACGCCGGCGTCGAGCAGGGTGCGCCAGGCGGCGGCCTGGTCGCCCCCGACCTCGAACAGCACGAAGTTGGCGTCGCTGTCCGCGACCCACAGCCCCCGGCCGCGCAACTCCGCCACGATCCGGTCGCGCTGCTGCATGATCGCGGCCACCGTGCCGAGCAGGGCGTCGCGGTGTGCCAGCGCCGCCCGGGCCGCGGCCTGGGTCAGCGCCGAGAGGTGGTAAGGCAGCCGGACCAGCTGCACCGCCGCCACCACCGCCGGGTCGGCGGCCAGGTAGCCCAGCCGGCCGCCGGCGAACCCGAACGCCTTGCTCATCGTCCGGGTCACCACCAGCCGCGGGTGCCCGGGCAGCACCGCCAGCGCGCTGACCGTGCCGGGGCGGGCGAACTCGGCGTACGCCTCGTCGACGACGACCATGCCGGGCGCGACGTCCAGCACGGCGGCGACCACGGCCGGGTCGAGCGCCGTGCCGGTCGGGTTGTTCGGCGAGCAGAGGAAGACCACGTCCGGGGCGTGCGCGCGGACCTGGGCGACCGCCTCGTCGGCGGTCAGCCCGAAGTCGACGCCGCGCCGGGCCGGCACCCACCGCGTGCCGGTGCCGAGCGCCAGCAGCGGGTGCATCGAGTACGCCGGGGTGAAGCCGAGCGCGGTGCGCCCCGGCCCGCCGAACGCCTGGAGCAGCTGCTGCTGGATCTCGTTGGAGCCGTTGGCCGCCCACACCTGCTCGACGGTGAGCCCGTGGCCCAGGTAGCCGGCGAGGTCGGCGCGCAGCGCCACGGCGTCGCGGTCCGGGTAGCGGTTGAGGTCGCGCAGCTCCGCCGCGAGGGCCTTGCCGATGGCGTCCACCACCGGCTCGGGCACCGGGTAGGAGTTCTCGTTGGTGTTCAGCCGCACCGCGACGTCGAGCTGCGGCGCCCCGTACGGCGTGAGCCCGCGCAGGTCGTCCCGGATCGGCAGGTCGTCGAGCCCGCTCACGACGCCGTCCCCGGGAAGCGCACGCTGACCGCCTGCCCGTGCGCGGGCAGGTCCTCCACTCCGGCGAGGGTGACCACGTGCGGGGCCACCTCGCGCAGCGCCTCCTGCGAATACTCCACGAGGTGGATGCCGCGCAGGAAGGACTGCACGGAGAGCCCGGAGGAGTGCCGGGCGCAGCCGCCGGTGGGCAGCACGTGGTTGGAGCCGGCGCAGTAGTCGCCGAGCGACACCGGCGACCAGGCGCCGACGAAGATCGCCCCGGCGTTGCGCACGCGCAGCGCCCACTCGCGGGCGTCCCGGGTCTGGATCTCCAGGTGCTCGGCCGCGTAGGCGTCGACCACCCGCAGCCCGGCGTCGAGGTCGTCGACCAGGACGACGCCGCTCTGCTCGCCGGTCAGCGCGGTGGTGACCCGCTCGGCGTGCTTGGTGGCCGGCACCTGCCGGGCCAGCTCCCGCTCGACCGCGTCGACCAGCGCGACCGACGGGGTGACCAGCACGCTGGCGGCGAGGGGGTCGTGCTCGGCCTGGCTGATCAGGTCGGCCGCGACGTGCGCCGGGTCGGCGGTGTCGTCGGCCAGGATGGCGATCTCGGTCGGGCCGGCCTCGGCGTCGATGCCGACGACGCCGCGCAGCAGCCGCTTGGCGGCGGTCACCCAGATGTTGCCCGGGCCGGTGATCATGTCGACGGGGTCGCAGTGCGCGCTGCCCCCGGCGTCGACGGCCGCCCCGTACGCGAGCATCGCGACGGCCTGGGCGCCGCCGACGGCGTAGACCTCGTCGACGCCGAGCAGGGCGCACGCGGCGAGCACCCGGGGATCGGGCAGGCCGCCGTTGTCCTTCTGCGGCGGGCTGACCACGACCAGGGAGCGGACCCCGGCCGCCTGGGCCGGCACCACGTTCATCACCACGGTCGACGGGTACATCGCCAGGCCGCCGGGGACGTAGAGGCCGACCCGGTCGACCGGCACCCAGCGCTCGGTCACCGTGCCGCCCGGCACCACCTGGGTGGTGTGGTCGGTGCGCCGCTGGTCGGCGTGCACCTTGCGGGCCCGCGTGATCGACTCCAGGAGCGCGGCACGCACCCCGGGGTCGAGGGTCCCCTCCGCCTCGGCGATCGCCTCGACGGGCACCCGCAGCACCTCGGGCGAGACCCCGTCGAAGCGCTCGCTGGCCTCCCGGATCGCCGGGTAGCCATGCTCCCGGACCGCCTCCACGAGCGGGCGGATCCTCTCGACGGCCACGGAGACGTCGAGCTGGGCACGGGGCAGCAGGCGGCGCGGGTCGCGGACGCCGCCGCGCAGGTCGATCCGGTTCAACACCCTTGCGAGTCTAGGCGGCCGGCCCGGACACCGACCGCTGCCGCCCGCACGCCGGGACGGTGAGCCGGGACACGCCGCCGCGCCGGGATCGGGCTACCCTCGACGCGTGACTGCGCGGCTGCCGGTATTTCCGCTCGGGACGGTCCTCTTCCCCGGTCTGGTGCTGCCACTGCACATATTCGAGGAGCGTTACCGCGCCCTGGTCCGGCACCTGGTCGGGCTCCCCGAGGGCGCCCCACGCGAGTTCGGCGTGGTGGCCATCCAGGCCGGCTGGGAGGTCGCCCCCACCGCCCCGGACGGCCGGCCGGTGCCCGGCGGCGGCGACGTCACCCTGCACGAGGTGGGCTGCACGGCCGAGCTGCGGCAGGTCACCGAGCGCCCCGACGGGGGCTTCGACATCGTCACGGTGGGCCGGCGCAGGTTCCGCGTCACCGACGTCGACCGCGAGGCCGCGCCCTACCTCACCGCGGAGGTGGAGTGGCTGCCGGAGCCGGACGGGCCGGACGAGGTCGCCGACCTGCTCGCCGCCCGGGTGATCTCGGTCTTCCGGCAGTACCTGGGGCTGGTCCGGGCCGACCCGGAGGAGCTGTCCGAGCAGTTGCCGGAGGACCCGACGGTGCTCTCCCACCTGGTCGCCGCGACGGCGGCGCTGACGGTGGCCGACCGCCAGCGGCTGCTCGCCATCGACGACACCGCCGCCCGGCTCCGCGCCGAGCTGCGGCTGCTCAACCGTGAGGCGGCGCTGCTGCGCCAGGTGCGGGCGGTTCCGGTGCCGCTGGCGGAGCTGGCCTCCCCGCCGACTCCCAACTGACCCCGGGCGCGCCGGGCTCGGGCTCCGGGCGCAGCGACGGCCAGCGGGACCAGCCCGCCAGCAGGGTGTACGTCACGGCCGCGCCGAAGGCGGGCAGCAGCAGGTTGCCGTGCGGCACCGGCAGCACGCCGAAGATCAGATCGATCCCGCCGGCCCGCAGGTCCGCCGGCTTGCTGAAGGCCCGGCCGTCCGGGGCGGTCTCCAGCAGCCGCTGGTAGCCGGCCAGCCCGATCCGCCGGCCCACCTGCCAGGCGACCAGCGCCGCGCCGAACGCGCCGAGCACGGTGGCGAGCAGGCCGACGGGCCCCCGCACGCGGCGCAGCACGAACCACAGCGCGAGCGCGGCGAGCACCCCGAAGCCCAGCCCGAGCAGGCTGAACCAGCCGTCGGCGGCGACCGGCTGCTCCGGCTGCGGCTCGGCGTAGATCGCGCCGTCGGGGACCTTGAGCACCGGGGTGTCCGGGGCGAGCGCGGCCCAGAGCAGCCCGAGCGGCACCCCCAGGACGGTCAGCGCGAGCCCCGCGCCCGCCGCGAGCCGCACCGCCCGGCGACGCGGCAGTTCGGGCTCGGCGGGCGGGACCGGTTGGCCGACTCCGTAGGCGGCGCCCGGGTCGCCGTAGGGAAACGCGCCGGGGCCGTCGTACGGGCTCACGGCGCCCGCCGTCGGCGGGGCGTACGGGCCGGCCTCCCACGCGACCTGCTGGTCGACCTCCCGGGCGCCGTACGGGCCGGCGGGGGCATCCCCGGCCGGGGCGGCGCGCTCCGCCGGGGCTGCCGGTGCCGGGGCGCCCGGCTCGTCGGGCCGGCGGCCGGGCCGGTCGGGTTCGGGGGTGTCCGCGCTCACCCCGTGATCCTCTCAGGCCGGGCTGCGGCGCGGGTGGCCGGTGGCGGCACACCCGCTCACCGGGCGAACGGTTCCAGCATCACCGCGGCGGCCTTCAGCCACGCCTGCCGGGTCTCCTGCTGGAGCTGCTGGTACTCGATCGAGGAGCCGGTCTCCAGCGCCGGGTCGTACGGCACGACGGCGACGGCGCGGGTGCGGGTGGCGAAGTGGCGCTCCAGGTCGTCCTGCAACGGGGAGCGGCCCGGCGTGGGGCAGGAGATCAGGGTGACCGCGTTGTCGGCCAGCTCGCCCATGCCCACCTCGTGCAGCAGGTCCAGCATCCAGTCGGCGCTGAACGCGGCGTCCTCGCGCGGCACCGTGGTCACCACGAGTTGGTCGGCCGCCTGCATGACCGTACGCCAGTTGGCGCTCTCCACGTTGTTGCCGGTGTCCACGCAGATCACGTCGTGGGTGCGCCGCAGCAGCTCCAGCACCCGCCGGACGGTGAACTGGTCGAGCCGCTGGGCGAACCGGGGGCTCTCCTCGCCGGCCAGCACGTCGTACGAGCCGTCGGAGGCGTGCCGCAGGTAGTCGTCCAGGTGCGCCAGCAGCTCCGCGCCCTCCTTGATCTCGATGTGCGCGAGGTCGCCGACCAGGTGCCGGATGGTGCGGGCGTGCCGGGCGCTGCCGGCGCGCAGCCCGAGGGTGCCGCGCAGCTCGTTGTCGTCCCAGGCCAGCACGCCCCGGCCGCGTACGCTGCCGACGGTCGCCGCGGCCAGCACGGTGGCGGTGGTCTTGTGCACGCCGCCCTTGGGGTTGGCGAACGCGAGCACCCGCGGGGTGCCCAGGTCCCGGCGGAGCACCCCGGCGGCGCGCTCCAGCTCGCTCTCCGCCCCGCGCGGGCGCCACTCGACCCGGGCCGGGTAGCCCCGATCGGCGACCGGGGGCGGGGCGGGCGGCGCTGCCGGGGGCGGCGGCTGGTAGGTGGGCTCGGGGCGGTAGCCGCCGTCGAGCAGGGGGGCGTACCGGGACTCGGCCGGGGGCGGTTCGTGCCGGTAGCCGTTGTCCAGCAGCGCGTAGCGCGACTCGACCGGCTCGTGCCCGCGCCGCTGCGTCGGCACGACGTGGGAGGGCTCGGGCCGGTGGACCGGCGGCTCGCGGTGGTCCGGCTCGGCCGGATAGCCCGGGTCCACCCGGTAGGCCGGCTCGGCCGGGTCTACCCGGTAGGCCGGCTCGACCCGGTAGGTGGCCTCGGCCCGGTACCCCGCGTCGGCCGAGTGGCCGTACCCCGCGTCGGCGGGGCGGCCGTACCCCGCGTCGGCCGAGTGGCCGTACCCGGCGTCGGCCGGGTGGCCGTACCCCGCGTCGGCCGGGCGGCCGTATCCGGCGTCGGCCGGGCGGCCGTACTCCGTGCCGTACCCCGGCGGGCCGGGCTCCGCGCCGTGCGGCGGCTCGGGGGCCCGCCCGATGGCCGGCACCCGTGCGGCGTAGCCGTTCCCCGACGACCGGCGCGGCAGCGGCTCGGGCGGGGCCGGCGGCGCCTCGCGCCGGTCGGTCTCGGCCGGCTCGGCCGGTCGACCGCCGTGCCGGGCCCGGTCGAGCAGCGCCCGCCACCGCGGTGCTGGTTCGGCCGGCCGTGCCCAGCCGGTCTCGCTGCCCTCCACGGCTCGCCCTCCCAGCACCATCGACGTCCGCCTGACAGGCTACGAACGAAACCCTATTCGGACCACACCCGTCCGCGCACCTTCGGTCCTGCCCACCGTCACCCGGCCGGTGCCCCGGTGCCGCCGGCGGCGGCGTCTGCCGAGGTGGGCGGGGTCGGCGGTGGGATTCCGCCGGATGCCGGGCCGGTCCGGACCGGTGACGAATCCGTCACCTCGGGTGCGGGTTCCGACGTTTCGCCCACCGGCGGGGTCGGGGGCGTGCCCCGGTCGCCTTTCCCCGTGGCAGCTCGCGCGACGAGGCCGGCGTCGGCCGGCGGGTGCGCGACCTCCCGTTGCTCGGGCAGCGGCGGCGTGAAGACGGTCCGGTCGAGCCGGGTGACCTCGGGCGCCGGGTCGACCGCCCGCACCCCGGGCCGGGCGGCCAGGCGGCGCAGGGCCACCGGCTCGGCGCGGACCACCGCGGCGTAGAGGCAGGCGCAGCCGGAGCGGTACGCGGCCGCCTCCGCCGCCGACACCTCGGCGCCGCTGTCGTACACCTGCCGCAGCTCGCGCTCTGCCTGCCCGCCGTCGGTCAGCGCGCCGGACCGGGCGCGGTAGTCGGCGGCCTCCCGCTCCTTGCGGGCGGCGACGTCGGCCATCCCGGCGACCACGTCGTCGGGCACCCGCTGCGCGGGGATGCGGACGATCTCGGTCTGCCGGTCGGCGAGCGGCACCCGCCCGAGGACGGCGGCGACCGGCACGTCGCCGAGGACCGCCGCCGCCCCCTGCGGGGTCAGGTAGGACGAGAGGGAGACCAGGGCGTACGTCCCGTCGCCGGCCGCCGGGGCGGCGGGCGGCAGCGCGGCCAGGTCGGCGGCGGCGGCGCGGACGTAGCCGGGGATCGAGTCGCCGTGGGCCACCCCGACCCGGGTCACCTCGCCGCCGGTGCGGTCACCGGTCGGGCGGTCGTCGCCGGCCCACCCGGCGGCGAGCAGCACGGCGGCGCAGGAGAGCAGCGCGATCACGGTGAGCACCCGCGGCCGGGCCGGACCGTCGCCGGGCCGGGTCACGGCGCCGGCCAGCCGGGACAGCGGTGGCTGGTCCCATCGCCGCAGCGGGTCGCCGGCGCGCACGGGTGCGGATCCCCCTCGTCGGATCGTCTGGCGGTGGGGCGACGCTCAGTCGCGGAGGATCTCGAGCGCCCGGACCAGGTCGTCAGGGTAGTCGCTGACGAAGCGCACCTCGTCCCCCGTGCGGGGGTGCAGGAAGCTCAACGAGCGGGCGTGCAGCCACTGTCGGGCCAGACCCAACCGGGCGGAGAGGGTGGGGTCCGCCCCGTAGGTGAGGTCGCCCACGCACGGGTGCCGCAGGGTGGAGAAGTGCACCCGGATCTGGTGGGTGCGGCCGGTCTCCAGCCGGACGTCGACCAGGCTCGCCGCCGGGAACGCCTCCACCGTGTCGTAGTGGGTGATGCTCGGCTTGCCGCCGGAGACCACCGCCCAGCGGTAGTCGTGGGTGGGGTGCCGGTCGATCGGGGCGTCGATGGTGCCCCGCAGCGGGTCGAGGTGCCCCTGCACCACGGCGTGGTAGCGCTTCTCGACCTCGCGGTACTTGAACGCCCGCTTCAGCGCGGTGTACGCCTGCTCGCTCTTGGCCACCACCATGATCCCGGTGGTGCCCACGTCGAGCCGGTGCACCACGCCCTGCCGCTCGGCGGCGCCGCTGGTGGAGATGCGGTGCCCGATCGCGGCCAGCGCGCCGATCACCGTGGGGCCGGTCCAGCCGGGGCTCGGGTGCGCGGCGACGCCGACCGGCTTGTCCACCACCACGATGTCGTCGTCGGCGTGCACGACCCGCAGCCCGGGGACCGCCTGCGGCACCACGGTGGGCGGGGCGGCCGGGGCGGGCAGGGTCACCTCCAGCCAGGAGCCGGCCCTGACCTTGTACGAGTTGGCCCGGACCACCCCGTCGACCAGCGCGTCGCCGGCGTCGACCAGGGCCGCGGCGGCGGTGCGGGAGAGCCCGAAGAGCCGCGACACCGCCTGGTCGAGCCGGGTGCCGTCGAGACCGTCGGGCAGGGGCAGGGAGCGGTGGTCGCCGCCGGCGGCGAAGGCGGAGGTCATGCCCGCTCCCGCTGTCCCGCGTCGGCCGGCGTCGCCTCGGTGGCCCCGTCCTTGCCGACCCGGCTGCCGTCGCGCTGGCGGCCGGTCAGCTCCAGCACGACGGCGAGCACCACGCCGCAGACCAGGGCGCTGTCGGCCAGGTTGAACACCGGCCAGACCCGGCCGTACGGGTCGAAGAGGCTGACCATGTCCACCACGTGCCCGACGAACCAGCCCGGGGCGCGGAAGATCCGGTCGGTGAGGTTGCCCAGCGCCCCGCCGAGCACCAGGCCGAGCGAGATCGCCCAGGGCAGCGAACGCAGCCGCAGGGCCATCCAGAGGATCCAGCCGACCACGCCGAGGGTGATCAGCGGGAAGACCCAGGTGTGGTCCGAGCCGATGCTCCAGGCCGCGCCGCTGTTGCGGGTCAGGGTGAGGTAGACCGCGCCGCCGAGCAGCTTGACCGGCTCGCGGTCGGACAGCGTGAGCAGGGCGAGGTGCTTGGTGACCAGGTCGGCCACGAGGGCGGTCAGCGCGACGCCGAGCAGGATGGTGACGGCCCGGCGGCGGGGCGTGCCGCCTCCCGGCTCAGCGCTGCCGGACCCGGCGGGCGGTGCTTCGGACATCTGCTCCCCATCGACGCTCGCGGCGGCGCTCGCGCGCCGCCTCCCATGGCCGCCGGGGAGCGGGCCTCAGCGCCGCTCCTCCAGCTGCTTGCACGTCACGCAGAGGGTGGCCGACGGGAACGCGGCGAGCCGCTCCACCGGGATCGGGTTGCCGCACCGCTCGCACCAGCCGTAGCCACCCTCGTCGAGCCGCTCCAACGCCCGCTCGACCTGCGTGATCCGTTCCAGGATGCTGTTGGCGAGTGAGATCTCCTGCTCGCGTTCGAACGTCTTCGTCCCGGTGTCGGCCTGGTCGTCCCCGGCCGAGTCGGTCAGCCGGTCGCGCTGCAGCTCGGTGATCTCGCTCAGCGTCTGATCGTACTCGGCACGCAACTCGTCACGCCGCGCCGCCAGGGCCGCCCGGATCTTCTCGGTCTCCGCCGCGCTGCGGGTGGCCTTCGCCACCGGCTTGCGGCCGGCGGTCCTGGTCTCGGCTGGCTTCGCCATCGTCGCTCCCTCGGCCGCGGAACCGCGGCGGACCGCGGCGCCTGGACAGGGGCCGCCGACATCGGCGCCCCCAGTACAAAAGGGGCGCGCGGCGACGTGGCCGCGCACTCCGGAGATTCGCAAGAATACGGAACGTACAGGCGTCCGACAACGTGCCGCTCCGACGCACCGCCGCTCGACCCCGAGTCGCACCTTATCGGGGCAAAAGGAACGCTAGCAGATCAACCGTCGCGATCCTCGCCGTACTCGCCAAACCAGCGGGCCAGCCGGCCCCTCCGGCTGACCGCCCGCAGCCGGCGCTCCGCCTCGTCGCGCACCCCGGCGGTCGCCACGATCAGCAGGCTGTCGCCGGTCTTCAGCCGGAAGTCCGGGCCCGGCACGACACCCGCCCCGTCCCGCAGCACCAGCGTCACCGAGGCGCCCAGCGGCAGCCGCAGCTCGTCGACGTGCACCCCGGCCAGCCGGGAACCCGGCGGCACCTCCACCTGGAGCAGGTCGGCGCGCATCCGTTCCAGCGGGGCGGTCTCCACCCGGATCTCCGCCGCCTCGGCCGGGGCGGTCACCCGCAGCCGGCGGGCCACCGGGGCGAGGGTCCCGGTCTGCAGCAGCGTGAAGATCACCACCAGCACGAAGACCGAGTCGAAGAGCCGGTCGGCGCCGGGCACCCGCTCCGACAGCGGAATCGTGGCGAGCACGATCGGCACCGCGCCGCGCAGCCCCGCCCAGGACAGGAACGCCTGCTCGCGCAGGCCGAACCGGAACGGCAGCGCGGACGCCGCCACCGACAGCGGCCGGGCGAGCAGCACCAGCGCCAGCCCGGCGACCACCGCCGGCAGCACCGCCGAGCCCAGCCGGCTCGGCGTGACGAGCAACCCGAGCAGCACGAACAGCCCGATCTGCGCCAGCCAGGCCAACCCGTCGGCGAAACCGAGGATGGCCTGCCGGTGCGGCAGCCGGGCGTTGCCGAGGATCACCCCCGCCACGTAGACGGCGAGAAAGCCCGAGGCGTGCAGCACCGCGCCGGCGGCGTAGGCGAACACGGTCAGCCCGACCGCCGCGATCGGGTAGAGCCCCGCCGACGGCAGGGCGGCGTGCCGCAGCGCCCACCGCCCGCCGACGCCGGCCGCGAAACCGACAGCCGCGCCGACGCCCAGCTCGTAGCTCACCAGGGCGGTCTCGTACCACCACGGATGGGTGATCCCCTCCCGGGACAGCAGCACCACCAGCAGCACGACCGGGGCGTCGTTCATCCCCGACTCGGCCTCGAGGGTCGCCACCAGGCGGGGCGGCAGGCGCAGTCGGCGCAGCGTGGCGAAGACCGCGGCCGCGTCGGTGGAGGAGAGCACCGCCCCGTAGAGCAGCGCCAACCGCCAGTCCAGCCCGAGCAGCAGGTGCACGGCGAGGCCGACGACCAGGATGCTGACCAGTACGCCGACGGTGGAGAGCAGGGCGGCGAGCCCGAGCACCGGGCGCAGCGTGCTCCACCGCGCGGTCAGCCCGCCCTCGGCGATGATCACGATGAGCGCGCAGAAGCCGAGGGTCCGGGTCAGCTCGGCGTCGTCGAAGCGGATGCCCAGCCCGGCCTCGCCGATGGCGACACCGAGGGCCAGGTAGACCAGGAGGCTCGGCACCCCGAGCCGGGTGGACAGCCGCACCGCCCCGACCGCCACCAGCAGCACCGCCGCGCCGAGCAGCAGCGCGAGATCCAGCCCCGGCGTCACGGGTGCCCGACCCGGGCGTACGTCACCCGGCGGCCCCGTCGCGCAGCCGGCGCAGCGCCTCGGTCAGCTCCGGTGCGGGACCCTCGACCAGGAAGAGCTTGTCGCGGCTGGCCGCGCCCGCCCGCAGGGACACCGCAGCCGGTCGGACGCCCAGCGCCCCGGCCAGCGCCCGCCGGGCCGCCTCGGTGGCCCGGCCGTCCACGGCCGGCGCGTTGACGGCGACCACCAGCGCGGGCCCGTGCGGGCCGTCGAAGCGGCCGCCGACGCGGGCGCGGGCGGAGCCGGGCTTCACCCGGACCGCCACGCTCAGCGTGTCGTCCACCGGAGCCGGGCCGCTCAGAGCCGGCCGGCGTCGGCGAGCAGGGCGGTGTCCGGCGCGCAGTCGGCACACGGGGTGAAGCCGAGCTCGACGGCCTCGCCGACCGGCAGCGACTCGTGCTCGCGGCCCACGAGGTGGGCGCACCCGGTGAGGTGGTAGCGCGGACGCCCGTCGACCACCCGGACCTCGGCATCGAGGCGGGCCACCCGGGCGGCGTCGGCCGGTGTGACGTCCTGCGCCGCCGGCTCGTCGTCGTACGCCCCGACCCCGCCAGGCGCGGCGCCCCGGGAGCCGACGTCGGCCACCGGTGGCTCGGGCGGTTGCCGCCACCCGGTGCCGCCGGCGTCGACCGTCGGAGGGACGTGCTGGACGGGGATCTCCGGCTCCACGGGCGGCCCGTACGCGAAGGCCGCGTCGGCCCGCCGGGTCGCCGTGCGCGACCGCCGGTCAGTGCGCGACGGCCGCTCCGCCGCCAGCCGGTCGCCGGCCGCCTGGCGGGCGCCCACGACCAGCGCGACGGCGGCCAGCAGGCTGGCCGCGATGGAGACGACGAGAAGGACACTGGAGCCACCGGCCAGGCCGGCCACCAGCAGCACCACCGCGACGAGGATGAGCAGGAGACTCGCGACTATCACGGCTCACCCCCGCCGGGTCGTGCCGATGAGGCGAGGTCGGCGACCGTCGCGGTGACGACGGCCGCCGACCGGTGATCAGCGACCGGATTCGAGGGCGCCGGAACGACCGCCGCCGTAGGAGCCGGCGAGACCGGCTGCGGCGAGCCCGTTGCCGCCGGCGGCCCGGGTGCCCTCGCCACGGGTCATCTCGGCCTCCAGGCCCTGGCCGCGGCCGTCCAGGTCGCGCAGCTGGCTCTCCAGGTAGGCCTTCAGGCGGGTGCGGTACTCGCGCTCGAACTGCTTGAGCTCCTCGATGTGCTTCTGCAGCGCGGTGCGCTTGGCGTCCAGGCCGCCCATGGCCTCCTGGTGCCGCTGGCGGGCGTCGCGCTCGAGGGCGTCGGCCTTGGAACGGGCCTCGCGGGTGACCTCCTCGGCCTTGGAACGGGCCTCGGAGAGCAGCTGGTCGGCCTCGCGACGGGCGTCCGAGACGTGGTCGTCGGCCGTCCGCTGGGCCATCATCAGCACCCGCAGCGCCTGCTGCTCGCCGTCACCGGTCACCGCCGGCCCACCGGCCGTACGGACCTGCTCCAGCTCCGCCTGCATCGCCCGGGCGGCCTGCTCGGCCGCCGCCTTGTCGCGCTGCACCCGGTCGAGCTGGGCCTTGACGTCGTTGAGCTCCGCCGCGAGACGGGCGTCGCCGCCGGGGCCGGCGGGGGCGCCGCCACGGCCGCCGCGCTCCACCTGGGCACGCAGCTCGTTGTTCTCCTCGATGAGACGGGCAAGCTCGCGCTCGACCTCGTCCAGGAAAGCGTCGACCTCCTCCTCGTCATACCCCCGCTTGCCGATCGGCGGCTTTTTGAAGGCGACGTTGTGGACGTCGGCCGGGGTCAGCGGCATCGAAACTCCTCGGGTCAGTTGCGGCCGCGAAAGCGCGTCGGTCATCAGACAAGGCTCATGATCGACCGCCTCAACACGAACTCCATCAGCACGAACAGGATAACCAGGAGCACAAGTGAGGCCAGGTCGATGCTCACGGTACCAATTCGCAACGGAGGGATCACACGCCTCAACGCGTTGAGGGGGGGATCAGTGACGCTCCACACGATTTCCAGACCCACCGATGCCCCGCGGCCCGGCTGCCAGCGCCGACCGTACTGCAGGACGGCGCTCAGGACGAACCGGGCGAGCAGGGTGATGAGGAAGATGTAGAGCACCAGATACAGCACTTGCAGCACGATCGACAACACGACAGGCGACGTCCCTCGGGTCGGGCGGGGCTAGCTCAGGCTGAAGAAGCCGCCCTCGGCGATCTTGGCCTTGTCCTCCGCGGTGACCTGGACGTTGGCCGGTGAGAGCAGGAACACCCGATTGGTCACGCGCTCGATCGTACCGCGCAGGCCGAACGCGAGCCCGGCGGCGAAGTCGACAAGTCGACGCGCGTCCGCCTCGTCCATCTCGGTGAGGTTGATGATCACCGGGACGCCGTCGCGGAAGTGCTCGCCGATGGTCCGCGCCTCGCGGTAGGTGGTGGGGTGCAGCGTGGTGATCTGGTAGCGCTGCTCCTCCTCGGCGACGACCGCCCGCTCACGCGGCTGCGCCTGCGGCGCCAGGGCCAGGTTGTCGCGGGTGTGGTAGGTCAGCGCCCCGGAGGTCTCGCCGGCGGTCGACCGGGTGATGGAGCGGACGCTGGACCGCTCGGCCCGCTCCGGGCGGTCGCCGTCGGCCCGCTCGGCCTCGGCCGCCCGGGAGGCGACCCGCTCGGAGAGCCGGCCGCGGTCGCCGAGGCGGGACCGGGGCGCCGGCGGCTCCTCGGCGTCGTCCTCCTCGTCGTCGGCGAACTCCTCCGAGTACCGGCTCTGCCGGTAGCGCGAATCGCGGTAGCCACCCTTTTCGTAGCCACCGTCGTCATAGGCCCGCTCGTCGTCCTCTTCGACCAGACCGAGCCAGACCCCCGCCTTGCGCAGTGCACCCATCCCGCGCCCTTCCCGTCCGCCGTGCGGCACGCGCCCCCGTGCCGTGTCGCCTTGTCGCGAGTGGAACACTTTCTGCCCACCGGACCGGGCCGGCAATCCCCTGGCGCGCGATTCGCGTCGCACGCCACGACCCCCGACAACGGGACGCCGCCCCTTCAAAACAACACGCATGTAATTTGCTTCTCTCGCGGTCAGGCTACCGCAGCGTGGGACGCATTCCGAGCAACGCGCTGCCCACGCGGACATGTGTCGCGCCGTACCGGATCGCTGTCTCCAGGTCCCCGCTCATGCCGGCGGAGAGGGCGGCGGCTCCCGGATGGAGCGTCCGGAACCCGGCGGCCACCTCGGCCAGCCGGGCGAACGCCCGCTCCGGCTCCCAGCCCAGCGGCGCCACCGCCATCAGGCCGGTCAGCCGCAGACCGTCCGCACCGGCCACCGCCTCGGCCACCGGACCGAGCCCGGCGTCCGGGTCGGCCGAGTCGGGCAGCGCCCCGCCCCGGCCGGTGGCCCCGTCGATGCTGACCTGGACCAGCACGTCCAGCGGCCGGTCCCGGCCCGCCGCCGAGGCCGCGTCCAGCGCCCGCGCCAGCCGGACGCTGTCGACGGAGTGGACCACGTCGGCGTAGCGAACCACCGACCGGGCCTTGTTGCGCTGCAACTGCCCGATGAAGTGCCACCGGGGCGTCACCCCGGCCGCGGCCACCTCGGCCGCCTTGGCGGACGCCTCCTGGTCCCGGTTCTCCCCGACGTCGGTGACGCCGAGCCCGGCCAGGGCCACCACGTCCCCGGCCGGGTAGGTCTTGGTCACCGCGATCATCGTGACCTCGGAGGTGTCGCGTCCCGCGTCGGCGCACGCCTGCGCGATCCGGGATCGTACGTCGGCCAGGCCGGCCGCGAGTTCGGCGCGCCGGTCCGGGCGCACCGTGGCTGGGCTGTCAGTCATCGGCGGGGCTCAGGAACCGTTCTTGAGGAAGTCGGGCACGTCCACGTCGTCGAAGAGCACCCGGCGCGGCGACTGGGTCGGCGCCGGCATGGTCGGCGGGGGCGTGACCGGCGTGCTGGGCTGGGTGGCTTGGTTCTGGTTGGGCTTGCGGCCCGACTCGGCGGCCTTGTACGCCGGCGCGCCGCCGTCGAAGCCCGCCGCGATGACGGTGACCCGCACCTCGTCGCCGAGGGCGTCGTCGATGACCGCACCGAAGATGATGTTGGCGTCCGGGTGGGCCGCGTCGGTGACGAGCTGGGCCGCGTCGTTGATCTCGAACAGGCCCAGGTCCGACCCGCCGGCGATGGAGAGCAGCACGCCGCGGGCGCCGTCCATGCTCTGCTCCAGCAGCGGGCTGGAGATGGCCGCCTCGGCCGCCTCGACGGCGCGGTTCTCGCCGCGGGCGCTGCCGATGCCCATCAGCGCGCTGCCCGCGCCGCTCATCACGCTCTTGACGTCGGCGAAGTCCAGGTTGATCAGGCCCGGCGTGGTGATCAGGTCGGTGATGCCCTGGACACCGGAGAGGAGCACCTGGTCGGCGGTGCGGAACGCGTCCATCATGCTGATGTTGCGGTCGCCGAGCGCCAGCAGCCGGTCGTTGGGGATGACGATCAGCGTGTCGCACTGGTTGCGCAGCTCGTCTATCCCGGACTCGGCCTGCACCTGGCGGCGCTTGCCCTCGAAGGAGAACGGCCGGGTCACCACGCCGATGGTCAGCGCGCCGAGCTTGCGCGCGATGTTCGCCACCACGGGCGCCCCGCCGGTGCCGGTGCCGCCGCCCTCGCCGCAGGTCACGAAGACCATGTCGGCGCCCTTGAGCACCTCCTCGATCTCGTCGCGGTGGTCCTCGGCGGCGTTCTTGCCGACGTCGGGGTTGGCGCCCGCGCCGAGCCCACGGGTCAGCTCGCGGCCGACGTCGAGCTTGACGTCGGCGTCGCTCATCAGCAGCGCCTGCGCGTCGGTGTTGATCGCGATGAACTCGACGCCCTTGAGCCCAACCTCGATCATCCGGTTGACGGCGTTGACGCCGCCGCCACCGATGCCGACGACCTTGATGACCGCCAGGTAGTTGTGCGGAGGTGTCATCTCCGGTCCTTTCCCTTCGAGATTGGCATGGGCCGACCGGGTACGGCTTGGCCAGACCAGCGGTCGACGACAGCTGTCACCAGCGAGGATCAGGATTAAACCCTCACCCTCTACTAGAGGCTTACAGTTATGTCAACCACTGATCCTCTTCGGGGCAACGTAAGCGCACCCACGCCGTGAGCCAAGGACCCGCTCGGCGTGTCGCCGTGGGAGCGGGACGGGTCACGTCGCCCGGCGGGACCGAGCTGCCGGTCACCGCAGGGTCACCACGTCCGGGGCGCTCACGTCGATGGTGTCTGCCTCGCGGTCGAGCAGGGCGGTGGCGACCCGCGCCTTGTCCGCGCCCCGGGTCGCGTCACCCCAGACCACCACCCGGTCGTCGCGCAGCCGGAGCTTGATCCGGGCCAGCCCCTCGACGGTCACGTCCACCAGCCCGGCCCGCAGCTCCGGGGTGAGCACGGCGAGCACCTCCAGGGCGGCCCGGGTCGCCCCGTCGTCCGGCCCCGGCTCGGCGAGCCGGACCACCGGCAGGCCGTCCGGCTGCCGGGGCAGGGTCCGGAACACCACGCCCGCCCCGTCGATCACCACGAACTGTTCGCCGCGCGGCACCGCCGCCACGCCCGTGCGCTCGGTCACCCGGACCACCAGCGCGTCCGGCCAGTCCCGGGTGACGACCGCCCGCTCCACCGCCGGCAGTCCCCCGACCCGCCGCGCGATGGCGGCCAGGTCCGCCCCGGCCAGCGGGGCCCCGTCGGGCACCGCCGCCGCGTCGCGCACCTGCACCGCGCTGACCAGCTCCGCGCCCTCGACGCGGACCTCGCGCACCCCGAACAGGCCGGTGCCGAGCAGCGCCCAGGCGACCAGCCCGGCCAGGCCGAGCACGCCGGCCGCGATCGCCCACGGCAGCGCGGCCCGCATCCGGCGCTGCCGGGCGCGGGCCATGAACCGCCGGGTCGAGGCGGGGACCGCGTCGCTGCCCGCCCGGACCAGCTGCCACCGGCGCACCGGTCCGCGCCGGCCACCGCCGTCCGCGCCGGTGGTGCGCCCGCGCGCCGGACCGGGGCTCATCCGGCCGCGGGTGCCGCGCCGTCCGGGACCGCGCCGCCGACGCCGGGAACGGTGCCGCCGATGGTCGTCGCCCCGCCGGCCTCGCCGCCGGGCGTCGTGCCCGCCGGCGCCGCCGGATCGGCGGCACGCGCTGACAGCGCGTCCAGCAGCTGGTCCCCCATCAGCGAGATCGGCGGGGCGCCCATGGTCACCACGACGTCGCCGGGGCGGGCCCGCCGGGCCACCTCGGCCGGCGCCGCCTCCCACGAGTCCACGAAGACCTTCCGCTCCGCCGGCAGCGGCACGGCCTCGACCAGCGCCGCCGAGCCCTCCCCCGGCTGGCGCAGCTCGCCCGGGCCGAAGACCTCCAGCAGCACCAACTCGTCGGCGATGGCCAGCGCCTCGGCGATCTCCGTCTGGAGGTCGCGGGTGCGGTAGAGCCGGTAGGGCTGGAACACCACGATCAGTCGGCCGTCCCCGGCCACCTCGCGCAACGTCTGCAGCGCCAGCGTCATCGAGGTCGGGTGGTAGGCGTACTCGTCGTAGACCAGCACGTCGTCCGCGACGCCCTTACGCTCGAAGCGCCGCCGCACGCCGGGGAACGCCGCGAGCGCGGCCTCGGCCGACTCCAGCGGCAGCCCCAGCAGGTACGCGGCCAGCACCGCCGAGGCGCTGTTGAGCCCCATGTGCCGCCCCGGCACCGGCAGCCGGAACTCGCCCAGCGACCGGCCGTCGATCTGCGCCAGGTAGCGGACTCCCCGGGCCGACGAGGCGATCCCGGTCAGCCGCAGGTCGGCGTCGGCCGCCTCGCCGTACGTGTGCACCCGCCGGCCCTCCGCGCGCAGCGTCTCGGCCAGCCGCCGCCCGCCCGGGTCGTCGGCGCAGGTGATGATGAAGCCGTCCGGGTCGGTGAGCCGGGCGAACTCGGCGAAGGCCGCCTCCAGGTTGGCCAGGTCGCCGTAGGTGTTCAGGTGGTCGGCCTCGACGTTGGTGATGATCGACACGTACGGGCGGTAGATCAGGAAGGAGCGGTCGCTCTCGTCCGCCTCGACCACGAAGTACTCGCCCGTGCCGTGGTGGGCGCCCGAGCCGACCTCGGAGATCTCCCCGCCGATCACGAAGGACGGGTCCTGCCCGGCCTGCTGGAGCACCATCGTGACCATCGAGGTGGTGGTGGTCTTGCCGTGCGTGCCGGCGACCGCCACCGTCCGGCGGCCGGTCATCGCGGCGGCCAGGGCCTCGGAGCGGTGCAGCACGCGCAGGCCGCGCCGGCGCGCCTCCACCATCTCGAGGTGGTCCTGCGGGATCGCCGAGGAGTAGACGACCGTGTCGACGCCGTCGAGGTTGGACGCCTCGTGGCTCATGTGGATGGTCGCGCCGAGAGCGCGCATGCCGGCCAGGGAGGGCCACTCCCGCAGCTCGCTGCCGGAGACCCGGATGCCCCGGGTGAGGAAGAGCCGGGCCAGGCCGCTCATGCCGACCCCGCCCACCCCGATCAGGTGGATCGTGCCCAGGTCCTCCGCGGTGAGCGTGCCGGCCGGGGTGAACTGTGCGGTGTTCATGACGAGAACCTTCCGGTCGCGGCGGCGCGGGCCTCGGGGCGGACGGGCCGCGCCCTCATCGGGCCACCGCCTCGTAGACGAAGTTGAGCAGCGCCTCGTCGCCGTCGCGGCGCCCGTACGCGGCCGCGGCGGCGCCCATGGCGGCGAGCCGGTGCGGGTCGCGGATCAGCGGGATGACGGTCCGCTCGACCCAGTCGGGGGTCAGCTCGGCGTCGTCGACGAGCAGCCCGCCGCCGGCCTCCACCACGGGCAGCGCGTTGCGCTTCTGCTCCTGGTTGCTGTGCGGGTAGGGCACGTAGATGGTGGGCAGCCCGATCGCGGCCACCTCGGCGCAGGTCATCGCCCCGCCCCGGCCCAGCATCAGGTCGGCGGCGGCGTAGCCGGCCTCCATCTCGGACAGGTACGGCAGCGTCACGTACGGGACCGGCAGGTCGGTGGGGACCGGCACCGGCTCGTTGCGGGCGCCGATCACGTGCAGCACCTGCACCCCGTTGCGGGCGAGTTCCTTGGCCGCCCCGGCGACCGCGAGGTTGATCGAGCGGGCGCCCTGCGAGCCGCCGGCGACGAAGAGCACCGGCAGGTCGGGACGGAGCCCGAAGTGGGCCCGCGCCGCGTTGCGCATGGCGACCCGGTCCAGGCCGGCGATGCCCCGGCGCAGCGGCACGCCGACGACTCGGGCGTCGCGCAGCGCCTCGGCCTGGGCGGGCTGGTGCGGGAAGCCGACGGCGACGTGCTTGGTGAACCTCATGCCGAGCCGGTTGGCCACGCCCGGCGGCACGTTCACCTCGTGGATGACGATCGGCAGCTCGCGCCGCCAGGCCGCGAGGTAGGCCGGCACGGAGACGTACCCGCCGAAGCCCACCACCACGTCGGCGCGCACCTCGTCGATCACCTTGCCCGCGGCGCGGGCCGCGGTCCACATCCGGCCCGGGGTCTTGACCAGGTTCATGTTGACCGACCGGGGCAGCTGGTAGGCCGGGATCTGCCGCAGGTCGTAGCCCTGCGGCGGGATCAGCTCGTTCTCCAGGCCCTTCGGGGTGCCCAGGCAGGTGATCCGGACGCCGGGGTCGTGTCGGCGCAGGCAGTCGGCGAAGGCGAGCAGCGGGTAGATGTGCCCCCCGGTGCCACCTCCCGCGAGCACCACCGAACGCAGCGGACCCATCAACGTCTCCTCTCGTCCGCCGACCCGCGCCGGGTCCGGGCGAGCCGGACGCCGCGCGGTGCGGCCTGGTCGTCGGGCCGCCGCTCCCGCGACCGGGGCACGGACCCTCGGGCAGCCGGGGGCGACGCCGGGCGGCGTCGCCGCCCGGGAAGCGGCGGCAACGGGGCCCAGAGTAGTCGGACCCATCGGGCCGGCGGACGGGCATGCAGCGCTCTGGCGGCGTCGGGTTCGGCGCGGGCGAAGGAGGCGAGCATCCCGATCGCGGCGAGCGTCACGACCAGGGCGCTTCCGCCGTCGGAGATGAACGGCAGCGGCAGGCCGGTGATCGGCAGCAGCCCGACCACCCCGCCGATGTTGATCACTGCCTGGCTGACCAGCCAGGTGGTCGCCGCGGCGGCGGCGAGCCGGCGGAACGGGTCCTCGACGCGCCGGGCGATGCGCAGCCCGGTGTAGGCCAGCACGGCGAACAGGCTGAGTACCACGACGCAGCCGATCACGCCCAGTTCCTCGGCGATGATCGCGAAGATGAAGTCGTTGTGCGCCTCCGGCAGCCAGCCGAACTTGAGGCTGGACTTGCCAAGCCCCACGCCGAACCAGCCGCCGTGCTCAATGGCCAGCCGCCCCTGGTAGATCTGGTAGCAGCCCTCGAGCTTGCAGTCGTCCGGGGAGGGCGGGTTGAAGAACGACATCAGCCGGGCGAAGCGGTAGTTCTCCTCGCCCCGCTCGCCGGAGCCGGCGCCCAGGGAGGCGACGGCGATCAGCAGGCCGACGCCGAGCAGCCCGAGCACGGACAGTGTGCCGAAGACGCGCATCCGCACCCCGGCCGCCCAGAGCAGCCCCACCACCACGGCGAGCAGGCAGAGCATCGTGCCGAGGTCGTTGTAGCCGACCAGGACGAAGAGCAGGCCGACGACCGGGAAGAGCGGGGTGGCCAGCTCGCGCCACCAGCCCAGCGCGGCGCCCTTGCGGGCGATCACGTGGGCCCCCCAGAGCACCAGGGCGAACTTCGCCAGCTCCGAGGGCTGCACCTGGATGCCGCCGACGAAGAGCCACAGCAGCCGGGCCTCGACCGGGCCGATCCGGGCGGAGTCCTGGCCGGTCAGGCGCGCGTACGCGAGCAGCAGGTTGAGCACCAGCAGCAGGCCGACGGCGGTGAACAGCAGCGGCCGGCCGAGCACCCGGTAGGTCTTCGCCGGCAGCCGCTGGCAGGCCCAGAAGGCGACGATGCCGATCACCGCGAAGATCGCCTGCTTGGTGAGGGCGGCGAAGGCGTTGCCGCCCTGGGCGTACTCGCGGACGCTGGTCGCGGAGAAGACCATCGTCAGGCCGATCAGCAGCAGCAGCCCGGCGCTGGACAGCAGCAGGTAGTAGGAGGCCAGCGGACGGTCGAGCAGGCCGCGCAGCGCGGCCAGCCCGCCCGCGGCGTCCACCCCGCGCAGCGCCCGGCCGCCGGCCTCGTCCGGCCCGCGCGTCGCGGCGGGCGCGTCGCGCGTACGGGTGGCTCCGGGTGACCGCCGGGGCGTCGTCTCTGTCGTGCCCTCGATGCCTCTGCCCTCCCCCACGCAGACCATCATCGCGGTTTCCCGGGGTCGCCACCGGCGCAACCGGCCGGTCGGCGTGTCGGGCTTGCGCGCGGCGGCGTGCGCCTCCCCAGGCCGGGCGCGGCGCGGGGCCCGGGCGACGCGCGCCCGGGCCCCGCGGCGGGACCGACCGGTCGGCTCAGGTCATGTTGGCGAGGAACTCGCTGTAGAAGAGCCCGAGCGCGATGGCCACGCCGATGCCGGCGATGATCCAGAACCGGACCACGATGTTGACCTCGCTCCAGCCGGCGAGCTCGAAGTGGTGCTGCAGCGGCGACATCCGGAACACCCGCTTGCCGGTGGTACGGAACGAGATGATCTGGATCACCACGGACATCGTGATGATCACGAAGAGGCCGCCGATGATCGGCAGCAGCAGGATCGTCCGGGTGGACATCGCCATGCCGGCGATCAGGCCGCCGAGGCCCAGGGCCCCGGTGTCGCCCATGAAGATCCGTGCCGGCGAGGTGTTCCACCACAGGAAGCCGACGCAGGCCCCGGCCGCCGCGCCGGCGATCAGCGCGATCTCCAGCGGGTCCCGGACCGTGTAGCAGTAGTCCTGGGTGTAGTTCGGGTCGGCGCACCAGTGCCGGTACTGCCAGAACGCGATCAACGCGTACGCCGCGAGGACCATCACCGAGGCGCCGGTGGCCAGGCCGTCGAGGCCGTCCGTGAGGTTGACGCCGTTGGTCGCGGCCATCACCACGAAGATGAAGATGACCACCGCGCCGATCTTGGAGACGTCCAGCGCCGGGATGTCCCGGATGAAGCTCAGCGTCGTGCTGCCCACGGTCTCGGTGTTGGTCACCGCGCCCGAGGCGTCGGTCATGGTGCTCGGGAAGTAGAGCGCCACCACCCCGAAGACCGCCCCGACCAGGATCTGGCCGAGCAGCTTGCCGCGCTTGTTGAGGCCACCGCTGTGCCGCTTGCGCACCTTGAGGAAGTCGTCGATGAAGCCGACGGCGCCGGAGAAGACCATCAGCCCCAGCAGCACCAGGGCGGTGATCGTCGGCTCGACCTGGGCGATCTGCGCGTCCGGCAGGGTGGTCAGAGCCAGGTGGCCGGCCACGTACGCGATGACCGTGGCGAGGATGAACACCACGCCGCCCATCGTCGGCGTGCCCTTCTTGCCCTCGTTGCTGGCGAGACCGAGGTTTGATCGGATCGGCTGGCCGGCCTTCAGCCGGGCGAACACCTTGATCGCGATCGGGGTGCAGAAGAGCGAGATCAGGAAGGCCACCCCGACGGCGACGATGACCGCCCTCATGCGGCGCCGCCCCCCGTCGCCTTCCCGTCGCCCGCGGCGTCGGCGCGCAGCGCGTCGGCCACCTCCCACGTGCGGTACCGGGAGCCCTTCACCAGCACGACGTCGCCCTGCCGTAACTCGCTCCGCAGCACCTCGACGGCCGCCGCCTGATCGGTGAGCAGCACCGACTCTCCTCCCCAGTCACCTACCGATGTCGCGCCTTCGTGGATCGGCGCGGCCGGCTCGCCCACCACGAGCAGCCGGTCTACGCCCAGCTCGGCCGCGAGCCGGCCGACCTCGGCGTGCCCGTCGCGTTCGAACGGCCCGAGTTCGGCCATGTAGCCGAGCACCGCGACGGTGCGCCGCTCCCGCCCGATGCCGGCCAGCGCGCGCAGCGCGACCGCCATGGAGGCGGGGTTGGCGTTGTACGAGTCGTCGATCACGGTCACCCCGTCGGCGCGTTCGAAGACGTCCATCCGACGGGTCGAGACCAACCCCAGCGCGCCCAGCGCGATCGCCGTCTCGGCCAGCGGCATGCCCAACTCGCGGGCCACCGCCGCGGCGGCGAGGGTGTTGGAGACCTGGTGCCGGCCGGTCAGCCCGAGCCGCACCGGCGCGGTCCCCTCCGGGGTGATGAGGGTGTACGCGGCGCGGCCCCGGTCGTCCAGCGTCACGTCCTCGGCCCGCACGTCGGCGTGCGCCGCCTCGCCGTAACGGATCACCCGGGCGACCGTACGCGAGGCCATCGCGTCGACCAGCGGGTCGTCGGCGTTCAGCACGGCCAGGCCCTCGGCGGGCAGCGCCTCGACCAGCTCCCCCTTGGCCAGCGCGATCGTCTCCACCGAGCCGAACTCGCCGATGTGCGCCACCCCGACGTTGAGCACCACGGAGATCCGCGGCGGCACCACGTCGCACAGGTAGCGCACGTGCCCCACCCCGCGGGCGCCCTTCTCCATCACCAGGTAGCGGGTCTCCGGCCCGGCCTGCAACGCCGTGTACGGATGCCCCAGCTCGTTGTTGAACGAGCCGGGCGGGGCGACCGTCGGGCCGAGCCGCGCGGCGAGCTGGGCGATCAGGTCCTTGGTGGTGGTCTTGCCGGAGGATCCGGTCAGCCCGATCACGGTGAGCCCCGGCAGCCGGTCGACCACCGCGCGGGCCAGCCGGCCCATCGCCGCCAGCGCGTCGTCGACCAGCACCATCGGCACGCCGGGCACCTCGCGGGTGCCGAGCACCGCGACCGCGCCGGCGGCCACCGCGGCGGCGGCGTAGTCGTGCCCGTCCACCTTCTCGCCGGGGAAGGCCACGAAGAGCGCGCCCTGGCGCACCTTGCGGGAGTCGAACTCGACCGGGCCGGTGACCGTGGCGTCCGGGTCGGCGGCGACGAGCCGCCCGTCGACCGCCGAGGCGACCTCGGCCAGGCTGAGCGCGATCACCGCTGACCCGCCGGGTCGGCGAACCGGGCGCGCAGCGCGTCGGCCAGCTCGGTGCGGTCGTCGAACGGGTGCACCTCGCCGCCGATCTCCTGCCCGCGTTCGTGGCCCTTGCCGAGCACCGCGATGACGTCGCCCGGCTCGGCCAGCCGGACCGCCGCGTCGATGGCGGCCCGGCGGTCGGGCACCTCCTCGACCCGGGCGGCCGTGCCGGCCCGGCGGGCGCCGTCGAGCACCTCGGCCCGGATGGCCGCCGGGTGCTCCGTGCGCGGGTTGTCGTCGGTCACCAGCACCACGTCCGCTCCCTCCGCCGCGGCGGCGCCCATCACCGGCCGCTTGCCCCGGTCGCGGTCGCCGCCGGCGCCGATGACGCAGATCAGCCGGCCGGCGCCGAACTCCCGCAGCGCGGCCAGCGCGGCGACGATCGCGTCCGCCTTGTGCGCGTAGTCGACCACTCCGCGCACCGGCCCGGGGGCGGCCACCAGCTCCAGCCGGCCGGGCACCCCGCCGCAGGCGGCCACCCCGGCGGCGGCGGTCTTCGCGTCCACCCCGGCGGCGACCAGGACGGCGATGGCCAGCAGGGCGTTGGCCACGTTGTGCCGCCCCGGCAGCGCCACCCCGGCCGGCAGGGTCAACCCGTCCGGGCCGTGCGCCGTGAAGCGCTGCGCGTACCCCTCGCCGCCGACCTCGTCGGCCCACCAGGTGGCGGTCGGGTCGCCGGCCGCCGAGTAGGTCACCGTCGCCGGCTTGTACAGGGGCTTCAGCGCCGGGTCGTCCTGGTTGAGCACCTCCACCGCGCAGCGCCCGTCGAACAGCTGCGCCTTCGCGGCGAAGTAGTCCGCCGAGTCGGCGTGGAAGTCCAGGTGGTCGGAGCCGAAGTTGGTGTAGCCACCGACGGTGAACCGGACGCCCCCGACCCGCCCCATCGCCAGGGCGTGGCTGGAGACCTCCATGACCACGGCGGTGACGCCGCGCTCGCGGGCGGCGGCCAGCATCGCGTGCAGGTCGGTCGCCTCGGGCGTCGTGCGCACGCTGTCGACGACCAGGTCGCCGAGGCGGGTCTCCACGGTGCCGATCAGGCCGGTGGTGTGGCCGGCGGCGCGCAGGCCCGACTCGACCAGGTAGGCGGTGGACGTCTTGCCGGCCGTGCCGGTCACCCCGATCACCGTCAGCCCCTCGGTCGGGTCGCCGTAGACGGCCGAGGCGAGGACGCCCAGCACCGCGCGCGGATCGGCGACCACCAGCGCCGGCAGGCCCGCCTCGGCCGCGGCCGGGGCGCCCGCCGGGTCGGTCAGCACCGCCACCGCGCCGGCCGCCGCCGCGCCGGCGGCGAACTCCGCGCCGTGCCGGCGGGCACCGGGCAGGGCGGCGTACAGGTCGCCGGGGCGGACCTCCTGGCTGGCGTGGGTCACCCCGGTCACCACCAGCTCGGCGGCCCCCTCCGGGGGGTCGACGGCGAGCCGGGCGGCGAGGTCGCCGAGCCGGGTGCCGATCACGGTACGGGGACGAGGATTGCCGGACACGGCGTCAGACCCTACCCGGTCGTCCGGTTCCGGCCGCACAGCCGCCCCGGTGGTTCGTCCGCACTCACCGATGATGTCCCGGCGTGACCGCTCAGCGCGGATAGACCGTGAACTTCGGGGCCTTCTCCCCGCTCGGCGGCACGCCGTAGTGACGCAGCGTGAACTGCATCATCTCCCGGAACGCCGGCGCGGCGATGTCCCCGCCGCCGCCGGCGGGCGTGTGCGCGAAGACCGCGATCACGTAGCGGGGGTTCTCGGCCGGGGCCATGCCGATGAACGAGGCCACCTCGCCGGGCTGCTTGCGCCCGTCGACCAGCCGCCAGCCGGTGCCGGTCTTGCCGGCGACCCGCCACTCCGGGATCGCGGCGGCCCGGCCGGTGCCGTCCTCGACGGTGGTCACCGCCTCCAGGATGGTCCGCAGGGCGGCGGCGTTCTCCGGGCTGAGCACCGACCGGGTGACCGGGGGCTCGGTCGGGGTGGACTTCCCGTCCGGCCCGATGACCGCCTTGACCAGGCGCGGCTGGACGTACGTGCCGTTGTTGGCGATCGTCGCGTAGACGGCGGCCATCTGCAGCGGCGTGGCGTCGACGCTGTGCCCGATCGGCACGGACCCGGCCGACGACCCGCTCCACTCGTCGGCCGGCAGCAGTCGCCCGCTGGCCTCGCCGGGCATGCCGACCCCGGTCGGCTCGCCGAGACCGAACCGCTTCTGGTAGTCGATCAGGCGTTCCGGGCCGAGCTTGTCGGCGATCTGGATGGTGCCGACGTTCGAGGAGTACGCCATCATGCCGGGCAGGCTCATCCGACGGCCGCCGGCCGGGTGGGTGTCGGCGAACCAGGTGTCGCCCTTGCGGATCGCGTTGGGGATCGGCAGCGTCGTGTCGGGGGTGATCTCCCGCTCCTGCAGGGCGGCGCCGAAGGTGACCGCCTTGTGCACCGAGCCGGGGTCGACCACGAAGCTGGTGGCCGCGTCCTCCCGGTCGGTCGGCTCGCTCTCCTCGGGCTTCGCCGCGTTGTAGGTGGGGTGGCTGGCCTGGGCCAGCACCTCGCCGGAGGGGATCTCGAGCACCACGGCCGCGCCGGTGCTGCCCTTGCTCTTGGCCATGTGCCGGGCCAGTATCCGCTGTGTCATGAACTGGAGGTCGCGGTTGACGGTGAGCTGTAGGGAGCTGCCCGGCTTGGCCTTCGTCGTCTCGCTGTAGCCGCCGGGGATAGGGGCGGCCAGGTCACCGAGGCCGACCTCGTAGACCCGCTTGCCGTCCTCGCCGCGCAGCACGTCGTCGTAGCGGGCCTCCAGCCCCTCCAGCCCGACCATGTCCTGGCTGGTGAAGCCGAGCAGGTTGGCGGCGAGGTCGCCGCCGGGCACCTCGCGCCGCTCGTCGCGGTGGGTGCCGATGCCGGGCAGCTCCAGCGCGGTGATCTGCCGGGCCCGGTCGATGTCCACCCCCCGGGCCAGGTACTCGAACTCGGAGTCGGCGCCGTTGATCCGCTTGCGCGGCTTCATCTTCTCGGCCAGCTCGGAGGCCGGGATGCCGAGCAGCGGGGAGAGCGCCTTCGCGGTGCCCTGGATGTCCTTGACCCGGGTCGGGTCGGCGTAGACGTACCGCGCCTCGACGCTGTGCGCCAGCGGGGCGCCGTCCCGGTCGTAGATCGCCCCCCGCGCCGCCGGCAGGGTGACGGTGCGCAGCCGGTCGGCCACGCCGCCGCCCGCGTACGCCGGGGTGTCCACGGCCTGGAGGACAACCAACCGGATGCCGATGACGGCGAACAACGCCAGGGTCAGCACGGTGCCCAGCCGCAGCCGGCGGCGGGGATCGGCCAGCCGCGGCGGCTTCGGCGGCTTGCGCGACGGTCGCCGGGCGGCCGGTCGCTCCGGCCGGCGCGGCGCGCGGCGGCGGGGTGCCGGCGGCTCGTCGTCGTGGCGCGGGCCGCGCGGGGTGACGGTGCGGACGACGCCGGAGCGGCCCGCCGTCTCCCGGCGGCCGGTCCGGCCGGCGCCCGCGCGCCCGCCGTCGAGCACCTGGAGGGCGGGGCGGAACGGGTCGCCGGAGCGGGTGCTGCGCGGGGTCCGCCGCTGCTCGGCGCGGCCGGCGGCGTCGTCGCGCTCGCCCCGGGCGCCGGCGCGCTGCTCCCGGACGGTGCGGCCCCGCGGGGTGTACGCCCGCGCGTCGGAGATGCCACCGGCCCCCGGCTCGCCGGAACGCCGCTCGGCGCCCCGGCCACCGACGTCGCGGGACGAACCGCGCCGGGAGCCCGTGGCGTCCCGGCGCGGTTCCTCCGATCTCGGTGGCACGGTCGTCAGCCTCCCGCGCCCTGCTGGCTGGTGATCGACGGCTGGCCGTCGGCCGGCTGCGGCACCCCGATCACCTTGCCGTCGGGCAGCCGGATGTAGGCCGGCTCACCCGCCTCCACCAGGCCGAGCCGGCGGGCCTGGGCCTCCAGGTTGCCCGGGGCCTCCGCGTCGGCGATCTGCTTGTTGAGCTGCTGCTGCTCCAGGTCGAGCTTGGCCTGCTGCTCCTGGAGCTTCTCCAGCCGGAAGGCGTTCTCGTTGATCTTCGTGTTGACCAGCAGGATGCCGAGCACCCCGCCGACCACCAGCACCAGCACCAGCGCCGCGAACGGCGCCCGCGGCACCTTCACCGGCGGCGGCGGTGCCACCCGCAGCCGGGGCGGGCGCGCCGCGGTGGCGCCACCCCGCTCGGCCGGCCGCAGCGCGGCACTGCCCTGCGTCGGGAACTCGCGCGCCCCCCGGGCGCGAGTCTCCCCCAGCCGGCTCGTCCGGTCCGCCTTCGGCGTGCCGGTCCCGGTGCGCGTGGCCCGCTCCGCCGCGATCCGGCCCCCCGACCGCGGTGCGCGCTGCCCGCCGCCGGTCACGTCCCGGCGGTCGCGCTTGTCATTCGTCATGTCCCTCCCCCTCTTCGTCCGTCCCTGTCCCGTCCCCCGGGATCCCTCGGATCCGTCTCGGACCCGGTGGACCCCGCCCCCGGTTGGTGCATCGCCTTGACCCGCCGGCGGTACCGTTCGCGGTCGGTACGCCCCTGCTGCGCCGCGTCCGGGTCGAGCCGCTCCGCGGCCCGCAGGCGCACCGAGGCGGCCCGCGGGTTCGCGGCGACCTCCCGCTCCCCGGGCAGTTCGGCGCCCCGGCTCAGCAGCCGGAACGTCGGACCCGACCCGGGCAGTTCGACCGGGAGGTCGATCGGGCCCTTGCTGCGGACCCGGTCGGCGAGCGCCGCCTTGGTCAGCCGGTCCTCCAGCGAGTGGTAGGACAGGACCACCATGCGGCCGCCCACGTTGAGCTTGTCGAGCGCGGCCGGCAGCGCCGTCTCCAGCGCTGCCAGCTCCTTGTTTACCTCGATCCGTAAAGCCTGAAACGTTCTCTTTGCCGGGTGTCCCCCGGTTCGTCTGGCTGGTGCCGGAATCGACTCCCGCACCAGCTCCGCCAGCCGCGCCGACGAGGTGATCCGGGCCCGCTCGCGCTCCCGGATGATCGCCGAGGCGATCCGGCCGGCGAACTTCTCCTCGCCGTAGACCCGCAGCACGCGGGCCAGGTCCGGGTGGGAGTAGGTGTTGACCACCTCCTCGGCGGTCACCCCCCGGGTCTGGTCCATCCGCATGTCCAGCGGGGCGTCCTGCGCGTACGCGAACCCGCGGTCGGGCGCGTCGAGTTGCAGCGACGAGACCCCCAGGTCGAACAGGATCCCGTCGATCCCCGGGTAGCCGAGCCGGTCGAGCACCTCGGGCAGCTCGTCGTAGACGGCGTGCTCCAGGTGGACGCGGTCGGCGAAGCGGGCCAGCCGGACGCGCGCGTGGGCGAGCGCCTCCGTGTCCCGGTCCAGCCCGATGAGCACCGTCTCCGGATGCGCCTCCAGCACCGCCTCGGCGTGCCCGGCCAGGCCCAGCGTCGCGTCGACATGGACCGTCCGCCCGCCCCGGCCCAGCGCGGGGGCCAGCAACTCGAGACACCGCTCGAGCAGCACCGGCACGTGCGTGCCGCGTAGCTCCCCCATGTCGACCCCCACTGGTTGAACCTCGTCCTTCATGTGCCTGTCGTCGGACGACGCCGTGCCGTCGTACCGCCAGATCCCCATCCGCTCCCGCCCGCCGGAGGCCGCGGCCCTCCCATCGGATCGTGCGCCTGGCACCGGGGAAGGGGTGCCAGGAACTCGAAAGCGGGTGGAGATCTCGCAGTACGTCGGGCGCCGTCACGCCCTACAGACCGCCGGGCAGCACCCCCTCCTCGATGTCGGCGAAGTCGTCTTCGCTCTCCGCGAGGTAGTTCTCCCAGGCGGCCTTGTCCCAGATCTCCACCCGGGTGCTCGCGCCGATCACGACCAGATCCCGGTCGAGGGCGGCGTACGACCTCAGGTGGGCCGGGATCGTCACCCGGCCCTGCTTGTCGGGCACCTCGTCGTGCGCGCTGGCGAAGAAGACCCGGCTGTAGGCCCGGGCCGCCTTGTGCGTCATCGGCTGCGCGCGCAACTGCTCCGCGATCCGCTGGAACTCGGGCATCGGGAAGACGTAGAGGCAGCGATCCTGCCCTTTGGTGATCACGACACCCCCCGCCAGCTCGTCCCGGAACTTCGCCGGAAGGATCAACCGGCCTTTGTCGTCCAGGCGCGGGGTGTGGGTGCCGAGAAACATCGGCCCAACCCCCTCGCCCTTGAGCGGCGTTCGCGGCGCCGCTGACCCCCCGGGCCGGTGGGCCCTCCCGGCCTCACCATCGCGCCCCACTCTACTCCACTTCCCTCCACCCGCAACCAGAAACGCCCGCGTGGCGCGCCCTTCCGCCGCGCGAAACCGCACGTCAGATGGGGTGGAGCGGAGTGGAGGGCCGGACGGCCCGCCGGAGCCGGTCCGCTTTCCGACATAGATCGACTCCGTCCGGCTGAGCGTGGTCCGGCCACCCCGCCGGACCGCCCCGGCCGAACGGTTCGCCCTCGGCGGCGATCTGGTGGGCCCGCCGGTCCGGTAACCTCGCTCGGGTGACGGACGCGAAGATGCCCCTGCGGGCGAAGGTGGCCAGCTCGGTGTCGCGGACCGCCGCGGCGCTGTCGCGGGCCGCGGGCCGCGGCGACGGCTCGGTGATCGGCGGCTGGATCGGCCTGAAGATCGATCCCGACCTGCTGGCCCACCTGTCGGCCGGGCGCGCCATCGCCCTGGTCTCCGGCACCAACGGCAAGACGACCACCACCCGGCTCACCGCCGCGGCGGTCGGGGTGCTCGGCCGGGTCGCCACCAACTCCTTCGGCGCCAACATGCCGACCGGGCACACCTCCGCGCTGGCCAAGGCCGGCAGCACCCCCTACGCCGTGCTGGAGGTCGACGAGCACTACCTGGCCCAGGTGCTGGAGGCCACCGAGCCGCACGTGGTGGCGCTGCTCAACCTCTCCCGCGACCAGCTCGACCGGGCCAAGGAGGTCGCCATGATGGCGCAGCTCTGGCGCGCCGCACTGGTCCGGCACACCGACGTCCGCATCGTCGCCAACGCCGACGACCCGATGGTGGTGTGGGCCGCGACGCCGCCGCCCAACCACGACCACCGCATCGCCCCGCCGCAGGTCACCTGGTTCAGCGCCGGGCAGCGCTGGCACGACGACTCGTGGGTCTGCCCCGAGTGCGGCTCGACCATCCAGCGCTCGGGCGAGCAGTGGTGGTGCAGCGGCTGCCCGCTGCGCCGGCCCCAGCCGCAGTGGACGGTGGAGGACGACGGCGTGCTCGACCCGACCGGCGCCTGGCACAAGGTCAAGCTCCAGCTCCCCGGCAAGGTCAACCTCGGCAACGCCGCCACCGCGCTGGCCGTCGCCGCCGAGTTCGGCGTCCGGCCCGTGGACGCGGTGCTCCAGCTCGGCACCGTCACCTCCGTCGCCGGGCGCTACGCCCAGGTCGACCGGGACGGGCGCAACATCCGGCTGCTGCTGGCGAAGAACCCGGCCAGCTGGCTGGAGGCGTTCGACATGGCCGACGAGGCGCCGACCCTGCTCTCCATCAACGCCCGCGACCCCGACGGGCTTGACACCTCCTGGCTGTTCGACGTCGACTTCGCCCCGCTGCGCGGCCGGCAGGTGCTGATCACCGGCGACCGCGCGTACGACCTGGCGGTCCGGCTGGAGGTCAACGACGTCCCGTTCCAGCACGTGCGGACGTTCCACGACGCCGTCCGGGCGGTGCCTCCGGGCCGCCTGGAGGTCATCGCGAACTACACCGCGTTCCAGGACATCCGAGCGGAGTTGGACCGTGTCAACTGAGAGCCTGCGTATCGTCTGGATCTACCCCGACCTGCTCTCCACCTACGGCGACCGGGGCAACGCCCTGATCCTCGCCCGCCGGGCGCGGCAGCGCGGGTTCCCGGTCGAGGTGCTGGAGGTCCGCTCCGACCAGCGCCTCCCCGCCACCGCCGACATCTACCTCATCGGCGGCGGTGAGGACGGCCCGCAGGCGCTCGGCGCGCAGCGGCTGCTCGCCGACGGCGGCCTGCACCGGGCCGTCGCCCAGGGCTCGGTCGTGTTCGGGGTCTGCGCCGGCTACCAGCTTCTCGGCACGTCCTTCTTCGCCAAGGGCACCCGGTGCGCCGGGCTGGAGCTGCTCGATTTCTCCTCGGACCGCGGGCCGACCCGGGCCGTCGGGGAGCTGGCCGGCGACGTCGACCCGCGGCTGGGCGTGCCGGCGCTGACCGGGTTCGAGAACCACGGCGGTCGCACCCACCTCGGCCCCGGGGTCTCCCCGCTGGCCCGGGTGACCGCCGGGGTCGGCAACGACGGCGCCACCGAGGGAGCGTGGCGGGGCAAGCTGCTCGGCACGTATTCGCACGGCCCGGCCCTGGCCCGCAACCCCGCCCTGGCGGACCTGCTGCTGCGCTGGGCCACCGGCGCGCACCAACTCCCGCCGCTCGACGACACCTGGTCGGACCGGCTCCGCGCCGAGCGCCGCGCCGCGGTGGCCGCCGCCGCCCGGGCATGAACCCGGCCGTCCGGCGGCTGCTGCGGCAGCGGTCGGCCGTCCGGTTCGCGCTGCTGCTGATCCTGCTCGCCACTTTCGGGGCGGCGCTGCTCGTCGTTCCCCTGCCGGAGGTCGGGGAGCTGCCCCGGCTGGCCGACCGGCTGGGCGACCTCGCCCCCGTGGCGGCGGTCGTCGGCGGGGCGCTGCTGCTGGTGGCGCTCGTCCCCCGGACCTTCATCACGCTCGCCTCGGGGGCGATGTTCGGCGCGCTGGAGGGTGCCGCGTACGCGCTGGGCGCGGCGCTGCTGGCGGCGGCGCTGGGCTTCACGGTCGG
Source organism: Micromonospora sp. NPDC048063 (assembly GCF_043202855.1). Lineage (NCBI taxonomy): Bacteria > Bacillati > Actinomycetota > Actinomycetes > Micromonosporales > Micromonosporaceae > Micromonospora > Micromonospora sp. NPDC048063. The sequence continues at coordinate 202,899 of NZ_JBIDBG010000006.1, read as the reverse complement.
CCGCCTGCTCGGGCGGGAGTTCGTCGCCGAACGGGTGCGGGGCCGGCTGGCCCGGATGGACGGCTGGTTCGCCCGGCAGAGCGTCCTCGGCGTGGTCACCGTACGGCTGCTGCCGATCGCGGGCTTCGGCCTGGTCAGCTACGGCTACGGCACCACCGGCGCCCGGGTGCTGCCGTTCCTGGCGGGCAGCGTGATCGCCTCCGTTCCCACCGCCTTCGGCTACGCGGCGGTGGGCGCGGCGGCCGCCTCCCCGGGCGACGTCAACTGGTTCGCCGCCGCGCCCGCCGCGCTCGGCCTGGTCGCCAGCGCGGTGCTGGTCCGTCGCTGGTGGCGCGCCGAGCGGCAGCGCCGGCTCGCTCCGGGCTGAGGCCCGCCGTGTCGAGCCGACCCTCCCCCGACCCGGGCCGCCCCGACCGGCGCGGGGACCAGGGCGAGGAGCGGCTGTCCGGGGGCTTCATCGCCGAGGTCGTCCGCGTCGGCGACACCGTCCGGCGTACGCCGCCGCAGAACGCCGACTTCGTCGCCGCGCTGCTGCGGCACCTGGAGCGGGTGGGCGCGGACGTCGCGCCCCGCCACCTCGGCACGGACGAGCGGGGCCGGCAGGTGCTCAGCCACGTCGACGGTCGGGTGCCGTGGCGGGACCGGGAGGACCCGGCGTACTTCGCCGACCCGGCGTTGACCAGGCTGGCGGCGCTGGTCCGGCGGCTGCACGACGCGTGCGCCGGCAGTTCGCTCGCCGGGGACGCCGAGACGGTCTGCCACCGCGACCTGTCCCCGAAGAACACGGTGTACCGCGACTCTTCCGCCGGCCCGCTGCCGGTGACGCTGCTCGACTGGGACCTGGCCGGTCCCGGCCGGCGGATCGAGGACGTGGCCTTCGCCGCCTGGCACTGGGCGGAGCTGGGGCCGGGCGGCGACCCGGCGGAGCTGGGCCGGCGCGCCCGGCTGCTCTGCGACGCCTACGAGGCGGCCGGCCCGCGGCCGCTCGTGCTGCCCCGCGCCGACCTCGTGGACGTGATGCTCGACCAGCTCGACGGGACCTGGCGCGGCATCGCGGCCGGCGCGGACCGGGGCGAGGAGGCCATGCGCCGGCTCCGCGCGGCGGGCGCCGCCGACGCCGTACGCGGCTGGCACGACTGGCTGGCCGACCACCGCGACGCCGTGACGGCCGCCCTGCGCTGACCCGCCCCCGAGCCCGCACGCCGCGCACCCCGGAGCACACCCGCCGTCCCGCCCGGGCAGGCCCCGTCCGGACGCCAGGGCGCAAGGAAGGGACCCTTCCTATGCAAAAAGCGATAGGAGGGGGCCCTTCCTTGCACCGAGTCAGACGACGACGGAGACCGCGCGGCCCTTGACCACGATGACCTTGCGGGGCTCCCGGCCGGCCAGGGACGACGCGACCGCCTCCAGGGCCGCCGCGCGGACGGTCTCCTCGGCCGCGTCGGCGGCGACCTCGACCCGGCCCCGCACCTTGCCGTTGACCTGCACCGGGTAGGTCACCGTCTCGGCCACCAGCAGCGCCGGGTCGGCGGTCGGGAAGTCCGCGTACGTCAGGGAGGTGTCGTGCCCCAGCCGACGCCACAGCTCCTCGGCGATGTGCGGGGCGAACGGCGCCACCATCAGCACCAGCGGTTCGGCCACCTCGCGCGGGGTCTCCGCCAGTCGGGTCAGCCCGTTGGTCAGCTCGATCAGCTTGGCGATGGCGGTGTTGAACCGGATCGCCTCCATGTCGCCGCGGACCCCGTCGACCACCTTGTGCAGCAGCCGCCGGGTCGCGTCGTCGGCGGGCGCGTCGGTGACCCGCAGCGCGCCGGTCTGCTCGTCGACGACCGCCCGCCAGACCCGCTGCAGGAAGCGGTACGAGCCGACCACCGCCCGGGTCTCCCACGGGCGGGACACCTCCAGCGGGCCCATCGACATCTCGTAGACCCGGAAGGTGTCCGCGCCGTACGCGGCGCACATCTCGTCCGGGGTGACCACGTTTTTCAGGGACTTGCCCATCTTGCCGTACTCGCGCTTGACGGCCGTGTCGCCCAGGTAGAAGCCGCCGTCGCGCTCGGTCACGTCCTCGGCCGGCACGTAGGCGCCCCGGGCGTCGGTGTACGCGTACGCCTGGATGTAGCCCTGGTTGAACAGCTTGCGGAACGGCTCGAACGACGAGACGTGCCCCAGGTCGTACAGCACCTTGTGCCAGAACCGGGCGTACAGCAGGTGCAGCACGGCGTGCTCGGCGCCGCCGACGTACAGGTCGGTGCCCCCGCAGTCGCCCTCGCCGCGCGGCCCCATCCAGTACCGCTCGTTCTCCGCGTCGACGAACCGCTCCGAGTTGGTCGGGTCCAGGTAGCGCAGCTCGTACCAGCAGGAGCCGGCCCACTGCGGCATCACGTTGGTCTCGCGGGTGTAGCGCTTCGGACCGTCGCCCAGGTCCAGCTCCACCTCGACCCAGTCGCGCCGGCGCGACAGCGGGGTCTCCGGGTCGCTGTCGGCGTCCTCCGGATCGAAGGTGCGCGGCGAGAAGTCGTCCACCTCGGGCAGCTCGACCGGCAGCATCTCCTCCGGCAGCGCGATGGCGGCACCGGTCTCGTCGTACACGATCGGGAACGGCTCGCCCCAGTAGCGCTGCCGGGAGAACAGCCAGTCGCGCAGCCGGTAGGTCACCGCGCCGGCGCCGCGCCCGTTGGCCTCCAGCCACTCGATGATCCGGGCCTTGGCGTCGGCGACCCCCAGGCCGTCCAGGTCCAGGCCGCGGTCGGGCGCGGCGCTGTTGACCGCCGGCCCGTCCCCGGTGTACGCCTTGCCGTCGAAGCCCTCCGACGGCTGCACGGTGCGCACGATCGGCAGATCGAAGACCTCGGCGAACGCCCAGTCCCGCTCGTCCTGGGCGGGCACCGCCATGATCGCCCCGGTGCCGTAGCCGGCCAGCACGTAGTCCGCGATGAAGATCGGGATCTGCGCGCCGTTCGCCGGGTTGGTGGCGTACGCCCCGACGAAGACGCCGGTCTTCTCCTTCGTGTCGGCCTGCCGCTCGACGTCGGTCTTGGCCGCCGCCGCCTTGCGGTACGCCTCCACGGCCGCCCGCGGGTTGGCGTGCCCGCCGGTCCAGGCGTCCTTCGTCCCCTCCGGCCAGGCGGCCGGAACCAGCGCGTCGACCAGCCCGTGCTCGGGCGCCAGCACCATGTAGGTCGCGCCGAAGATCGTGTCCGGCCGGGTGGTGAACACCCGGATCGGCTCCAGCGTGGTGGGGAAGTCGATGTGCGCGCCGGTGGAGCGGCCGATCCAGTTGCGCTGCATCAGCTTGATCGGCTCGGGCCAGTCCAGCGTGTCCAGGTCGTCCAGCAGCCGGTCGCCGTACGCGGTGATCCGCATCATCCACTGCTTCAGGTTGCGCTTGAAGACCGGGAAGTTGCCCCGCTCGGAGCGGCCGTCGGCGGTGACCTCCTCGTTGGCCAGCACGGTGCCCAGCCCGGGGCACCAGTTGACCGGCGCCTGCGACACGTACGCCAGCCGGTGGTCGTCGATGACGGCCCGCCGCTCGGCGACGGACAGTTCCGCCCACGGCCGGCCGTCGGGCGTGGGCCGGTTGCCGCCCTCGAACTCGGCGATCAGCTCGGCGATCGGGCGCGCCCGCTTCGCCTCCGTGTCGTACCAGGAGTTGAAGACCTGCAGGAAGATCCACTGGGTCCAGCGGTAGAAGTCCACGTCGATGGTGGCCACCGAGCGGCGCTCGTCGTGGGCCAGGCCCAGCCGCCGCAGCTGCGCCTTGTAGCGCTCGATGTTGGCCACGGTGGTGGTCCGGGGATGGGTGCCGGTCTGCACCGCGTACTGCTCGGCGGGCAGGCCGAACGCGTCGAAGCCCATCGCGTGCAGCACGTTGCGCCCCGCCATCCGCTGGTAGCGGGCGAAGCAGTCGGTGCCGATGTAGCCCAGCGGGTGCCCGACGTGCAGGCCCGCGCCCGACGGGTACGGGAACATGTCCAGCACGTACAGCTTCTCCGCCCCGGCCCGGGGGTGGCCGGGGTCGGCCAGCGGGCCGGTCGGGTTCGGGGCGTGGAAGGTGCCCTCCCGCGCCCAGACGTCCTGCCAGCGGTGCTCGATCTCCTCGGCCAGGGCCGCGGTGTACCGGAACGGGGGGATGTCGCCCGCCGCTGCTGCCTCACTCATGGCGTCTCCTCGCTTCGCTCGTCGCCGCCGGCCACGCCACGGCCGGGCTGGATGCTGACCTCGCTCGGCGCGGTCATGTCGGTATGGATCGGGTCTGCTCCCCCGGCGCGCCGTGCCGTCGGGGCCGGCGCCGGGGCCGACCGCCGGGGCGCCCGGCGGAGGGCACAAAAAAGCCCCTCGCGCAGGAGGGGCCGCCGTGCTGTCGCGCGTCAGCGCATCAGCACGGCCCGGTAAGGAGCAGGAAGAATCCGGCCATGACCGGGAGTGTACCCGCCGTCCGGTCCCGCGCGTCGCCCGCTACCACCGGTCGGGACGCGGGCCCCGTCCGAAACGCCCCCGGGCGCGCCCTTCGTGATCATGGACGGCACCCCGAGCGACGCGCGGATCCCCCGACCCGGCGAATATTCGGGGCGTAACCGACGGTCCACCTGCGGGGGTCGGCGACAGCGACAAACATGGTTAGCCTGAGAGACCAATGAGATTCCTGCGGCAGACGAGGCTCGGCGTCGCGAACCCAACGGCGGGTCCAGCTGCTCTATACAGAGCTGCCGTCCGGCGACGAGGAGGAGGCCCGTGACACAACAGACCTGGGACGAGGTGGGCGGCCTGTTGCCGCACGACGAGTTCCGCGCCGCCAGCGAAGCCATCGTCTCGAACATCGAGCAGGTCATCGAGGGCAAGACCGCCACCGTGCGGCTCGCCCTGGCGGTGCTGCTCGCCGAGGGGCACCTGCTCATCGAGGACGTGCCGGGCGTCGGCAAGACGAAGCTCGCCAAGGCCATGGCCCGCTCGATCGACTGCTCGGTGCGCCGCATCCAGTTCACCCCGGACCTGCTGCCCAGCGACGTCACCGGCGTCAGCGTCTACAACCAGGAGACGCACGACTTCGAGTTCCGTCCCGGCGCGGTCTTCGCCAACCTGGTCGTCGGCGACGAGATCAACCGCGCCTCGCCGAAGACCCAGTCCGCGCTCCTGGAATGCATGGAGGAGCGGCAGGTCACCGTCGACGGCGTCACCTACCAGCTCCAGACGCCGTTCATGGTCGTCGCCACCCAGAACCCGATCGAGATGGAGGGCACCTACCCCCTCCCCGAGGCGCAGCGCGACCGGTTCACCGCCCGCATCGCCATGGGCTACCCCGACCCCAACGCGGAGCTGGCCATGCTCGACGGGCACGGCGCCACCGACCCGCTGGACGAGCTGCGGCCGGTCTCCGACGCCAACACGGTGCGGCAGCTCATCGCGCACGTCCGGCAGGTGCACGTCGCCGACGCCGTCAAGCAGTACGCGATCGACCTGGTCACCGCGACCCGGGAGGCCCCCGACCTGCGCCTCGGCGCCTCCCCGCGGGCCACCCTCCAGCTGCTGCGCACCGCCCGCGCGGTCGCCGCCCTGGAGGGGCGGGACTACGTCCTCCCCGACGACCTGCAGGCGCTGGCCGTGCCGGTGCTCGCGCACCGGATCATCCCGACCGCCGACGCCCAGCTGGCCCGGCGCACCACCGACGCGATCGTCTCCGAGCTGGTGCACCGGCTGCCGTTGCCGCACGACCGCAAGCGCTCCCCGTACGACACCCGACCCACGGGCGAGGGCAACGGCCGAGCCCCCTACGAGCCGCGGAGGCGGTGACGTGCGAGACGGGCTGCGAGGGCTGACGACCCGCGGCCGATCGTTCCTGGCGGCCGCGGTCGCGGCCGCGATCTCGGCCGGCATCCTCGGCGAGAAGGACCTGCTCCGGGTGGCCGTCCTGCTGGCCGTCCTGCCGCTGCTCGCCGCCGCCTACGTGGGGCGCAGCCGCTACAAGCTGGCCTGCAACCGGTCGCTGGACCCGCACCGCACGCCCGTCGGGGCGAGTTCCCGGGTGGTGCTGCGGTTGCAGAACCTGTCCCGGCTGCCCACCGGCACCCTGCTGCTGGAGGACCGGCTGCCCTACGCGCTGGGCAGCCGGCCGCGGGTGGTGCTGGAGCGGCTCGGCGCCCACCAGGCCAGCTCGGTGGCGTACACGGTGCGGGCCGACGTGCGCGGCCGCTACGAGGTGGGCCCGCTGGTGGTCCGGATGACCGACCCGTTCGGGCTGTGCGAGCTCAGCCGCGCCTTCCCGAGCACGGACCACCTGACCGTCATCCCGCAGGTCACCCCGCTGCCCTCGGTACGCCTGCCCGGCGAGTACGCCGGCAGCGGCGACAGCCGGGCCCGCTCGGTCGCCGTGCACGGCGAGGACGACGCCGCCACCCGGGAGTACCGGATGGGCGACGACCTGCGCCGGGTGCACTGGAAGTCGACCGCGCGCACCGGCGAGCTGATGGTGCGCCGGGAGGAGCAGCCGTGGGAGAGCCGGGCGACCGTCGTGCTGGACACCCGCGCGTACGGCCACCGGGGCGACGGGCCGACGGCGTCCTTCGAGTGGGCGGTCTCCGCCGCCGCGAGCATCGCGGTGCACCTGCGGCAGGCCGGCTACAAGCTGCGCCTGGTCACCGGCTCGGGGGCCGACGTCGACGCCTCCGAAGCCGCCGGCGACGGGCTGCTCCTCGACCAGCTCGCCGAGGTCGGGCTCGACAAGAACGTCGAGCTCTCCACGCTGGTGCAGCGGGTCCGGCAGCGGGCGGACGGCGGCCTGATCATCGGCCTGTTCGGCTCGCTGGGCACGGCCGAGGCCGAGCTGCTGGCCGGGCTGCGGGGCAACGGCGCGACCTGCGTCGGTTTCCTGCTCGACAGCTCCACCTGGCTCAACCTGCCCGCCAAGGCGCGGGCCGAGGCCGACCACGCGCACAGCGCCGCCGCGCTCGCCCTGCTGCAGAGCGGCTGGCGGGTGATCGGGGTCGACCACGGCGCCCGGTTGCCGGCGTTGTGGCCGCAGGCGGCCCGCGGTTCGCAGGGCTTCGCCCTGCGGGCGGCGATGGCCGAGACGGTGGCCGGCGGCGTGCGATGAACGGAAGGGTCCCCTCATGATCGCCCACCGGAACCTGGGCTTCGTGGCCGCCGCGGCGACGCTGCTCGCCGCGGCGCCGCTGTCGGCCATCTTCGAACGCTGGACGTGGCTGATCCAGGCCACCATCGCGGTGGCCGTGGTCGCGGCCACGGCCGCGCTCGCCCGGCTGGCACGGGTGCCGCTCTGGGGGCAGGTGCTCGCCATGCTGGCCGGCCTCACGCTGGCCCTGACCTGGCTCTTCCCCGGCGGCACCGAGTTGCTCGCCTTCCTGCCCACGCCGGCGACCTTCGCGCACTTCGGCGACCTGTTCAGCGGGTCGCTGGAGGACATGCGCTCCTACGGCGTCGAGGTGCCCGACACCGACCCGCTGCTGTTCATCACCGTGCTGGGGATCGGCGGCGTGGCGGTGGTGGTCGACGTGCTCGCCGTCGGGCTGCGCCGGCCGGCGCTGGCCGGCCTGCCCATGCTGGCCATCTACTCCGTGCCCGTCGCGGTCTACGTCGACAGCGTCCCGCCGGTGCCGTTCGTCGTCGGCGCCGCCGGCTACCTCTGGCTGCTGGTGACCGACAACGTCGACCGGGTCCGCCGGTTCGGCCGGCGGTTCACCGGCGACGGCCGCGACGTCGACGTCTGGGAGTCCTCGCCGCTGGCCGCCGCCGGCCGGCGACTCGCGGTGGTCGGCGTGGCGCTGGCCGTGGCGCTGCCGCTGGCCGTGCCGGGGATGACCGGTGGGCTGCTCGACACCCTGACCTCCGGCTCCGGCGACGGCAACGGCAACGGGCGTCCCGGGCAGGGCGGGGCTCCGGGCCGGATCGACCTGTTCGCGGCGCTGAGCGGGCAGCTCAACCAGTCCGAGGTGGCCGACCTGGTCAAGGTCAGCACCAACGAGCCCAGCCCGTTCTACCTGCGCTTCGGCGTCGCCGACGAGCTCAAGTCGAGCGGCTTCGACGTGGGCAACCCCAGGGGCCGCTCCGTCGAGAACCTGCCGACACCGTCCGGCGAGGGCGTCGAGCAGCGGACGTACCGGGCCACGGTCGAGGTCACGAAGAACCTCACCATGCCGCTGCTGCCGGTCTACACCGAGCCGGTGCGCACCGAGGACCTGAACGGCAACTGGTTGTACGACCCGAACCTGCAGGTGGTCTTCTCCAACCGCGACAACTCCCGCGGCAAGCGCTACGCGTTCGACTACGTGCGCTCGACGTACACCCCCGAGGCGCTGCAGCGGGCGCGACCGCTGCCGTCGGACCACCCGGTGCGGCGCGCGCACCCGGCGCCGCCGCCGATTCCCGAGGTGGAGAAGCTGGTCCGCACCCTGGTAGCGAACAAGGACACCGAGTACGACAAGGTCCGCGGGATCTACGACTACTTCTCCGCCGACAACGGCTTCACGTACTCGCTGAGCACCAAGGGCGGCATCAGCGGCCAGGAGATCGTCGACTTCCTCAACAACAAGGTCGGCTTCTGCCAGCAGTACGCCGCCGCGATGGCGTGGCTGGTCCGGGCCGCCGGGATCCCGGCCCGGGTGGCGTTCGGGTTCACCAACGGCAGCAACTCCAGCGGCGGCACGTACACGCTGACCAACCGGAACCTGCACGCCTGGACGGAGGTCTACTTCAACGGCGTCGGCTGGGTGCCGTTCGACGCGACCCCCGCGTACGGCGTGCAGGGCTCGACCCGGTCGGCCTGGGCCCCCGACATCGACGCCCCCGAGGACGACGCGCCGGCCCCGGGCCCGTCGGCCCCCGTCGGCGAGACCGACCCGTCGGCGGGCCCGCGGGGCCCCGAGGGCCCCGAGGAGGACCCCGACTCCGGCCTGGCCGTCGGCGCGGCGGCCCCGGCCGAGCAAGCCCCCGTCTGGCCCTGGTACGCGGCCGGCGCGGTGCTCCTCCTGCTGGCCCTGCTCGCCCTGCCGGCGCTGCGCCGGCTGGCCCTGCGGAGGCGGCGCAGCGGCCCGGCGACGCCGGCCCCGACCGCCGTCCGGGCAAGGGAGGCCGGCGACGCGCCCGCCGACGGGCAGCGAATGGTGGTCCTGGTGGACGCCGAGCGGGCCCGGGCGGACGCGCACGCCGCCTGGGACGAGCTGCTCGACACGCTGGTGGACTACCGGGTGCGGGTGGACCGGACGGAGACGCCGCGCGCCACGGCCGACCGGCTGTCCCGGGAGGCGCTGGCCGCCGACGCCGAGGCCACCACGGCGGTACGGCTGCTCGGCCGCGCCGAGGAGCGCGCCCGCTACGCGCGCGACCCGCTCACCGGCGAGCACCTCCCGCCGGCCCTGCGCACCATCCGCGGCGCGCTCGCCGCGCGGGCCGACCGGCGTACCCGCCTGGTGGCGGCGGTGCTGCCGCCCTCGGTGCTGCTGCGCTGGCGACTGGCCACGGCCGACGCGTCGTCCCGGCTGCTGGCGGCGGGCGCGCGCGCCCGCTCCCGACTGCTGCGCTGGAGCCCGCGCCGCCTGCTGGCCGACCGCATGGCCCGCTGACGCGCACGCCCACCGAACGGGCCGGGAGCGGCGACGCCGCCGTTCCCGGCCCGTTCCCGTCGCGGCGCGGGCTGCCGCCACCGAGGCAGGCGGGCGGAGGGCAGGACGGGGAAGCGCGGGCACCAAGGCCACGGTGCCTTGACGGCGCGGAGCGTCAGGGGCCGGCCGGTCTCGCTGTGGCGACTGACCACGGCGAACGGCGAGCCGGCGGGGTGCGCGAAGCGTCAGAGGCCGCTGAGGCGGGCCGTGGGCGCCCGACACGTCGGAGGCCGCCGGGGCGAGCGCAGGCGCGGAACGTCGGAGGGTGCCCGGGGCGGGCCCAGGGGCGCACGGAGACGCCTCAGGTCGCCGGGCGTGCCGGCGACGCGGTTCGTCGTCGCGGTGGTGCGACCCGCCTCAGCGGCGGGCCGGGCTCAGCGGTGCCCCTCCGGGCGCTGCCGCCACCGGTCCTCCATCCGGTCGAGGATCGAGGGCCGCCGACCCGTACGACCGCGGGGGCGGCGACGACTCGTCGTGCCTCCCACGACGTGCAGGTCAGGTGACTGCGCCCGACGATGCGACTGCACCGCGAACGCGGCCGAGGCCAGCATGACGACAAAACCCGCCACTGCCAGCGGCGGAGTCTTGATCACCGCGCCATAGACCAACAGGGCCAGCCCAGCGATGATCACGCCGGCAGCGACGAGCAGGCGACGCCGCGCGTGGAAACGCGGATCGCTGGCGCGCACGGCCGAGGCGAATTTGGGGTCCTCGGCAAGCGACCGCTCGATCTGCTCGAACAGCCGCTGCTCGTGCTCCGAGAGCGGCACGGCACTCCTCCCCGGTCACGTGGGTCGGCCCGGTCGGGCCGACAGACCGTGGCAGCCAACCGGCTGCTTACCCGCAAGTCTACGAGGGCCCTCGCGCGTCGGAAAGCGGGACGACCTACGGCCGGGGTGGATTTTCATTTCGTCGCCCGTCCCGGGCCCGGAGCAGACTGGCCGGACCTATGACGGACCGCCCGAAACGGGCAGCCGCGGCGTCGGCGGCAGCTTCCGCCTCCCGCCAGCCGCGCTCGGGCGCGCCGAGGGCGAGCTGCCTCGGGGTCTCCCGCGCCGGGGCGAGGCCCTCGACGCGGACGCCGACCAGGCGGATGCGCTCGCCCGGGTCGAGCGCGGTGTAGAGCGCCCAGACCGTGTCGAAGATCTCCCGGGCGACGTCGGTCGGCACGCCCGACGTGCGCGACCGGTTGACGGTGCGGAAGTCGGCCAGCCGGACCTTCAGCGACACCGTCCGCCCGACCTGCCCGGCCCGGCGCAGCCGGGCGCCCACCTTCTCGGCGAGGGCGAGCAGCGCCCGGCGGATCTCCAGGGGATCGGCCACGTCGGCGTCGAAGGTCACCTCCGCGCCGATCGACTTCTCGACCTGCTCGGGGCTGACCCGGCGCGGGTCCCGCCCCCAGGCCAACTCGTGCAGGTGGGTCGCGGACGCCTCGCCGAGCGCCTTGCGCAGCATGCCGACCGGCGCCTCGGCGAGGTCGCCGATGGTGGCCAGGCCGAGCCGACGCAGCGTCTCGGTGGAGCGCTCCCCCACCCCCCACAGCGCCGACACCGGCAGCGGGTGCAGGAAGTCGAGCACCCGGGCGGCCGGGACGACGAGCAGCCCGTCGGGCTTGGCGCGGGTCGAGCCGAGCTTGGCCACGAACTTGCTCGGCGCGACCCCGACCGAACAGGTCAGCCCCTGTTCCCCGGCGACGCGCTCGCGGATCCGCCGGGCGATGGCGGCCGGGGAGCCGAAGAGCCGCCGGGCCCCGGCCACGTCGAGGAACGCCTCGTCGAGTGAGAGCGGCTCCACCAGCGGGGTGACGTCCCGGAAGATCTGCATGACCGCCCGGGAGGCCGCCGAGTATTGCGCGAAGTCCGGCGGGAGGTAGACCGCGTGCGGGCAGAGCGCGCGGGCCCGCGCGGTGGGCATGGCGCTGCGGACGCCGTAGCGCCGGGCCTCGTAGCTGGCGGAGCTGACCACCCCGCGCGGGCCGACCCCGCCGACCACGACGGCCCGGCCGCGCAGTTCCGGCCGGCGGCGGACCTCGACCGAGGCGAAGAACGCGTCCATGTCGACGTGCAGGATCGGGCAGCCGGAGTCGTCGGCGTCCGGCCCGAACCGGGGATCGCCGCCCCGGGGCAACGACTGGCTGCGACCCATCCCCGCAGGTTAGCGGGCGCCCCCGACATGCCGCCCGGACGACCGGCGGCGTGCGCCTCGTGCGGGCGGTCGAGGGGTTCGCCCGGCAGGGGCGGGCGACGGCGGCATCGCCCGCCCGCGCCCGACCGGGCCGGGCGGGCGGGCCACTCCGCGGGGCGGCCGGCCGTCAGCCGCGTACGACCAGCAGCGGGATGGTCATCTCGGCCGCGGTGTCCGCCCCGTGGTACGCGACCAGCCGCGACACCATCGGCGGCTCCGACCGGGAGGCCGTCACCGCGTACGTGGCGTTGCAGACGACCACCACGTCGCCGATGCGGAGCAGGTGCTCCTCCGGCACCGGCCCGAACCAGCCGGAGGCCACCACCTCCTCGCGGGTGCGGACCCGGGCCGCGGGGCCGAGCACCGCCGTCCAGGCGGCCACGACGTCGTCCCGGGCCCCCGGCGTGACGTGCAGGTAGCGGACCCGGGGCTCGCCGGCGACCACCGCCACCCCGGCGCGCAGCCGGGGATCGGTGTCCAGGTCGACGCGGTGCCCGGCCGGCACGTCGAGCTGGCCGTGGTCGGCGGTGACCAGCAGCGCGGCGTCGGGCGGCAACCCGTCGACGAGCCGGGTGACCAGCCGGTCCACCTCCGCCGCGGCGATCCGCCAGGGCGCCGAGTCGACGCCGGTGAGGTGGCCGTGCCGGTCCAGGTCCGGGTGGTAGCCGGAGACCAGGGTGGGCCCCGGCCCGGTGGCCAGGGCGGTGAGCATCCGCGCGGCGAGCGCGTCGACGCCGGCCGCGCCGCGGTAGTCGCCGCCCCGGTTGGCGGCCACCGTCAGCCCGCTGCCGCCGAACTCCGGCCGGCTCACCACCGTCACCGCGACGCCGGCCGCCCGGGCCCGTTCGAGCTGGGTGCGGACGGGCTGCCAGCGCCGCGGCTCCGGGTCGGCCGCCCACTCGATGTGGTTGAGCACCCGGTCGGTGCCCGGCACCCGCAGGGTGAAGCCGAGCACGCCGTGCGCGCCGGGCGCGGCGCCGGTGCCCAGCGTCACCAGGCTGGTCGGCGTGGTGGACGGGAAGCCGGAGGTCAGCGGCCGGCCCACGGCCGCGGCGAGCCCGGCCAGGGCCGGCGCGTACGGCGCGGCGGTCGGGATCTGGTGCCAGCCGAGGCCGTCCACCAGCAGCACCGCCACCCGGCGCACTCCGGCCAGCGCGGCGCCCAGCCCGAGCGGGTCGGTGGCGCCGGGCACGCCGAGTACGGCGAGCGCGCTGGGCAGGACGTCGGCGAGGCTGCCGCCGCCGTAGCGCGGCCCGACGATCTCCAGCGGGTCGGTCACGGGCGCCGGGCGAACAGGTGCAACTGTGCGGCGAGGTCCCGCCAGGGGGGCCGCCCGGCGAGCGCCCGCTCCAGCTCCACCAGCGCGGCCGGCTGACCGTCCGCGACGGCGGCCGGGAGGAGGTCGGCGAGCACGCGTACGCCGTGGATCTCCTCGACCACGAGCCCGGCGGCGCCGAGCAGCGCGGCCGCGGTCTCGGCGTCGTAGCGCCGGCGCAGCGTGTCCCGGGCGCCCGCGGTGCCGGCCGGATCGGCGGCCAGCGCGGCGGCGACGTCCAGGTGCCCGTTCATCGCCCGGCCGAGCACCGCGGCGGCCCGGCCGGCGACCAGCACACTCGCGGCGCCGCCCGGGCGCAGCGCGGCGGCCAGCGCGGCCACCACCGGCGCCGGGTCGTCGACCACCTCCAGCACGGCGTGGCAGAGCACCAGGTCGGCGCTGCCCGGCTCGACCAGCCCGGCGAGCGCGTCGCCGTCGCCCTGCACGGCGCGGACCCGCTCGGCGACGCCGGCCTCGGCGGCCCGGCGGGTCAGCGCGGCGAGCGCGTCGGGACTGGCGTCGACCACGGTCACCCGGTGCCCGGCCTGGGCGAGCGGGACGGCGAAGCCGCCGGTGCCGCCGCCGACGTCGAGCACGGTCAGCGCGGTGTCGCCACGGCGCTCCAGCTCGGCGCGCAGCACCGACCAGATCACGGCGGTACGGGGGGTCAGCGGCGGCCCGGCGAGCCGGCCTGGGGTCTGCTCCACCCGGTCGAGCCTAGTCACCCGGTCCAGCCCCGACGGGGACCGCCCGGGGAGGCGGTCAGGACTCGCCGGTGGCGCCGTCCTCCTCGGCCCGCGACCGCAGGGCGTTGGCCACCGGACCCTCGGTGATCTCGTACTCGCGCGGTTCGGTGTGGTGCGCCGGGGTCCAGCCGGCGTTGAGCCGGGTCCGCCGGGAGTTGGCCACTCCGCCGCTGTATCCGTGATTCCCCGTCATCGGTTCATTCCCCCTCGTGCCACGCGGGCCGCTCTGCCCGCGCGAGCAGGAGTCTCCCGCCATCGGCGGCGAAAAACCGTAATGTGGATCACTGTCGTCAACGGAAATCGCGCGATGCCGGGCTGACCGGCGGCTCGATGGCGTCCAGCCGGTCGGCGGTGAGGTTGGTGACTCCCTCGTGCCGCTGCAACCGGCCGCGCACCACCAGCGCCGCGCTGGTGCGGGCGACTCGACGGTAACGCTGCCAGAGCCCCGGGGAGCAAGTGACATTGAGCATCCCCGTCTCGTCCTCCAGGTTGAGGAAGGTGACCCCGCCGGCGGTCGCGGGGCGCTGCCGGTGGGTGACGATCCCGCCGACCCGGATCCGCCGACCCGGATCCACCCGGCCGAGCCGGGCGATCGGCACCGCGCCGAGGGCGTCGAGCTGCGGGCGGATGAAGCGGGCCGGGTGGCTCTCCGGCGACAGCCCGGTGGCCCACACGTCGGCGACCAGCCGGTCCACCGCCTCCATACCGGGCAGGGTGGGCGCGGCCGCGCCGGTCACCGTGCCGGGCAGGCGGCCCGGCCGGTCCTGGGCCGCCGCGCCGGCCGCCCAGAGGGCCTCCCGCCGGGACAGCCCGAAACAGGCGAAGGCGTCCGCGGTGGCCAGCGCCTCCAGCTGCGCGGCGGTGAGACCCACGCGCCGGGCCAGGTCCGCCATGTCGCGGTACGGCCCGCGCGCCGTCCGCTCCGTCTCGATCCGCTCGGCCACCTCGTCGCCGAGGGTACGCACGGCGGAGAGCCCGAGCCGGACGGCCGGGCCGCCCAGCCCCCAGGCGTGCGGCGGCTCCCCCGGCGCGCTGCCCCAGCGGGTCTGCGGGAGGGACTCCAGCACCGCCTTGGCGCCGCTGGCGTTGATGTCGGGCCGGCGGACCTCGACGCCGTGCCGGCGGGCGTCGTCGACCAGGGTCTGCGGGGAGTAGAAGCCCATCGGCTGGGCGTTGAGCAGCGCGGCCAGGAACGGGCCCGGGTGGTAGCGCTTGAGCCAGGAGCTGGCGTAGACCAGGTAGGCGAAGCTCATCGCGTGGCTCTCCGGGAAGCCGTAGCTGGCGAACGCGGAGAGCTTGCGGTAGACGTCGTCGGCCAGCTCGCCGGTGATGCCCCGCTCCGCCATGCCCGCGTAGAGGCGGTCGGCGATGCGGGCCATCCGCTCGGCGGAGCGTTTGGCGCCCATCGCCCGGCGCAACTGGTCGGCCTCCGCGGCGTCGAAGCCGGCCAGGTCGATGGCGAGCTGCATGAGCTGCTCCTGGAACAGCGGCACGCCGAGGGTCTTCTCCAGCGCGTTGCGCATCAGCGGGTGCGGGTAGGTCACCGGCTCCTCGCCGTTCTTGCGCCGGATGTACGGGTGCACCGAGCCGCCCTGGATCGGGCCGGGCCGGATCAGCGCCACCTCGACCACCAGGTCGTAGAACTCGCGGGGCTTCAGCCGGGGCAGGGTGGCCATCTGGGCGCGGCTCTCCACCTGGAACACCCCGACCGAGTCGGCCCGGCAGAGCATGTCGTAGACCTCCGGGTCGTCCAGCGCCATGCCGCCGAGGTCCAGGCTCATCCCGATCATGTCGTAGCCGTAGTGCAGCGCGGAGAGCATGCCGAGCCCGAGCAGGTCGAACTTGACCAGGCCGACGGCGGCGCAGTCGTCCTTGTCCCACTGGAGCACGCTGCGGCCCGGCATCCGCCCCCACTCCACCGGGCAGACCTCGATCACCGGCCGGTCGCAGATCACCATGCCGCCGGAGTGGATGCCCAGGTGCCGGGGGAACGTCTGCAGCTCGTTGGCGTACGCGACCACCTGCTCGGGGATGTCCTCGACGTCCACCGTCGCGACCGCGCCCCACCGGTCGATCTGCTTGCTCCAGGCGTCCTGCTGGCCGGGCGAGAAGCCGAACGCCTTGGCCACGTCCCGCACCGCCGAGCGGGGCCGGTAGGAGATGACGTTGGCGACCTGGGCGGTGTGCTCCCGGCCGTACCGGGCGTAGACGTGCTGGATGACCTCCTCCCGGCGGTCGGACTCGATGTCCACGTCGATGTCGGGCGGGCCGTCGCGCTCCGGGGCGAGGAACCGCTCGAAGAGCAGCCGGTGCCGGACCGCGTCCACGTTGGTGATCCGCAGCGCGTAGCAGACCGCCGAGTTGGCCGCCGAGCCCCGGCCCTGGCAGTAGATGTCCTGCTCGCGGCAGAACGCGACGATGTCGAAGACCACCAGGAAGTAGCCGGGGAAGCCCAGCTCCTCGATCATGTTCAGCTCGTGGTCGAGCTGCGCGTACGCCCTCGGGTGCGCCTCCCGGGGGCCGTAGCGCTCCCGCGCTCCCCGCTCGGTCAGGTGGCGCAGCCAGCTCATCTCCGTGTGCCCCGGCGGCACCGGGTACGCCGGCAGCCGCGGCGCGACGAGCTGGAGGTCGAAGGCGAGCTCGGCCCCGAACTCGGCGGCCCGGGCCACCGACCCCGGGTACGCGGCGAACCGGGCCGCCATCTCGGCGCCGCTGCGCAGGTGGGCGGTGCCGGCCGCGGGCAGCCACCCGTCGATCTCGTCCAGGCTGCGCCGGGCCCGTACGGCGGCGACGGTGGTGGCCAGCCGGCGCCGGCCCGGGGTGGCGTAGTGCACGTTGTTGGTGGCCACCGTGGGCAGGCCGGCCGCCGCCGCCAGCTCGGCGAGCGCGTCGTTGCGGTCGGCGTCGACCGGGTGCCCGTGGTCGGTCAGCTCCACCGCCACCGTCTCCGCGCCGAAGAGGGCGGTCAGCCGGTCCAGCTCGCGGGCCGCCGCGTCCACCCCCTCGGTGAGCAGCGCCGCCGGCACGTGCCCCTTGCGGCAGCCGGTGAGCACCAGCACGTGGTCGCGCAACTCCGCGGCGACCTCCTCCAGCTCGCCGTAGACCGGGCGGCCCTTCTCGCCGCCGCGCAGCTGGGCGCGGGCGATGGTCGAGGCGAGCCGGGCGTACCCCTCGTGGCCGTGGGCCAGGAGCAGCAGGTGCCGCCCGAGCGGGTCGGGCTCGCCGTTCTGCGGGCCGGGCAGGTCCAGGGAGAGCTCGGCGCCGAAGATCGTCGGCAGGTGCAGCGCGCGGGCCGCCTCGGCGAAGCGCACCACCCCGTAGAAGCCGTCGTGGTCGGTGACGGCGAGCGCGGTGAGCCCCAGCCGGGCGGCCTCCTCGGCCAGTTCCTCGGGGTGGCTGGCGCCGTCGAGGAAGCTGAAGTTGGTGTGGGCGTGCAGTTCGGCGTACGGCACCACGCCGTCGGGGCGGGTCAGCTCCGGTGGCTGGTAGTGCTCCCGCTTGCGGCTCCAGGCGGGAGAGTCGCCGCCGTCGGCGTCCACGGCCAGCGGGTCGACCACGTGCAGGTGCCGCTCGTCACGCGACCGGCCGCCCTGCCCGTCGGCCCGCCCGGCCCGGGGTTTCCGGCCGGAGAGCACGCGTTCCAGCTCCGACCAGGGCAGCTTCGGGTTGTGGAAGCTCATCGGGGCCCCGCCGGGTTGACGTCCTGCCGCTGCCGCTCGGCGGCGACGCCCGCAGTCGGCCGGGCGCCCTCAGTCATAGATCGCCTCCACCAGCCAGTGCCCGGCCTCCACCGCGAGCAGCAGGGCCGTGCCGTCGGCCAGGCAGACCTGGAACCGGGCCCGGCGGCGGGCCTCGGCCGGCGCCCACCAGCGCTCGTCGACCGGCCACGGGCCGGCCCAGCCGACGATCTCGGCCGGCCGCGCGGTGCCCACGGTCAGCCGGGCCGGCGCGGCGCTGACCTGGAGCCGCGCGCTGACCACGACCGGCTCGCCGGCGGCGTCGTGCACGGCCGCGGCGAGCGGGTCGGGCAGCACCACCGCCGGCGCGGGCGGCGGCAGCCGGCCCGGCCACGGCGGCTCGCCCGACCGCGCCGACGGCCGGCCCGGCAGCGGCGGCCGGTCCGACAGCGGCGACTGACCCGGCCGATCCGGCAGGGACGACTGACCCGGCCGGTCCGACGGCCTGTCCGGCAGGGGCGGTGGGCCGGGGCGGGCCGGCAGGCGTTCGTCCCCCCACGGCACCAGGCGCACCTGGTCGCCGGGCGAACGGCCGCCGCCGAGCACCGCGGTGACCACGGCCTCGGGGCCGAGGATGCCCTGCACCCTGCTCAACGCCCGGTGTGCCCGCTCCCGCTCCTCGCCGGTCTCCCCCCACAGGCCGGGTTGCAGGCCGGCCTGGGCGATCACCCCGTCGGGGACCAACCGCAGCCGGATGATGCCCGCCGTCGGCCGGGCCGGGCGGGCGCCGCCCCGGCCGACGCCACCGGACAGCCAGCCGTCGAGCTGCCAGCGCACCCGGTCCGCGATGGCGGCCGAGGTGAGCAGCCCGTCGTGCCGCCAGACCCGGTGCAGCTCCTGGCCGTGCGCGGTGACTGCCTCGATGCCGAGGCGGGTGCAGGCCAGCCCGTGCGCGGCGAGCCGGTCGTGCAGCCGCTCGGCCAGCGCCCGGGCGGCGAAGGCCGCCGTGTCGACCCGGTCGAGCGGCTCGTCGTGGTCGGCGGTGACCGCGAGGTCGGCCGGGGGCTGCCGGACGGCGAGCGGACGGTGGTCCCGCCCGGCGGCCAGCCGGTGGGCGAGCGCGCCGTCGAAGCCGAACCGGGCCAGCACGTCGCCGGCGGGCAGCGCGGCGAAGTCACCCAGGGTGCGCACGCCGAGCCGGCGCAGCAGGTCGGTCAGGGCCGGCCGGCCGAGCGCCTCGACCGGCAGGTCGGCGAGGAACCGCGGTGTCGCGCCGGGTGGGACGACCTGCCCGGCGCGGGCGGCCAGCCCGGCGGCGAAGACCCCGTCGGCGATGCCGACCTGGCTCTCCACCGCGCACGCCTGGGCGACGTGCTCGACGATCCGCTCGGCGGCCGCCTCCTCTCCCCCCAGGTAGCGGCTCGGCCCCCGGGCCGCCACCGCACACGCGCCGGGACGCACCACCTCGACGCCCGCGACCAGTTCCTCGACCGCGGCGACCACCGGCTCGAACGCCCGGGCGTCCCGCCCCGGGTCGTACTCGACGACGGTGAGCTGCGGGCAGCGCCCCTGCGCCTCCCGTTTGCGCAGCCCCCGGCGCACCCCCTCGGCGCGCGCCCGCTCCGAGCAGGCGACCACCCGGTTGGCGTGCAGCACGGCGACCGGGCCGGTGGCGGGCACCCCGTCGACGATCTCGGCGGCGAGCACCGGCCAGTCCGGGCACCAGAGCAGCAGGGTCCGCACCGGCGCACCGGTCATGCCGGACCGACCAGGGTGAGCGGGCCGCGCCGGGAGGTGTCGGCGGACGCGACGGCCGGCGGGGCGGACACGGTGGCCGACGGGGCGGACGCGGTGGACGCGGCGACCGGGCGGAGCCGGCCGGCGGCCGACCGGCCGGTGACGGACCCGGCGGCAGGGCCGGGGGCGGAGCGGGGAATGACCCGGGTGAGCCCGTCCCCGGGCAGCCACATCTTGATCTCCTTGGGACGGGCGGCGGCCCCGCGCCCACGCGCCGAGACGGTGACCTCGCGGCGGCGCAGCCGGCCCCGGCCCGTCCCGAGCCCCTCCCAGGCTCCCCGGACCACCTGGAGGGTCACGTCCGCGCCGTCCCACCGCCCGTACGGGACGAGGACGCTGCCCCGTTGCCGGGCCCGGGCGACCAGCCGGTTGGCGACCGAGGCGGAGACCGTCGCCGGCACGGCGGTGACCACGACGTCCACCCCGTCGATCAGCGCGGCGATGACGGTGGCCCACTCCGGGCCCGGGTGGGGCACCAGGGCGAGCCGGTCCAGGGCGATGCCGAGCTCGGCGGCCGCGCCCGCCCCGAACGTCGGCACCCCCACCACGGCGCACCACGAACCGGCCCGGGACGCCTCGGCGAGCAGCGCCAGGACCAGCGAGGTGCCGCCGCTGCGCCGGGGTTGACCGGTGGCGACCGCGATCGTGCTGCCGCGCCGCAGCCCCCGGTTGGGCAGCAGCCCGGTCAGCTCCGGGGCCACCGGCAGCACCCGGTGACCGCCCGCCGGATCCGGCGCGCTCGCCGGACGCACCAGAGCGGCCAGTGCGGCGGAACCGACCACCATCCGGCCCGCCATCGGACCTACCCCCCGTCGTGCTGTCGATCGGATGTGCGCGTGGTGCCCGGAGCCGCCCGGCTCCCCCCGCCGGGCGGCCCCGGGCGCCACAGATCAGGCGGCGAGGCCGTCGAGCGCCGGTTGGTGGGCCACGCCGAGCGCGGCCTCCACCACCGCGACGAACTGTTCGGCGGCGCGCAGCAGGTCGTCGGCCTCCCGGGCGGTCACGACCCGCGGGATGCCGGCCTCGGCGGCGGCGCGCTTGCCGGCGCCGAGGGCGAAGAACCGGGCCCACTCGTCGAGCTCGGGGGCGACACCGGAGAGCAGGACCCAGACGCTGGTGATCCGGTTGCGCCGGGCCGGGGCGGGACGCGCCCGGGCGGCGAGCAGGGCCGCCGCCGCGCGCAGCGCGGCCAGGTGGGCGGCCGCGTAGCGGAGGCCGTCGGGGCGGGTCTGGGCGGCTTCGGCCAGCCCGTGGCGGGCCACCGCGAGAAGCTGGGTGGGGGTGCGGTGCGGCAGCACGTGCGCTGGCACCGTCGGTGCCTGAGCCGGGTTGGTCGGCATGGGACTGTCTCCTCCACGTGGCCGAGCCGCCCCTGACGGCGGAGCTGGTCCGCCGACGGGACGCCGGGTCGAGTGGTGCGGAGGAAGACGCACCGGATGGGGGCCGGCCGGGTGTGGACGCTTCCCCACACCACACCCGGCCGGCACAACCGGCGGGTTCGTCGCCCGCCGCCCGGGGGTCGTGGGCGGCGGGCGACGCTCCTGCCTGACGGGCCGGGCTCGCGACTGCCCGGGACCCAGGTGCGGCCCGCGGAGCCGCACCGCCCGGGACCGGCGCCGCGAAACACCACCCCGGGCTGTTTGGAACGGGCGTTCGAGGCAATCGAACACTCGTTCTAACTGCTGCTGACAGTACACCCTCCCTCCGACGAAAACGCAACGTGTGGCGCGCGGGAGTCGGCCGGCGTCCCCACACGCCACACCCTGTCGGCGGCAACTCCCGGCACCCGCCGGCGCGGCCACGGCGGCGTACCACGCCAAGCCGGGCAGGGCGACCGAGGATCCGGGCACGCCAAGCCGGGCGGGGCGACCGAGGATCCGGGCACGCCAGCCCGAGCGGCGCACCGGCGGGCGATGCGACCGACGTAACGACTGGTTGCCCTTACGGCCCTGACGAGGGCGGCGGTAGCCTCCGCTCGTGACAACCCCCCGCCCCGCCCTCGGGGTCGCCATGGTGCTCGGCTCGGGAGCGCTGTTCGCCGTCAACGGCACGGTCTCCAAGCTGGTGCTCCGCGCCGGCCTGGACGCACCGCAGCTCACCCTGCTACGCGCCGTCGGCGCCGTCACGGGGCTGCTGGCCCTGAGCCTGCTGCTGCGCCCGGGGGCGCGCCGGCTCCGGATCACCCCCCGCCAACTGCCGCTGCTGATCGGGTACGGGCTGACCGGCTTCTTCGCCGTGCCGATGCTCTACTTCGTCGCCATCTCCCGGCTGCCGGTCGGGATCGGGCTGCTGTTCGAGTACACCGCCCCACTGCTGGTCGCCCTCTGGGCCCGGTTCGGCCAGCGCCACCGCGTACGCCCACGGCTCTGGGCCGGCCTGGCGCTGAGCCTGCTCGGCCTCGGCTGCGTGGCCGAGGTGTGGGGCGAGCTGAAGCTGGACGGCCTCGGCGTGCTCGCCGGTCTCGGCGCCGCGGTCTTCCTCGCCGGCTACTACGTGCTCGGCTCGCACGGCGTGGCGCGACGGGACACGCTGTCGCTGTGCACCTGGGCCTTCGGCGCCTCCGCCGTGGCGGGCCTGCTCACCCGCGCTGTCACCGTGGGTGCCGGCGGCTGGGAGCCGCTGACCGCCGACACCGACCGGGGCGTGCCGGTGGCGCTGCTCTGCGGGTACGTGGTGGTGCTCGGCTCGATCGTGCCGTACCTGCTGGTCGCCGGGGCGATGCGGCACCTCCCGGCGACCAGCGTCGGGATCGTCGGCATGGTCGAGCCGGTGATCGCCTCGGCGGTCGCCTGGGTCGTCCTCGGCGCCGGCGAGGCGCTCAACACCGCCCAGCTCGCCGGCGGGCTCCTGGTGCTGGTCGGCGTCGCGCTGGCCGAGACGGCCCGGGTCGCCGCGCCCCGGGTCACCGCGCCGCCCGCGCCGGACGCCGTCGCCGTCCCCCACTGAGCCGACCGGCGCGGCCGGCCCGCGACGCCGTGCCGGCCGCGCCCCCGGCCAACATCGACCGGAGCGGCCGGCCCACGACCCCGGCCGGTCCGCGACGCCGTGCCGGCCGCGCCCCCGCGAAGGGAGTCGGCGTGGCCGGGTGAGCCGGCGGCGGGCGTACCGGGAAGAATGGCGGCATGCAGCCACACCCGAACGTACGGGCGGTGCAGGACGTGCTCGACGCCGCAGGCGCGCGGGACGGGTCCGGCGCGCCGAGCGCCGTCCGCCTGCTGCCCGACGCGGTCCACACCGCCGCGGCCGCTGCCGAGTCGCTCGGCGTCGGGGTCGGCCAGATCGCCAACTCGCTCGTCTTCGAGGCGGACGGCGCGCCGCTGCTGGTGCTCACCTCCGGCGCGCACCGGGTGGACACCGCCGGCCTGGCCGCCTCCATCGGGATCACCCGGCTGCGCCGGGCCACCCCGGACTTCGTCCGCGCGCACACCGGGCAGGTGATCGGCGGGGTCGCCCCGGTCGGCCACCCGCGCCCACTGCGCACCCTGGTCGACACCGCCCTCGAGCGGTACGACGAGGTCTGGGCGGCCGGTGGCGTCCCGCAGGCGGTCTTCCCCACCACGTACCGGGAACTGCTGCGGGTCACCGGCGGTACGCCGGCCGAGGTGGCGTGAGCGAGCGGAGCGAGCGAACCATCGGGCTCAGCAGCGGTACCGACGGCGTGGACGGCGTCCCGGGGCTGGTCACCCTGCACGTGTGGCGCACCTCCCGCACCGCGCTGCCCCGGGCGCTGACCCGGATGGCGGTCGACCCCCGCCGGCTGCGCGCGCTGCCCGGCGTGCGGTTCGGCAAGCTGCTCGGCACCGGGACCGGCACCGGCTTCGGGCCAGGCGACGCCGACCTGACCCGGTGGGCGGCGCTGACCGTGTGGGACTCCCCCGCCGCGTCCGCCCGCTTCGACGACTCGCCGGTGGGGCGCGCCTGGGCGCGTCTCTCCCGCGCGGCCGTCCGGGTCGACCTGCGCCCGCTGAGCAGCCGGGGCGAGTGGTCGGGCCGACGGCCGTTCGGGGAGCCGTCCGGCGGCCGGGTCACCGGCCCCGTGCTGGCGCTGACCCGGGCCCGGCTGCGCCCCCGGCGGGCGGTCACCTTCTGGCGGGCGATCCCCCCGGTGGCCGCCGCGTTGCACGCCGCGCCCGGCCTGCTGGCCCGGTTCGGCGTCGGCGAGGCCCCGCTGGGCTGGCAGGGCACGGTGAGCGTGTGGCGTGACCCGGCGGACCTCGTGGCGTTCGCGTACCGTCACCCGGAGCACCGCGCCGCGA
The DNA here is from genome assembly GCF_043202855.1 of Micromonospora sp. NPDC048063. Lineage (NCBI taxonomy): Bacteria > Bacillati > Actinomycetota > Actinomycetes > Micromonosporales > Micromonosporaceae > Micromonospora > Micromonospora sp. NPDC048063. The sequence continues at coordinate 179,310 of NZ_JBIDBG010000006.1, read as the reverse complement.
TCATGCGGACCCCCACCGAGGGGTGGTACGCGGAGGAGCTCTTCGCACGGTTCGAGGTGCGCGACGTGGTCGGTGACCGGGCGGTGCTGGGATGGGTCGCGGACGGCGGCCCGGGAGCGGTGGAGGGTGCACGGTCATGAGGTTGGTGCGGTGGACACCGGACGATCTCGTCCGACGGCTGGACGACGTGGTGGCCGTCTACGGCGAGGCCATGGGGTACCGCACCGACCTGCTGGAGGCGCGGCGCGGCTACATCGCCACCCACGTACGCCGGCCCGGCTTCCGCGCCGTCGCCAGCCTGACCAGCGAGGGTCACCTGGCCGGCTTCGGCTACGGCTACCTCGGCGCCCCCGGGCAGTGGTGGCACGACCAGGTGTGGCGGGCGCTGCACGCCCCGGCCCGGCAGCGCTGGCTGACCGACTGCTTCGAGGTGGTGGAGCTGCACGTCCGGCCGCCCGCGCAGGGGCACGGCCTGGGCGCGGGGCAACTGCGGGCCCTGCTCACCCTGGCGGAGGGGACGACCACCCTGCTCTCCACGCCGGAGGCCGACGAGCAGCGGTCCCGGGCCTGGCGGCTGTACCGCCGGTTCGGCTTCGTCGACGTCCTGCGCCACTTCCACTTCCCCGGCGACGAGCGCCCGTTCGGCGTGCTCGGCCGGGACCTGCCGCTGGAGCCGCCGACGCCCGCCCCGACCGGCCGGGCCGGTCGGGCCGCGCCGTGACCCGGCGGCTGTCCTGGGCGCTGCTGGCCGTACTGGTGCTGGCGCAGATCTGCTACCCGCTGACCACCGGGGAGACCCGGGCCCGGCTGACCGTCGCCACCGTCGTGCTCGGCTACCTGCTCTCGGTCGGCCACGCGCTGCTCAGCCGGGGCCCGCGTACGGCGGCGGCACTGGTCGCGGTGGCCACCGTCGGCGGATTCGCCATCGAGGCGCTCGGCGTGGCCACCGGCTTCCCGTTCGGCAGCTACGACTACTCCGGCGAGCTGGGGCCGAAGCTGGCCGGAGTGCCGCTGATCATCCCGCTGGCCTGGACGTGGATGGCCTGGCCGGCCTGGCTGGCCGCCACCCGGCTGACCGGCGGCGACGCCGGAGACCTGCCCGAGCGCCGGGGTGACGCCGGGGGCCGACCGGGACGCCGGGACGGCCGGTTCCCCGTCCGGCGGATCGCGCTGGCCGCCGTCGGGCTGGCCGCCTGGGACCTCTTCCTCGACCCGCAGATGGTGACCGAGGGCTACTGGGTCTGGCGGGACGCCACCCCCGCGCTGCCCGGCCTGCCCGGCATCCCGGTGAGCAACTACCTGGGCTGGCTGCTCTTCGCCGTGCTGATGATGGGCGCGCTGCGTCCGCTGGCCGGGCCCGCCGTCGCCGGCACCGACGGGCGGGACCACCCGATGTTCGCGCTCTGGCTGTGGACGTACTTCTCCAGCGTGCTGGCCCACGCGGTCTTCCTCGACCTGCCCGCCTCGGCGCTGTGGGGCGCGGCCGGCATGTCGGTGGCCGCCGTGCCGCTGGCGGTGACGCTGGTCCGCGCCCGCCGCGACGACCGGATCCAACCCCGTCAGCCGCAGCGCCCCGGCGTCGACGCGACGGCATGACCGCCGTCCTCGCGCTGCTGCTCGGCGTCGCCGCGTTGACCGCGCACACCCTGGTCAACGCCGGCCACTGGCTGCGCCGCCCGACCGACCGGCCGGCGCCGGTCACCGAGCCCGTGGCGGTGCTGCTGCCGCTGCGCGACGAGGCCGGGCGGGTCGCCCCCTGCCTGCGCGCGCTGCTCGCCCAGCGGGGCGTGCCGGCGCTGCGCGTCGTGGTGCTCGACGACGGGTCGACCGACGGCACGGCGGAGGTGGTCCGCGCGGTGGCCGGCGACGATCCCCGGGTCACCCTGTTCGACGGGGTCGCACCGCCGCCGGGCTGGCTGGGCAAGCCGCACGCCTGCTGGCAGCTGGCCGCCCGCGCCGATCCCACGGCGACCGTCCTGGTCTTCGTCGACGCCGACGTGGTGCTCGCCCCGGACGCGGTCGCGGCGGCGGTCACCGAGCTGCGCGCCGCGCGGGTGACGCTGTTGTCCCCGTACCCCCGGATCCTGGTGGCGACGGCGGCCGACCGGCTGGTCCAGCCGCTACTGCAGTGGCTGTGGCTGACCTTCCTGCCGCTGCGGGCGATGGAGCGCTCGCCGCGGCCGTCGCTGGCCGCCGCGGGCGGGCAGTTCCTGGTGGTGGACCGGGCGGGCTACGACGCGGCCGGCGGGCACGCCGCAGTCGCGGACCGGATCCTGGAGGACATCGAACTGGCCCGCGCGGTCAAGCGGGCCGGCGGCCGGATCGCCCTCGCCGACGGCTCCCGGCTGGCCGCCTGCCGCATGTACGAGGACTGGCCGCAGCTGCGCGACGGCTACACGAAGTCGCTCTGGGCGACCTTCGGCCACCCGGGGGCCGCCGCCGCGGTGGTGGCCCTGCTGCTCCTGCTCTACACCGCTCCCCCGCTGCTGGCGGCGGGCGCCCTGGCCGTCGGCGCGCCGGCGGTGGCCGCCGCGGCGCTGGTCGCCTACCTGCTCGGGGTGGCCGGACGGGTGGTCAGCGCCCGGGCGACCGGCGGGCGGTGGTGGCCCGACGCGCTGGCACACCCCGTGTCGGTCGTGGTCCTCGGCTGGCTGACCCTGCGGTCGTACCATCTGCGGAAGCGGCGACGCCTGTCCTGGCGCGGCCGCCCCGTCACCTAGGGAGGCGCGGCATGGCGCGGATCGTGGTCGTCGGCGCCGGGGTGGGCGGGCTGGCCACCGCCGCCCGGCTGGCCGCCACCGGGCACGAGGTCACCGTGCTCGAACGCGCGGACACGGTGGGCGGCAAGCTCGGCCGGTACGTCCACGACACCCCGGCCGGCCCGTTCCACTTCGACACGGGGCCGAGCCTGCTCACCCTGCCCGACGTCTTCCACGACCTGTTCGAGGCGACCGGCGCGAAGCTCGACGAGTACCTGGACCTGGTGCCGGTGGACCCGATCGTGCGGCACGTCTTCCCCGGCGGCGGCCCGGCCCTCGACTCGTGCGCCGACCCGGCCGAGTTCGCCGCCCGGATCGGCGCGGCCTTCGGCGACCGGGCCGCGGCGGACTGGCAGCGGCTGTGGCGCCGGGCCGCGCGGGTCTGGCAGGCGTCGCACCAGGACGTCCTGCGCCGCCCGATCGGCTCCCCGCTGGACCTGGCCGCGCTGGCCTGGCGGCTGGGCGACCTGGCCGCCATCGGGCCCGGCCGGACGCTGCGCGGGCTGGGCCGGCGACACCTGTCCGACCCCCGGCTGCGGATGCTGCTCGACCGGTACGCCACCTACACCGGCGCCGACCCGCGCCGCGCGCCGGCCGCGCTGGTCGCCGTGCCGTACGCCGAGCTGGCCTTCGGCGGCTGGTACCTGCGCGGCGGGCTGGGCACGCTCGCCGACGCGCTGCTGACCCGCTGCCTGGACCTCGGCGTGGTCGTGCAGACCGGCGCCACGGTCACCCGGATCGACGCCGCGGGCGGCCGGGTGCACGGCGTACGCCTGCGCGGCGTCACCGCGCCGGTCCCCGCCGACGTGGTGGTGGCCAACGTCGACGCGCTTACCCTCTACCGGGACCTGCTGCCCAGCCCGCGCCGGCTGGCCGGGCTGACCGACCGCAGCCTGGCCGGCTTCGTGCTGCTGCTCGGCGTCGCCGGGGGCTCGGGGCTGGCCCACCACACCGTGTTCTTCCCCCGCGACCACGACGCCGAGTTCGACGCGGTCTTCGGCCGGCCGGGGCGTGGCGTACGCGCCCGACCGGCGGCGGACCCTACCGTCTTCGTCACCGTGGCCGACGACCCGGTGGTCCGTCCGGCCGGCCACGAGGCGTGGTTCGTGCTGGTCAACGCGCCCCGGCACGGCACCGCCGCCGGCGCGGTCGACTGGCGCCGGCCCGGCCTCGCCGAGGCGTACGCCGACCGGCTCCTCGACGTGCTGGCCGAGCGCGGCGTCGACGTGCGGGACCGGCTGGTGTTCCGGGAGGTCCGCACCCCGGCCGACCTGGCCGACGCGACGGGCGCCCCGGGCGGGGCGATCTACGGCACCGCCGGCGGCCTGCTCCGCCCGGCCAACCGGGGTCCGGCGCACGGGCTGTGGCTGGTCGGCGGCTCCAGCCACCCCGGGGGCGGCCTGCCGATGGTGACGCTCTCCGCCCAGATCGTCGCCGACGAGATCGGCCCCGCCTGGTAGGGCCGGCTGATGTAAGGAAGGGCACCTTCTTAACGCCTGAGGTAGAGGAAGGGCCCCTTCCTCACACCTCGGCAGCCCGGTCAGCCGGCGTCGATCAGGGCGCGGCGGACGGCGGAGAGGAGCTGGCCCAGCCCGAAGCCGGCCAGCAGCACCCAGACGGCGGTCGCCATGGTGATGGTGCCGGCCGCCAGGTCCGGCTCGATCAGCCCGGTCAGCCCGGCCAGCAGGAGCCCGACCAGGGCGACCGAGACCCGGGTGGGGCGCTCCCCCACGGTCACCGCGCCGATCTCCCGCATGCCGGCGGAGACCGCGCGGGCGCGCACGTACTCGTGCAGCCAGGAGAGCGCGCCGGCGGTCGCGACGAGCGCCCCGGGCGCCCCGATCAGCCAGAACGCGGCCAGCCAGGCGACCTCGCCGAGCCGATCGGCCAGCGAGTCGTAGACGTAGCCGAGCCGGGTGGTGCGGTTCGTGGCCACCGCCACCGCGCCGTCGACGCTGTCCGCCACCGCGGCGAGCAACACGAACAGCGCCCCGAGGAAGGGGCCGTTCTGCGGCCGTACGGCGAGCAGCGGCACGCAGGCGCAGAGCAGCACGCCGACCACGGTGACCGGCGTCGGGCCGACCCGCAGCCGGCCCAGCACGAACCCGACGTGGTAGGCGAACCGCAGCCAGGCGCGGACGACCGGGGCCGCCGCCCGCGGGTCGAAGCCCCCGTGCAGCCGGGCCCAGGCCGTGGCGTACTCGTCCCAGTTCAGCTGTGTGCCCACCACCGATCAACCGTCGCAGCGGCGCTCAGGTGTCGCGGCGTGTGCGGTCACACCCGCGCGCCGACCTGGAGGTTGTGCCAGACCTCGCGGGTCGCGGTGGAGCGGTTGAGGGTGATGAAGTGGATCCCCGGCACGCCCTCGTCGAGCAGCCGCCGGCACATCTCGCTGGCCTGCTCGACGCCGAGCCGGCGCACCGCCTCCGGGTCGTCGGCGATCGCCGCGAACCGCTCGGCCAGGGCCGGTGGGAAGGGCGCCCCGGAGAGCTGCACGGAACGCTCGATCGTGCCGATCTGGGTCACCGGCATCACTCCGGCCAGGATCGGGGTGTCGCAGCCGGCCGCGGCGACCCGGTCGCGCAGCCGCAGGTAGTCGTCGGCGTCGAAGAACATCTGGGTGATCGCGAACTCGGCGCCGGCCCGGCACTTGCGGACGAAGTGCTCCGTGTCGCTGGCCACGTCGGGCGAGCGCGGGTGCTTGTACGGGAACGCCGCCACCCCCACGCTGAAGTCGCCGGCGTCACGCACCAGGCGGACCAGGTCCTCGGCGTAGAGCACGCCCTCGGGGTGGCGGACCCACTCGCCGCCCGGGTTGCCCGGCGGGTCGCCCCGCACGGCGAGCACGTTGCGCACCCCGACCCCGGCGAGCCGGCCGATGACGTGACGCAGCTCGGCGACGGAGTGGTCGACCGCGGTCAGGTGGGCCATCGGCAGCAGGGTGGTCTCGGTGGCGATCCGCTCGGTGACCGCGACCGTGGTGTCGCGGGTCGACCCGCCCGCGCCGTAGGTGATCGAGACGAACGAGGGACGCAGCGACTCCAGCTCCCGGATCGCCTGCCACAGCAGCCGCTCGCCCTGCTCGGTCTTGGGCGGGAAGAACTCGAACGAGAAGGTCGGCTGGTGGTCACGGATCAGCTCCCCGATCGCCGGCTGCGGATTGGGGAGGACCGAGGGAAGACCGAGCGCCACCCCACGACTCTAGCGGGCGGGGCACGCCGCGCCCGAGACCTTCCCACAGCGGGGGACGCCGGCCGCGCGGGTCGACGCGCCCCCACCGCACCGGGACCGGGCGGCCGGCGCCGGTCGACGCCCCGCCCTGCGGCTCGGGGGCCGAACGGTCCGCGCGGGGGCGGTGCCCGAGCCGCAGGGCGCCGACCACTTCCCGGCCCCGCCTGCCGGGAGACGGGTCGCCGGCGCGGAGCGGCCCCGGGTCCGCCCGGCCGGGGCCGGAAAGCGTCGTACCCCCGGAGTAGTCATGGTGCAGCGCGGGGCGGGCCGGCCGGAGGTCGACCTGTCGGGGGCACGCGCGGGGGTCAGCCTTCCACCGGTGACGCACGGGTCCCGTCCGGGCCTGCGCCGCCGCCCGCGCCGACGCCCCGCCCGGAGGACCGATGACGCCGCCCCCACCCGCTCCGCAGCTGCTCGGGCCGCTGTTAGCCCAGCTCCGGCTGGCCCGGGGCTGGAGCCAGTTGCGGCTCGCGGTCGAGCTCTGCGCCGCCTCCGGGGTGCCGACGCTCAGCCGGCACGAGGTCTCCCGGTGGGAACGGCAGCTGCGCGTCCCCGGCGAGTTCTGGCTCGGCTGGCTCGCCATCGTCCTCGCGGTGCCGCTCGACCTGCTGGCCGACGCCGCGGCCCGCACCCGGCGTCTCGGTCCGCCGCCGTCCTTCGGCGGGTCCCGGTCCCGGGCGGCGCTGCTCGCCCTGGCCGAGCGCTGGCTGGTCGACCCGCGCGCCGCGCTGCTGCCCGGCACGCCCGCCCGACCGACCGACGACCCGGGCGACGCCGAGACCTGCCCGGCCGGGTCCGGGCAACCGGCCGACGACCGGGACCGCCCGGTCGGGTCCGGCGCACCGCCTCGGGTCCCGGCCCGGCCGGCGGCTCCGGTGGTGGCCGAGGGCCCCGGGCCCCACCCGGCCCGGCCTTGTGCCCGGCCGGTGCGGCTGGCGGAGCTGCGCCGGCTCGACGACCTCGCCGGCGGGGCCGACCTGGCCGGGCTCGGGGCGTACCGGCTGGGGCGGGCGGTGCGGGCGTTGGCGGGGTGCGGGCCGGCCGCGCGCCGCCGGCTGCTGCCCGAGCTGGCCGAGTCGGCCCAGCTCGCCGGCTGGCTCGCCGCCGATGCCGGGGACGCGGCCGGCGCGCTGGACGCCTACCGGTTGGCGTTGCGCGCCGCCGCGACCGCCGGTGACCCGGCGTTCGCCGGGCACGTGCTCGGCTCGGCCAGCCACCTGCTCGCCGGCGTGGGCGACCCGGAGGGCGCGCTGGTGCTGGCCCGCACGGCGTACGCCGGGGCGCGGCCGTGGGCCACCCCCGGCCTGCGCGCCCTGCTGCTGCACCGGGTGGCGCTGGCGGCGGCGACCGGGGGTCGGGCCGGGGCGGCGCGGCAGGCGCTCGAGGCGGCCCGCCGCGTGACCGACGCGCCGGAGCCGGGCCGGGAGCCGCCGTGGCTCTACTGGCTCGACAGCCTGGAGCTGGCGGCGATGGCCGGGCGCGCGCTGGTCGCGCTGGGCCGGCCGCGCCCGGCCGAGGCGCCGCTGCACGCCGTCCGGCAGCCCGGTCGCCCGCGCACCTCGGCGATCTACGGCGGCTGGCTGGCCCGCGGCTACCTCCAGCTCGGCGAGGTGGAGCGGGCCTGCGCCGTGGCCGGCGAGGCGCTGCTCGACGCGGTCCGCGCCGGGTCGCCCCGGGCGCTGGGCCACCTGGCCGAGGTGCGGCGGCGGCTGGCCGGGCACAGCGACGAGCCGGCCGTCCGGCGCTACCGGGCGCTGGTCGCGACGGCCGGCCCATACCTGCCCCGCCCTGGGTCGCCGCCCGGACCGGGCGGCCGACGGGGTCCGGCGACGCGTTCGGCGCGTCGGGCCCCCGGCGGTGCGGCGGGGTCGAGCCCGACCGGCTAGCGTCGTGGGGTGACCCACGCTGCTCCCGTTTCCCCGGTCGACCGTGCCGGGCTGCGTCAACGGATCGACAAGGCCCTGGCCGAGTTCCTGGCCGGCCAGCGCACCTGGATGACCGGCGTCGACGACGCCCTGATGCCGGTCGCCGAGGCGATCGAGGCGTTCGTGCTGGGCGGCGGCAAGCGGCTGCGGCCGGCGTTCGCCTACTGGGGCTACCGGGGCGCCGGCGGGGTGGACTCCGACCAGGTCGTCACCGCTCTCGCGGCGCTGGAGTTCGTGCAGGCCAGCGCGCTGATCCACGACGACCTGATGGACCGCTCCGACACCCGGCGCGGGGAGCCAGCGGTGCACCGCCGGTTCGCGGCCCGGCACCAGGCGGCCGGCTGGGGCGGCGACGCGCACGGCTTCGGCGACGCCGCGGCCATCCTGCTGGGCGATCTCTGCCTGGTCTGGTCGGACGAGCTGCTGCACTCCTCCGGGCTGGACCCGCGCACGGTCGCCCGCGCCCGGCCCGTCTTCGACGAGATGCGCACGGAGGTCACCGTCGGCCAGTACCTCGACGTGCTGACCCAGGCCACGGGCGACACCTCGCTGGAGCGGGCCGGCAAGGTCGCCCGCTACAAGTCGGCGAAGTACACGGTCGAGCGGCCGGTGCTGCTCGGCGCCGCGCTGGCCGACGCGCCGGCCGAGGTCGTGGCAGCGTACTCCGGGTACGGGCTGCCGTTGGGCGAGGCGTTCCAGCTCCGCGACGACGTGCTGGGGGTGTTCGGCGACCCGGCCCAGACCGGCAAGCCCGCCGGCGACGACCTGCGCGAGGGCAAGCGGACCTATCTGGTGGCGGCGGCCCTGGAGGCGACGGACGAGGCGGGGCGCGAGCTGCTGCTCGGCGGGCTCGGCGATCCCGGGCTGGACGAGACCGGGGTCGCCCGGCTGCGAGAGATGATCAGTGACAGCGGCGCGCTGGCGCGTACCGAGCAGCGGATCGCCGCGCTGACCGACACCGCGCTGTCCGCGCTGGCTACCGTCGACCTGGAGACCGAGGCCCGGCAGTCCCTGGTCGACCTGGCCATCGCCGCCACCCGCCGCACGGACTGACCGCGCCCCACCCACGCCGCCCCGTCCCCAGCCCACCCACGCCGCCCTGCGGTCGACTTGCCCAGACCCGGCCGGCCGGCCGGCGATCTTGCACGTTCGGCCCGCGTTTTGTCCCGTGTGCCCGGAAATGCCGGGACACAAAGTGCAAGATCGCGGGGGTGGAGGGCGGGGAGGGGGCGGGAGGGGCGGGCTAGAAGCCGAGGGCTTGGGCGCGGCGTTTGATCTCGCGGGCCTGGTCGCCGGCGAGCGCCTTCGCCGGGGTGGCGCCGGGGAGGGTCTCGTCCGGCTCGTAGAGCCAGCGCAGCGCGGCCTCGTCGTCGTAGCCGGCGTCGGCCAGCAGGTTGAGCACGCCGGGCAGGTGCTTGAGCACGGTCTTGTTGGCCACCAGGTCGGTCGGGATCCGGCGGACGCCGTCGCGGCGCACCGCGATCAGCTCGCGGTCCCGGATCATCTGGTGGACCTTACTGATCGACACGTCGAGGCGCTCGGCCACGTCCGGCAGGGTCAGCCAGTCGGCGGCGTCGGCGGGGCCGGCGGTCTCGGGGGCGGGCACGGCCCGGTCGGCGGGTACGGAGTCGGTCACCCGACCACCCTGCCATGCCCCGGCCGGCCGAAACCAACGGCACCCCGATGAGGTGGCTGAGCAGGTCGGACAGGCGGCGCGAGCGCGACGGGAAGGCTCCCGTCGTAGCCCGGCTGTACCATCCTGTTCAACCTTCACCCTCCGGGCACATAGACTCCCTGCCGATGGACACACAGGTCGCCGACACGTTGCTGGGCTCGCTGATCGACGGGCGCTACCGCATCCGCGGTCGCGTGGCTCGTGGCGGCATGGCGACCGTGTACACCGCCACCGACGAGCGCCTCGAGCGCACCGTGGCGGTCAAGATCATTCATCCGTCCCAGGCGCCCGAGACCCAGGCCCAGGCGGCGGGCTTCGTGGCGCGGTTCACCGACGAGGCGAAGACGATCGCCCGGCTGACCCACCCGAACGTGGTCGCGGTCTACGACCAGGGCACCCATGCCGGCCTGCCCTACCTGGTGATGGAGTACGTCCGCGGCCGCACCCTGCGCGACGTGCTCGCCGAGCGGCGCCGGCTCGACCCCGACGAGGCGCTGGCCATCGCCGAGCAGATGCTCGCCGCGATCGCCGCCGCGCACCGGGCCGGGCTGGTGCACCGCGACGTGAAGCCGGAGAACGTGCTGGTCGCCGAGGCACCCACCGGCGGCACGGGCAACCTCGTCGACAGCGTGGTCAAGGTCGCCGACTTCGGGCTGGCCCGGGCCGTCGAGGCGAGCGCCGACGACGAGAACGGCAACCAGCTGATGGCCACGGTCGCGTACGTCGCCCCGGAGCTGGTCACCGAGGGGCACGCCGACCCCCGCACCGACGTCTACTCCGCCGGCATCGTGCTGTTCGAGATGCTCACCGGCCGGGTGCCCTACGACGGGGACCGGCCGGTCGACGTCGCCTGGCAGCACGTCGACCGGGACGTCCCGGCGCCGTCGACGCTGGTGCCCGGCCTGCCGAAGGTGCTGGACGACCTGGTCGCCCGGGCCACCCGGCGTGATCCGGGCGCCCGGCCGACCGACGCGGGCGCGCTGCTGGCCGAGGTGCAGGTGGCCCGGGACGACCTGGGCAACGCGAACACGCGTACCGCCGTGTTGCGCCGGGTGGCCGACGAACCGGCGGTGTCCCAGCCGACGATGGTGGTGGCGGCGGTCCAGCCGGTCGAGCGGCCGGCCTGGGCCCGGCTGCCCGACGGCGGCGCTCCGCGGGCGGGCCGTCGCCGGGCCGCCGCGGCCGAGGAGGACGAGAGCCTGGGGTCGCGGCTGTCCGCGCTGCGCGGCCGGGTGATGGGCGACCCACGGGGCCGGATGGCGGTCATCGCCGCCCTGGTGGTGTTGGGCCTGGTGGCCGCCGGGGGCGGCTGGTGGTTCGGGGTCGGCCGCTACACGGTGGCGCCGCAGTTGGTGACCCTGAGCAAGGCCGACGCGGAAGCGCAGGCCGCCCGCGCCGGCTTCACCCTCGCCTACGCCGAGCCGCGCTACGACGAGAAGGTCCCGAAGGACGCCGTCCTGGCGCAGGATCCTGTCTCCGCCACCCGCATCGTCAAGGGCGGCACGATCACGCTGACCCTTTCGCTGGGGCCGGAGCGTTTCCCGGTGCCCGACGTGGTCGGCAAGGAGTTCGAGCTGGCCGAGGCGGATCTGCTCGACGCGAAGCTGGTGGTGGCGAAGGGCACCGCCCGCTACGACGACAACCTGCCCGCGGGCGTCGTGGTGGACACCAACCCGAAGGTGGGCACCGAGGCCAAGCCGGGCGACAAGGTCACCGTGATCCTGAGCAAGGGCAAGGCCCCGATCTCGGTGCCGAACCTGGTCGGCAAGAGCCTGGCCGAGGCCCGGACGATCCTCGCCCAGCTGGGCCTGGTGCTGGTCGAGCCGCCCACCTACAAGGACTCCGACAAGCCCAGGGACGAGGTCCTCGGGCAGAGCCCGGCGGACGGCACCGGGGTGGAGCGGGGCGCCAAGGTCAAGCTGGAGATCAGCAAGGGCCCGCCGCTGGTCCCCGTGCCCCGGGTCATCGACCTGCCGTGCCAGCAGGCCAAGCAGGTACTGGAGAGCCAGCAGTTCCCGGTGGTGATCCAGTTCAACCCGAACGGCATCACCCGCTTCCAGAACCCGCCGGAGAACACGCAGGTGCCGCCGGGCACCCAGGTCACCATCGGATGCCTGTGACGATGCCGGACACCACGAGATGACGGCGCAGGACGGAACGGCGCAGCACCGGCCGGTCGGCTCGCACACGCCCACCTCCGGCGGCCTGGCGAAGGCGGCCCTGCCGTACGCCGACGCGGCCGGCTCGCAGGTCGTGCAGGTCTACGTCTCCAACTCGCGGGGCTGGGCGCTGCCGGCCGGCGACCCGGCCCAGGACACGCTGTTCCGCGACGGCTGCGGCGAGCGGGGCCTGCCGGTCTTCATCCACGCGTCGCTGCTGGTCAACCTCGGCTCCCCCACGGCCAACACGGTCGAGCGCTCGGCGGAGACGCTGGCCCACGCGCTGCGCCGGGGCCGGGCGATCGGCGCCGAGGGCGTGGTCTTCCACGCCGGCAGCGCGGTCGACGAGAGTCACGCCGACGCGGCGATGCGGCAGCTCCGCGAGACGCTGCTGCCGCTGCTCGACGAGGCGGAGGCGGCGGGCGGCCCGCGGCTGCTGGTCGAGCCGAGCGCGGGCGGCGGCCGGTCGCTGGCGTCCCGGGTGGAACAGCTCGGGCCCTACCTCGACGCGGTGGACGGCCATCCCTGGCTCGGGGTCTGCTTCGACACCTGCCACGCCTGGGCCGCAGGGCACGACCTGGCCGCCGAGGGCGGCATGACCGCGACGCTGGACACGCTGGTGGCGACGGTCGGGGCCGGGCGGCTGCGGCTGGTGCACGCGAACGACTCGAAGGACCTGTGCGGCTCGACCCGGGACCGGCACGAGAACATCGGCAAGGGCACCATCGGCGAGCCGGCGTTCGCCGAGCTGATGGCGCACCCGGCCACCGCCGGCGTCCCGATCGTGGTGGAGACCCCGACGGAGAAGCACGTCGGCCACGCCGCCGACATCGCCACCCTCAAACGCCTGCACCCCTGAGACGTCGCCCGTCCGCCCCGGTCCGGACGCCGGAGCTGGGCGGAGTTCGCCCACGGCGGCCCGGGCCCACGCGCCGCGATCCCCCCCAGGCGCCCGGGCATCCCGGACGCGCCGTGGCCTCCGTAACGGCTCGGCCCCCGCGTGCCCGCGCCGGGCGTCAGCCCCTGAGGATGCGGGTGACGACCTCGACGGCCCGGTCGATGCCGGCGTCGTCGACGTCCATGTGGGTGACCAGGCGGGCGACACGAGGGCCGAGGACCGACACGAGGACACCCTCGGCGCGGGCGGCGGCGGCCAGGGCGTGCGCGTCCAGCGGCGCCTTCGTCAGGTCCAGCGGCACCAGGTTGGTCCGGACCGCGCCGGCCAGCACCCCGAACGGGGCGATCGCCTCGGCGAGCCGGGCCGCCTTCGCGTGGTCGGCGGCGAGCCGGTCGACGTGGTGGGCCAGCGCGTACCGGCCGGCCGCGGCGAGGATGCCGGCCTGCCGCATCCCACCGCCCATCCGCTTACGGATGAACCGGGCCCGCTCGATCTGCTCGGCGCTGCCGACGACCAGCGAGCCGACCGGCGCGCCGAGCCCCTTGGAGAGGCAGACCGACAGGGTGTCGAAGAGGGCGCCGTACTCGGCCAGCGGCACGCCGTCGGCGACGTGCGCGTGCCAGATCCGGGCGCCGTCGCAGTGCAGCGCCACCTGCGCGTCGTCGGCGACCCGGCGCAGCTCGCGCAGGGTCGCCAGCGGGATCACCCCGCCGCCACCCCGGTTGTGGGTCTGCTCCACCGCGATCGCGCGGGTGGGCACCGCCCAGTAGCCGTCCGGGCGGATCATGGCGGCGACCGCGTCCGGGTCGATGTCCGCGCCGACCGCCGGCCACGTCCGGGAGGAGATGCCGCCGTACGCGGCCGCGGCCCCGATCTCGTACGTCACCACGTGGGCGTCGGCGTCGCAGAGCAGTTCGTTGCCGGGCGGCACCAGCAGTTGCAGGGCGATCTGGTTGGCCATCGACCCGGTCGGGGCGAACAGCGCCGCCTCGTGCCCGAAGAGCGCGGCGACCTCGGCCTCCAGCGCGTTGACCGCCGGGTCCTCGCCGTAGACGTCGTCGCCGACCTCGGCGGTGGCCATCGCCTCCCGCATCCCCGGCGTGGGCCGGGTCACGGTGTCGGAACGGAGGTCGACGATCTCGTCAGCCACGCAGCATCTCCGCCACCAGGAAGGCCAGCTCCAGCGACTGCTGGGTGTTCAGTCGCGGGTCGCAGGCGGTCTCGTACCGGTCGGGCAGGTCGAGGTCCTCGATGCCCTGGGCGCCGCCGAGGCACTCGGTGACGTCCTCACCGGTCAGCTCGACGTGCAGGCCGCCGGGGTGGGTCTCCAGGCCCCGGTGCACCTCGAAGTAGCCGAGCACCTCGTCGACGATGCGGTCGAAGTGCCGCGTCTTGTAGCCGTTGGACGACTCGTGCGTGTTGCCGTGCATCGGGTCGCACTGCCAGACCACCTTGGCGCCGGCGGCGGTCACCTTGGCGACGATCGGCGGCAGGGCGTCGCGGACCTTGTGGTTGCCCATCCGGCTGATCAGGGTGAGCCGGCCGGGGATGTTGTCCGGGTTGAGCTTCTCGCAGAGCTCGATCGCCTCGTCCGGGGTGGTGGTGGGGCCGAGCTTGACCCCGATCGGGTTGGCGATGCGGGAGATGAAGTCGATGTGCGCGCCGTCGATCTGCCGGGTGCGCTCGCCGATCCACAGGAAGTGCCCCGACAGGCCGTACGCCCGGCGGTCGGAGACCCGCGTGAGCGCCCGGTCGTACTCCAGGGCGAGGGCCTCGTGGGAGCAGTAGAGGGTGACGGTGCGCAGGGCCTCGTCGTCGGTCATCCCGCAGGCACGGATGAACGCCAGCGCCCGGTCGATCTCCCGAGCGATCGCCTCGTAGCGCTCGCCGGCCGGCGAGTTCTTCACGAAGCCCTTGTTCCAGTCGTGCACGGCGTGCAGGTCGGCCAGCCCGCCGGCCAGGTAGGCGCGGAGCATGTTCATCGCGGCGGCCGAGTTCGCGTACGCCCGGATCATGCGCTGCGGGTCGGCGGCCCGCGCCTCCGGCGTGGCCTCCAGCGAGTTGATCATGTCGCCGCGGTAGGCCGGCAGCCCGCGCGCGTCGGTCGGCAGCGACCGGGGCTTGGTGTACTGCCCGGCGACCCGGGCGACCTTGACCACGGGCAGCGAGGCGCCGTAGGTGAGCACGATCGCCATCTGGAGCAGGGTGCGGGCGTTGGCCAGCAGGTGGCTCTCGGTGTTGTCGGCGAAGGTCTCCGCGCAGTCACCGCCCTGGAGCAGGAACGCCTTGCCCTCGCAGACCAGCGCGAGCCGCTGGCGGAGCTGGTCGACCTCGTAGGGCGCCACCACCGAGGGCACGGTGTCGAGCACCTTGCAGACCTCGGCGACCCCGGCCGGGGCCGGCCACGGCGGGGTCTGCGCGCGGGGCAGCTCCCGCCAGCGGTCCAGGCCGAGGGCCGCGTCCTCGGCGGAGTCGATGGTCGGGCGGCTGGTCTGCAGCCCCGGGCTGCCCACCGCGGGATGGTTCAGCTGATGCCACTCATGGCGCATGACAGAAAGCGTACGGCGACCGACCGGGCGACCGACCGGCGGAGGGCAGGGTTCCGGCAGGTGAGAGATGACTCACCGGAGCGCAGGTCAGGGCGTCGCGGCCGGAGCCGGGGAGTGGCCGCCCGGCGCCTCGGCGGCGATGCACCAGTCGGCGCCGTCGCGGGTGACCGTGAACAGCAGTGGCCGGGCGACCGTGCGGGAGCCGGCCTTGACCGAGACCGTGGTGCTGACCTCCTGGCCCTGGGGGCCCGGGCGGATGTCGGTGATCTCGGCCTGGGGGACGGTGAAGTGGTCGGCGAAGTCGCCGTTCGGGCCGGTCGCGGCGGCGTCGAAGCCCTCCTGGAGGACGGCGCAGAGCTGGCTGCGGCCGGCCGCGACGTCCTTGGCGGTCATCGCGTCGAGGTACGCCTGCACCCGCTCCCGCGACTTGGCGGCGGCCTCCTCGGCCGGGGCCCGCCCGGGCTTGGTCGCCGGGTCCTCCTCGTTGCCGATGCCGCAGCCGAGCAGGGCGAAGGGCAGGGTTCCCAGCAGTACGGCGCCCGCCGCCAGCCTCCCGTGCGTCGCGCGCATCGCCACCTCCGTCGCCGTGGACATCGAGCCCGTTGAGCGGCGAGTCTGTCACATCGACCGACGTGCCTGGCGGTCCGCCGCGCCCGAACCGGTCCGGGGCCGCCGCTCCCCGTCCGGCGGCGGCGCCGGTCGCCGGCGGCCGAGGGCGCGGGGCGGGTGTCAGGGGCACGGCCGGGCGGGGAGGGACCGGTGCGTCGTCCCTCCCCGCCGTGTGGGTGGTGCGTCGGCCTGCGGCCTAGCCGAGACCGCCCTTGATGGCGCCGATCAGCTCACCGTTGCCGGTGTCACCGGAGAGCTCCCAGAAGAACGCGCCACCGAGGCCCTGGTTCTTCGCGTACGTCATCTTGCCGTTGATGGTCGACGGGGTGTCGTAGCTCCACCAGTTGCTGCCGCACTTGGCGTACGCGGTGCCGCCGACGGTGCCCGTCGCGGGGCAGCTGTTCTTGAGCACCTTGTAGTCCTCGATGCCCTGCTCGTAGGTGCCCGGTGCGGGCCCGGTGGCACTGCCGCCCGGAGCCGCCTGGGTCACCCCGGTCCAGCCCCGACCGTAGAAGCCGAGGCCGAGCAGCAGCTTGCTGGACGGGATGCCCTTGCTCTTGAGCTTCTGGACGGCCGCGTCGGACCAGAAGCCCTGCTGGGGGATGCCGGGGTAGGAGTAGAGCGGGGAGTGCGGGGCGGTGGGGCCCTGCGCGTTGAAGGCGCCGAAGTAGTCGTACGTCATCGGCATGATCCAGTTCAGGTGCGGTGCGGCGCCGGCGTAGTCGGTGGCGTCGATCTTGCCGCCGTTGCTGCCGTCCGCCGTGATCGCGGCGGTGACCAGCGCCGACGAGCCGAACTTCGCGCGCACCGCGCCGACCAGGTTCTTGAAGGCGTTTGGGCCGCTGGCGTCGCAGGTGAGGCCGCAGGCGTTCGGGTACTCCCAGTCGATGTCGATGCCGTCGAAGACGTCCGCCCAGCGCGGGTCCTCGACCAGGTTGTAGCAGGACTCCGCGAAGGCGGCCGGGTTCTGCGCGGCCTGGGTGAAGCCGCCGGACCAGGTCCAGCCGCCGAAGGACCAGAGCACCTTGAGGTTCGGGTACATCTTCTTGAGCTTGCGCAGCTGGTTGAAGCTGCCGCGCAGCGGCTGGTCCCAGGTGTCGGCGACGCCGTCGACGCTGTCCGCCGCGGTGTACGCCTTCTCGTAGTCCGCGTAGCTGTCGCCGATCGTGCAGCGGCCGCCGGTGGTGTTGCCGAAGGCGTACAGGATGTGGGTCAGCTTGGCGGCCGAGCCGCTGGTGTGGATGTTCTTGACGTGGTAGTTGCGGGCGTAGACGCCCCACTGCGCGAAGTAGCCGACGACCTTCTTGCCGCCCGGGTCCGGCGGCGGAGTGGTGGGCGGCGGCGTGGTGGTCGGCGGCGCGGTGGTGGTCGGCGGGGTGCTGCCGCCACCGCACGCCACGCCGTTGATCGTGCAGTTCAACGGCGCCTTGTACCCGCCGGTGCCGTTGTAGCCCCAGCTGAAGGTGGCACCGGGCGCGAGCGGGCCGGCCCAGCTCTTCTTGACCGCGACGTAGTGGTCGCCGGTGCGCGTGACGTCCGCGTCCCAGGAGCTGCTGATGCTGGTGCCCGACGGCAGGTCGAACTCGATGCGCCAGGTGCTCACCGAGGAACTCGACCCGTTGGTGACGGTCACCCGGGTCTCGTGACCGGTCCCCCAGTCCTGCACCTTGGTGAAGGCGGCGGTCACGCTGCCGGCGCCGAACGCACTGGCCATCGGGACCGTGGCGGCCGTCACCGCCACGACGGCGCCGATCCAGAGGGCCCGGCGGAGCGATCTCTTCATGTGGCGTCACCCCAAACAGTTAGGAAACTTTCCAAAATGATGCTGCGACGCTACTCACTTCGTCATCACTTCGTCAAGATGTACATGTATCGATTCCCGCTGGGAGCGCGGTCGGCTTCCACCCGGCCCCGCGGCGCGCCCGGCGGCGGCGCGTAACCTCGGCCCATGACCGTCTTCGACACCCACATCGACGCCCTGACCGGCGGCCCGGCGAACCTCGCGCAGCACCTCGGACGCGCGCTGCTGGTGGTCAACGTCGCCTCCCGCTGCGGCCTCACCCCGCAGTACGCCGGCCTCCAGGCGCTGCACGACGAGTACGCCGACCGCGGCCTGGTGGTGCTCGGCGTGCCCTGCAACCAGTTCGCCGGCCAGGAGCCGGGCACGGCCGAGGAGATCAGCGACTTCTGCCAGGTCAACTACGGAGTGACCTTCCCGCTGACCGAGAAGGTCGACGTCAACGGCCCCGACCGCCACCCCCTCTACGCCGCGCTGGTGGGCACCGCCGACGCCGAGGGGCACACGGGCGACGTGCGGTGGAACTTCGAGAAGTTCCTGGTCGCGC
This sequence comes from Micromonospora sp. NPDC048063, assembly GCF_043202855.1. NCBI lineage: Bacteria > Bacillati > Actinomycetota > Actinomycetes > Micromonosporales > Micromonosporaceae > Micromonospora > Micromonospora sp. NPDC048063. The sequence continues at coordinate 161,160 of NZ_JBIDBG010000006.1, read as the reverse complement.
CGGACGGCACGGTCGCGGCCCGGTTCGCGCCGACCGTCCAGCCCGACGCGGCCGAACTGCGCGCCGCGATCGAGAAGGTGCTGCCCCCGGCGGCCTGACCACCACCCGGCGCCGGCTCGGCTCCTCCGTGGACGGAACGGTGCCGCTACGTGTCCGCCGGGCCACGGTCGGCGGTACGTTGGGCGTACGGGCCACCCGTCGCCGCCGCCGGTCGCGCCCCCGCCGCCAGCGCGGCGACGGCGGGAATTGTCGACCGCACCGATAGGGAATACGGCCGCAACGAACGGAGTTGGGGACCGACATGACAACTGTGGGACTGATCGGCAGTGGACACATCGGCGGGACGGTGGCGCGGTTGGCGGTGGCCGCCGGCTACGACGTGGTGCTGAGCAACTCGCGCGGCCCGGAGACCCTCAAGGACCTCGTCGACGAGCTGGGGGCGCGCGCCCGGGCGGCCACCCCGGCGGAGGCGGCGGAGGCCGGCGACCTGGTGGTCGTCACCATCCCGCTCAAGGCGTACCGGGACGTGCCGGTCGAGCCGCTGGTCGGCAAGGTCGTGCTGGACACCAACAACTACTACCCGGAGCGGGACGGCACCTTCCCCGAGCTCGACGCCGGCTCGGTCACCAGCAGCGAGCTGCTGCAGCGGCACCTGCCGCGGTCGCGGGTGGTCAAGGTCTTCAACAACATCTTCTTCAAGCACCTGCACGCGCTGGCCCGGCCCGCCGGCGCCGCCGACCGCAGCGCGTTGCCGGTCGGCGGCGACGACGCGGGCGCGAAGGCCGACGCCACGGCCTTCCTCGACCGGATCGGCTACGACGCCGTCGACGCCGGGACGCTCGCCGAGAGTTGGCGCTACCAGCCGGACACGCCGGCGTACGGGACCATCTACTCGGCCGACCCGGCGAACTGGGAGCGCGAGGCGCCGGCCGACGCCGCCACGGTGCGCGCCGCCCTGGCCGCCGCCACCCGCTGAGCACGCCGCGGCGGTGAACGGACGCCGACCGGCACCGACCAGCGGGGCGGTGCCGGCCGTCGTCCCCGGATGGCCACCGCCGGAAGTGCCGCTCACCCGGGTGGGGTGGGCGCGCCGAGCACGCGGAGCAGGCTGGTGCGGAGCGCCGCCGTCGCGTCCGCCTCGGACATCCGGCCGGCGTCGGCCTCCTCGCTCGCGGCGTGGCCCAGCTTGACGACCACGGCGACGAACCAGTCGGCCGGGAGCCGGTCGTCGAACTCGCCGGCCTCCTGGCCGCGCCGGACCACCCGCCCGAGCCGGTCGGCGACCGGCGCGTGACGCTCCTGGTCGGCCTGCGGGCTCACCGGCAGGGCGCTGATCGCCTGGAGCAGGCCGCGGTACTTCCCGGCCTCGCGGGCGCTGACGTCGAGCATGCGCAGCAACGCGTCGGCGGCCGGCCCGGTGTCGGTGTCGGCGGCGTCCATCGCGGCGACGACCTCCTCGGTGACCCGGTCGAGGACCGCCGCCAGCAACTGCTGCCGGGACGAGAAGTGGGCGTAGACGGTCTGCCGGGTCACTCCCGCGGCCGAGGCGACGGCCTCGACGCTCGCGTCGGGGTGGGTGCTGAGGAGCCGCACGGCCGCGTCCAGGACGGCGGCCCTGCTCCGCAGGGCGTCGGCGCGGCGCTTCGGGGACGAGGTCATCTCTTACATCTTGCCAAAGTTGCCGGGCGTCCATATCTTACAAGCTGTAAGAGTTATCCCCGCGCCACGAGACGGGAGCGCCATGCGTCCACGCCTTGACACCGACCCCGAGCAGTTCATCGCCGACTTCTTCACCTCCTTCACCGCCGACCTGTTGGGCAGCGACGAGGACGCCGGGCTGATCGTCGACCGCTACCACACGCCCGACATCGTCCAGGTCGCCGACGGGCACCGGATGGACCGCGACAAGCTGGTGGCGCACACCCGCCCGGTGCGCAGGAAGAGGCCCGACAGCCGCATCGAGGTGCACGAGGCACTGGCGCACGGGGACCGCGTCGCCGCGCGGTACACGCTGCACGTGGACAACCCGAAGCGGCCCCTCGCCATGGAGGTGCACTTCTTCGGACAGTTCACCCCCGACGGTCGGATGCGCCGGTCGCACATGCTCACCCGCACCGTGCCCGCCGATCCCGAACCCGCTCCGGGCCAGCCGGCACCGCGGGCACGCGACCTGCCGACGGAGTCGGCATGACCACCGCCTCCTGGGCCGTGAGTGGCATGGCCTGCGGGCACTGCGCGGCCTTCGTCACCGAGGAGATCGAGCGCCTGCGGGGCGTCACCGCCGTGGCGGTCGACGTCGAGGCCGGCACGGTCACGGTGACCAGCGACAGGGTTCTCGCCGTCGCCGAGGTGCGCGCCGCCGTCGAGGAAGCGGGCTACGAGCTCACCGACCCACTTCCGGAGTAGCCCGCGATCCCCGCGGGGCAGGCGGCCGGCGCGCCGCGCCCCGCGCCGGCCCGGAAGGCCGCCGACCGGGTGGTGGACCTGGCCGTTGCGCCGCCGGGTCAGACCGGGCGGCGGCCGGCGAAGCCGCACTCGACGCGGTGGTACCAGCGCACGTCGGTGTCTCCCTCCAGCCAGCACCAGAGCACCGGCCGGCCGGCCCGCTCGCCCGGGAAGTCGAGCAGTACCGGCGCGATGCCCTTGACCTGGATGTCGTGGGAGTGCAGCTCCTCGACGAGGGCGTGCAGCCGGGCCTCCAGCCCCTTGGCCTCGGCCCGTCCGCCGAGCGGGCTGGCGCCCCGGTCGGCCAGGTCGGCGCGCAGTTCGGCCAGGTCGGCCCGCAGCCGGATCAGCTCGTCGACGCGCGGGCGCAGCGTGGCGATCAGGTGACGGGCCTGGGCGAGGGTGAACACCGGGCCAGTATGGAGCACCACGTCCGGGCGGCCGGCCGGACGCCGCCGCGCCCGTGGCTTCGCGCGCGGTCCGCACCGCCTCCCGCCATGTAGCTAACCTTCCTTGACGGGGCATCAATGCGTAGCTAAGTTTCGACGCAACCGACGGGAGGTCGACATGGAGCGCAGGAAGTTCCTGGCCGGTGCGGGTGCGGTGACCGCGGGCGCGGTCGCGGCGGCGGCCCCTGGCACGCCCGGCAACGCGGCCCCGGGCATCCGCCGCGTGGAGACCGGCCTCGACGTCCTCGTCGGGTCCGACTTCGCGGACCTCGCCGGCCAGCGGGTCGGCGTGATCTCCAACCCCACCGGGGTGGACGCGTCCTACCGCCACCTGGTCGACCTGATGCACGCCTCGGGCGCGGTACGGCTGGCCGCGGCGTTCGGCCCCGAGCACGGCTTCCGTGGCTCGGCGCAGGCCGGCGGCAGCGAGGGCACCGGCGTCGACGCCCGCACCGGGATCACCGTCTACGACGCGTACGGGGCCTCCCAGGCCAAGTGGGAGACCATGTTCACCGAGGCCGGCGTCGACACCGTCGTCTTCGACATCCAGGACGTCGGCGTCCGCTTCTACACGTACATCTGGACGATGTACACCTCGATGGTGGCCGCCGCCCGCGTCGGCAAGCGGTACGTCGTGCTGGACCGGCCGAACCCGGTCGGCGGCCGGGCCTACGGGCCGATGATGACGCCCGCCTACACCTCCGGCGTGGGTCTGAAGGAGATCGTCCAGCAGCACGGGATGACCGTGGGCGAGCTGGCCGGGTTCTTCAACGCGGAGTTCCTGCCCGCCGCGGCGGGGTGGCCCGTCGACCTGCACGCGGTCCGGTGCCGGCACTGGAAGCGCGACAGGCTGGCCGCCGACACCGACCTGCCCTGGGTGATGCCCAGCCCGAACATGCCCACCCCGGACACCGCGCTGGTCTATCCCGGCACCGGCCTGTTCGAGGGCGTCGCCTCGCTCACCGAGGGCCGGGGCACCTGCAGGCCGTTCGAGCTGATCGGCGGCCTGGCCGGCGACTTCGACTACCACTGGTCCGACCGGCTCAACGCGCGCGACCTGCCCGGCGTCGAGTTCCGCGAGGCGTACTTCACGCCGACGGCGGCGGGGCAGAAGCCGGCACTGCTCAACAAGCTCTGCGCCGGGGTGGAGGTGAAGGTCGTCGACCGGGCGACGTACGACCCGATCCGGACGGCGGTCGCGATGCTGGTGGAGGCGCGCAAGTACCCGGCGTTCGCGTGGCGGAGCGACTCGTGGGACGCCGTGCGACCGTACTGGGTGGACAAGCTGACCGGATCGCCGCGGCTACGCACGATGATCGACGCGGGCGCCGACGTGGCCGACGTGGTCGGCGCCTGGGCCGACGAGCTGGCCGAGTTCGACCGGCGGCGGGCGCCCCACCTGCTCTACTAGGGACATCCGGCTGACCCGGCGCTCAGCTGTTCGGCGGCCCGCCGCCGCCGGTCCGGCCGGTTCACCGGAAACGGGCTCACGTCGGTGACCGGCTCGATACCCTCGGCTCTCGGGATCCCCACGGACATCCGGAGCCACTCGATCGGCGAGATCGCCGGTGACGCAGGCGATCGACGTCCCGCCGCACGTCCGGCGGCATCTCGCCACGACTGGCGCGGGACACGTCACGCCGATAGGAGCGTCATGCCCGGGAAGTCACGATCGCCTGTCCTGCACCTCGTGGTCTGCGGCGCCGAGCCCGTCGCCGGACTCACCCCGTTCGTCGCGGCCTGCCAGGAGCTGAGCTGGGAGGTTCACGTCATCGCCGCCCCGGACGCGACGGCCGCGATCGACCGGGCCGCGATCGCCGGCCTCACCCGCCACCCGGTCCACGAGGAGGAGCAGCCGGAGACGCTGTACCCGCTGCCGCCGGCCGACGCCTACGCGGTCGCGCCGGCCAGCTTCGACCTGGTCAACAAGTGGGCGTACGGCCTCAACGACAACCTGGCCCTGCGGCTGCTCAACGAGGCGACCGCCGTCGGCCTGCCGGTCCTCGTCGTGCCCGCCCCGGAGCCGGCGCTCGCCCGGCACCCCGCCTTCCTGGAGAGCCTGGCGCGGCTGCGGCACTGGGGCGTGACGGTCATCGGGGCCGCCGAGGCGGCGGACGAGGTCAGCGCCCCCTTCCCGTGGCACGCCGCCGAGCAGGTGGTCTCCGCCTGGACGCGGTTCGCCCGGGTCCCCGCGCAGGCCGGCGCGGGCCGGGCGCACCGCGCCGACGACCTGGCGCTCCGGTCCGGCTGATCCACCACGGACCCGTGCGGTGGGCGCCGGCGCCCTCCGCCCACGGGAAAGGCCGTCATGCCCGGCGTCAGCCGGTCCCGGCCATCGCCGAGAGGCGCCGGGCGAGCAGGGCGACGGCCTCCCGCAGCTCAGGAGGCTCCAGCACCTCCGCCTCGAAGCCCAGCCGGGCCACGTGCACGGCGAGCCAGTCCAGGTTCTCCCCGGCGACGACGAGCACGCACCCGTCGCGATCGTCCTCGACTCGCCCCACCTGGGGCGGCACCAGCTCCCGCACCCGGTCGGGCCGGGCGTGCACCCGCACCCGGGCGACATACCGGTACGGCGCCTCGGTCACGGACCGCTGCACGTAGGCGACCGGGTCCGGATGCTCCCTCGCCCGGAAGCGCCAGGTCGTCGCCGTCACCTCGCGCATCCGGTCCAGCCGGAAGGTGCGCCAGTCGTCGCGGTCGACGTCCCGGGCCATCAGGTACCAGCGGCGGCCGGTGGCGACCATCCGCACCGGCTCGACCGTGCGCTCGCGCTCCCCGCCGTCGCGGCCGGCGTAACGGAACCGCACCCGCACCGCGTCGCGGCAGGCCCGCGCGAGCGTCACCAGCAGCTCCGGGTCGATCTCGACCCCGGGGCCGACCAGGGTCTCGGTGGCGCCGTGCACCGCCCGCACCTCGGCGCGCAGCCGGGGCGGCATCACCTGGTCGAGCTTCGCGAGCGCCCGCAGCGCCGCCTCGCCCGCCCCGGCGACCGTGCCCCCCGACGCCAGCCGCAGGGACACCGCCGTCGCGATCGCCTCCTCGTCGTCGAGGAGCAGCGGCGGCAGCCGGGTGCCGGCGCCGAGCTGGTAGCCGCCGCCGACGCCCGCCGTCGCGTGCACGGGGTAGCCGATCGCCCGCAGCCGCTCCACGTCGCGGCGCACCGAGCGGTCGGTGACCCCCAGCTCGGCGGCCAGCTCGGCGGCGGTCCAGGACGGCCGGTGCTGCAGCAACGCCAGCAACCGCAGCACCCGCTCGGTCGTCGCCTCGACGGTCACGTGTTCATCGTTCCACAGATCGCGGAACGACTCTGTCCGCTATCTACGGGAGGCTGGAACCATGACCGACCAGACCTGGAATCTCCTGCTCCGAGATCAGCTCGCCTGGCACTGGACCCGCCAGCTGCGCGATCGTCTCGACGGACTCACCGACGACGAGTACTTCTGGGAGCCGTCGCCCGGCTGCTGGAGCGTGCGCCCGCGCGGCACCGGCGCCGCACCGGTGCGGGCCGGGTCCGGCGCGATGACCATCGACTTCGCGATGCCGGTGCCCGACCCGCCACCGGTCACGACGATCGCCTGGCGACTCGGGCACGTGATCGTCGGCGTGCTCGCGATGCGCAACGCCGCGCACTTCGGTCACGCGCCCACCGACTACCAGTCGTTCGGGTACGCCGCGACCGCGACCGCGGCGCTGGCCCAACTCGACGCGGAGTACGCCACGTGGCTGGCCGGGGTCGAGTCCCTCGGCGAAACCGGCCTCGCCCGCCCGTGCGGAGCGGCCGAGGGGCCGTACGCCGAGCGTCCGCTGGCAGCGCTGGTGCTGCACGTCAACCGCGAGCTGATCCACCATCTGGCCGAGGTGTGCCTGCTCCGCGACCTCTACCTGCACAATGGCCAGCAGACCCGACTGGAGGCGAGCTGAGATGGCCCGCGACGTACAGATCACGTTCGACTGCGCCGACCCGGCCGGGTTGGCGGCGTTCTGGGCCCAGGCCCTCGGCTACCAGTTGCAGGCCCCGCCCGGGGGCTTCGAGTCGTGGGAACAGGCACTGGAGGCGATGGGCGTGCCGCCCGAGAACCGCAACGACGCCTCCGGGCTGGTCGACCCCGAGGGCTCCCGGCCGCGGCTGTTCTTCCAACGGGTGCCGGAGGGGAAGCAGGCCAAGAACCGCGTGCACCTCGACGTGCGCGCCGCCCCCGGGCTCGTCGGCGACGCGCGGATGGCGGCCCTGGAGGCGGAGGCCGAGCGGCTCGTCTCCCGCGGCGCCACCCGGCTCAGGCGCCACGAGCCCGATCCCCCGCTCGGCAGCGGTCACATCGTGATGGCCGACCCCGAGGGCAACGAGTTCTGCCTCGACTGACCAGCAGCGCGGCGGGGCCGGCGACATCGGCGCGGTCCGGACCGCGTCGACCCGGCCGTGCCGGCCCTGCCGGTACCGCCGACAGACCTGGCCGAGCAGGTGGTTCCGCCTGGACGCGGTTCGCCCGGGTCCCTGCGCAGGCCGGTGTGGGCCGGCCGCACCGTGCCGACGACCTGGCGCTCCAGTCCGGCTGATTTCTACGGATCGTTGAGGTGAGTACTGACGCACCCCGCCAACAGGCTGGGTAACGCCATCGGACGCGCGGCCATCACTGCCTCGGGTGTCGGTAACATCCAGCAGCATCCACGCCCCAAGATCGATAGGACAGCAACGGGGCGTGTCCCGGCCTACGATCGACTCGGCGTCACCCTCTGGCATCGCTGGGATGCAAAGGCGCGAAAGGTGGAGAGCCGGATGTATGACCACCGCTTCACTCCGATCTTCAACGACTGCGTCCAGCGCTACCACTCCCGGCCGGAGGTTCTCGCCGCCCTCTCCCAGACGTTGACCGAGCTTGCGGTCAAGCCGTTCGGCAATCCCCGACTGCAGACGCACGCCGTGCGTAAGGCGCAGCCGGATACGTTCACCTCCTACGTCACCAACCAGGGGCACCGGCTGATTTGGCGACGGGTCGGAAACGTGATCGTGCTGCTGCTTTTCGGCGAACATGACGCGGTCTACCGGCGTGCCGAGCGGCTACGGCTGGAAGTCGACGACACGCAGAACGTGCTGCGGGTCATCGACGAGGATCCGGAAACCGGCCGTAGCGTGCCGTACACCAAACGTCGGGCAGAGGAGGGTCGCCTCTTCATGCCCTGGAACGACGCCGAACTCGCCGCCTTCGGCTTCGCCCCGCACGAGATCAGGGTCCTGCGCCGACTCAACAACGATGCCGACCTGACCTCGCTCGACGCGCACATGCGGCCAACCGCTTGGCAGATGGCGATGAACCTCGCAATGTACGGTGACCCGAACGGCGAGCCGACCGCGCCCGTGATCGAGGACGAGCCCGTGCTCGCGACAGAGCCGACAAGCGAGGTGGATGAGCGAATCTCCGAGGCGCTGAGCATCCCGCAGGCCAGCCCCGAGTTCGTCCCGGTACCCGCGGACCGGCTGGCCGACTGGCTCGCCAAGCCGATCGAAGACTGGATGGTCTACCTCGACCCAGCCCAGCAGGATCTGGTCAATCGGACATACAGCGGGCCGGCCCGGATCCGCGGTGGTGCGGGGACGGGGAAGACGGTTGTCGCTCTGCACCGGGCCCGGGCCCTGGCCCGATTGGGTCAGAAAGTCCTGCTGACCACGTACGTGCGTAACCTACCCGAGGTCTATCAGCAGATCTTCGCCCGGTTCGCACCGGCCGAGCGGGAACTGGTGGAGTTCGCCAACGTGCACCGCTGGGCATTGCAGTACCTGCACCGGCAGGGCGTGTCGGTCAGGGTGGATCCGCGCGAGGCCAACAAGGCATGGCGCGCCGCACACGCCCGTGTGGTAACACCGGCCAGCCCACTGAGGAAGGCTGGGCTCAGCCCCGCCTATCTGTGGGAGGAGGTGGACTGGGTCATCCGTGGTCGGGCCCTGCCCGACCTGGACGCGTATCTCGCCTTGGAGCGCAACGGACGCGGCACACGGCTGTCGGGCGAACTCCGCGCCGAGGCGTGGCGACTGGCAACGGAGTACACAGCGGAGTTGGCGAAGCGGGGCGTCGGCGACTTCACCGACGTGCTCATCCGGGCTCACGAATTCGCCCGGAACCGACCGCCGGAGTACGACGCGGTCATCGTTGACGAGGCGCAGGACCTGACCGACGCCGCGCTGCGCCTCCTCTACGCGCTGGTCGGAGACCGCCCCAACGGCCTCCTGCTGGTGGGTGACGGTCAACAGTCGATCTACCCCGGCGGATTCAACCTCGCGTCACTGGGCATCCAGGTCCGGGGCCGGTCCCACGTCTTGACCCACAACTACCGCAACACTCGGCAGGTGTACGACGTCGCCCAAGCGCTCGTCAACGCACACCAGTTCGACGACGGGGGCGACCGGCCGGAGTCCGGGCTCCGCGCAGTCGAACTGTCACGCACGGGCCCTTCCCCCATCTTCGCGGCGAACGAGAGCGAGGAGGACCACGATCTGGCGCTCGCCGCAGCGATCGATTCCACCATCGGAGACGGCACGGGGATCGGTGATCTGGTCGTACTCGTCCCCACCCACGCGCTCGCCCAGCACTACGCAGACCTGATCGATTCGATGGGACTGCCGACCCAGCGTCTGGAGGATTACGACGGCACCCCCACCACGCTCGTCAAGGTCGGCACCTACCAGCGGGCGAAGGGGCTGGAGTTCAAGCAGGTCTTCCTGCCGCGGCTCGACCCCGACGGGCTACCGGAACGTCGCAGTCGTGGCGAGGACGCCGACACGCACTCGGAACGACTCGCACTGCTCCGGCGTCAACTGTTCGTGGCGATGACCCGGGCACGCGACGGGCTCTGGCTCGGTTGGGTCGGTGAGCCTAGCTCGTTGCTACCGCCGTCGTTGACGGGTAAGTCGGCAGCGCCTGCTCCCGCGAGGTGAGCAGCGGCCGCAACGCTCGTTGTAGCAGCGTGGCGTCGGCCTCAGGCAGGGACAGCAACGCCCGCCGCAGGTAGACGCTCCATGCGTCGGGCTTGGGGAACACCGACAGCTGCTCGACCAACGGTTGCAGCTCCAGCCCGTATGGGTAGGGCACGATGCGGTTGATCTCCAAGTCACAGCCGGACACGAAGCGGCGCCCACCGATTTCGACTGGCTCGTCCAGCCTTCGGGCCGCGCCACAGGCGGTCGCCACCCCGATGATCCGGCCCCGGTCCCGGGTTGGGTTACGCCAGGCGCCACGAGTGGCGTAGAGGTAGAGCGAATCGCCAGCGGCGAGGGCCGCGACCTCCGCGCGGGGCGTGGCGGGAAAGGCCATCCGTTGCTCGCGGAGCACCCACCCAATGGCGTCGCGGTCGCCGAGGATCAGCAGGTACGGGCGAGACACCGCAACAGCTTACGACGGCAGCTCGACTGCCCCGCGCCGCACACGCTCGGCGAATCGCTCGGTGCGGACGAGGTCGCTCAACAGCGCACCCGGCCGCTCCGCCTCCGCCTCCTTCTGCGCCCCCACCACGACCGATAGCAGCTCAAGGAAGTGGTACTCGGAGTCCAGGGGGTTCCACACCACGTCGAGGATCTTGTCGCAAGCATTCTTCCCGGCGGACCCATGAGGCCAGAGCCCGGTGCCGACCAGTCGGGCTTTTAGCGCGGCCAACAGGTGATGGCGGGCTGCCCGGTAGCCCCAGAATGCCCGCTTGTTGCGGAAGAGCCATTCGAGTCGGTAGAAGGCCGCCGCAGCGGTGTAATAGACGCGAGGGTCGTGGTTTGGCTTGAAGAGCATCTTCTCGTACTTGCTCTTCAGCCTTGCGTAACGACCCGTGCCAGCGGGATCGTCAAGGACCATCGCCGCGTACGCCTTGGTCAGCTGTGGCCGGGTGATAACCCGGGTCCGCTCGACGCTGGCTTCGCCGCTGTACTGACGAGACCGCCGCTCGTAGTACAGCCGGCGGGGCTCGGATTGAGCGGCGAAGTAGTCCTCGAGCTTCTTGTGGAACGATTCGCGCGCCGCAAGGTCGTCCTCGCTGACAGCCGTCTGCCGGTTGGTCGCCGCGATGATCCCGCCAATAATGTCTTCGTCGTTGGACTGGATGAGCCGGACGTTGACATACACACCGTCTGTCAGGTTTTCCCGTTGGTCGAACAACACGTGACAAGTCTGACAGCCGTTGACGATCTGGAAATCGCGGATGTGGACCTCCTCACCGGCGGTCCTCATCTCTCGCGCAACGATCGTGATCCCGTTGTTCAGGACGGCGAAGCTGTCACGACGATCCGGATCTAGAAGACTGCGACGAATCTCGCCGTTGACCGAGTTGTAGCCTTGGAAGTCACGGACGTTCTCATAGAAGAGAACCTTGCGAATCCCCCCGTTGGGGTCGGTCAGAATTTTCTCGACGAGCTTCCGCGCGGGGAGCACACCGACAAACGCCTGCTCAACGCCGGAAATCTTCGGTAGTGGAAGTTGCTTGGGCATTGTGAAGCTCGCACCGACCGCCTCCGTAGCTTTCCGGTACAGGTCTCTCAGTTCGTCGGTGCCGACGGCGAGAACCTCCACATCCTCGAAAATGTTGAGGTCACGTAGACGCGCTGCCGCAGCGATCCGCTTTTCGTCAAGCAGGCTGTCGCCGGGCCGGCCAGTCGTTACGTAGTGCACGGAGAGCCTTGGCAGGGTCTTCTTGAACTTGCTCACGTCCTCGTACACGGCACCGATGCAGGCACGCAGGTTCGCGACGTCCTCCGACCGCTTATACGTCATCGACTCGCGCCGGAACACCTGGACGAGATTGTCTGCAAGATCAGTGAAGACCTTGGCTTCAAACTTTTCGCTGCGTTTGGCCTGAATGACGACGAAACGGACGTCCAGTTGCTTGGCCTTCTGCACCGCTTCGCGGACCTCGTCGGCATCGCTTAGGAGGTCACCGTTGACGACCACACCCGCGACGTCGATGCCGAGATCACCGCCGCCGCCCATCCGGAACTGGTCGGGGTTGAAGTCGTCCTCGTGGTAGCCGCTCAGCACGCAGTAACCAGCGAACGCCTCAAACGCCTCGGCCTCGTCAAGTGCGCTGAGCTCCTGGTCCTTCTGAAACTTCTTGGTCAATCCCTCGATGATGAGGTTCACTGACTCTCCCGGCATCGCAGTGACTGGCTGCGAGCCAACCTTAGCGGAGAGCGACCGTCCATGCAGGAGCCGAATGGGTGATCTCGTCGGACAGCCTGCAGACCCGCGCGAGGAGCCCCGCTGGATCGGCGTCGAGGTCGAGCGCGTGGCAGACGATCTCGATCCCGGCATTGCGGACGACATGCCGGACCGGCGGATGCTCACCGGAGGCGTAGACCAAGTGCCCACGCGTCAACTGGTAGGCGACGCAGTACGCGAGCATCTGGTAGGCGTCTTCACGCGCCGCGTCGGCTTTGTACTTGGCATCCACCACCGCACCGATGTCGCCGGCACCTGTGCGCCAAAGGATGTCCGGTCGCAGGTCCAGGCGGCGCTGACCGTCGAGGTAGTGATGCGCCTGGAGCACGACCGTTCCACCGTGCGCCGATTCGACAGCTGTGCGGAGTGCGACCGAGAGGAAATCCTCAAAGACTCGCCACATATCGAGCAGGAAAGCGTTAGTGAGCACGCCGCCCCGGCCTGCCTCGACGGAGGCGCCGACGAGCACCAAATCGGCCAGCCGGAGGGCGATACGCAGCCGCTCGTTGAGCCGGGTCGGCCGCCATGCCGGCACCGGCTCCCCCGGCCTCAGCCGGGTGACCTCGGCGAACCGCGCGGCGAGGTGCCGAAGCATCCGCCGGGATTCGGCATCAACCCCGGGTACGCGCAGCATGCGATCGACGGCGGTGGCGAGGATCCGGTTCTCCGGAATGTCGACCGTGTAGTCGTCGTGGCGGATTTCCAGGGGCAATGCCAGTCCCGCTCGTCGACTCAGTTGTGCCGCCTCACGGAGACGGCCGCGGAGCACCGGTGAGGTGTCGTCGACCGTCCGATAGCCCTGAAGCAAGCCCTGGCGCAGCGCGCGATCGGTCTGCCGCCACAAGGCGGCAGCGAGCGCCGGCACCAGGCCGGCATGCTCGGTGAGCGGGACGCTCTCGTCGCGCCACCCCTTCGGGTTGCGGGCGTACCCGAGGAGGAAGAGCAGCCGCGCAACCGGCACCTTCGGCTCGATGTGCAGTTCCACACCGCCGACCCGGGCCGCGCCGATCTTTCTGCCTGCGCGTACGCTCCAGACTCCGGCGGCGGGTCCGGGGCGCACGTCGACGATCTCGGACGCGGCGAGCCGGCGCGCATCGTCGGCGCCGAGATGCACCTGTACTGGAGGGCCGGCCTCGCGTACCCGGATCAGGCTCATGGTTGATGCGGCAGCGATTGACGCAGTACGTCGAGCCCGTATCGCTGCTCGACGTCGATGTCGTCTGCGTAGTGATGCTCGACGAGCATCGGCAGGATGTCGTGCCGCCACACCCGGTGGAGCCCTTCGGGCTTGGCGTGGACCGATTCGCGCATGAAATACGACGGTCCGATCGCGTAGTCGGAATCGGCGAGCCGCGCGTTGAGCGCATCGAGCAGCGCGGGCGCGTCCGAGCTCAGTCCCTCTCTGTCCAGCCAGCGGCGCAACAGCCCGGAAACGGGCGGCTTCGTCGGATGCAGCTCGACGAACGCGAAACGCCGCCGCATCGCCACGTCGACCAGAGCGATGGACCTGTCGGCGGTGTTCATGGTGCCGATGAGATACAGGTTCGCCGGCAGGGTGAAGTCCTCCGGCGAGTACTGCAGCCGGATGCGCTGGTCGCGGTATTCGAGCAGGAAGTACAGCTCACCAAAAATCTTGGCCAGGTTGCCCCGGTTGATCTCGTCGATGATCAGGATGTAGGCGGTAGAAGGGTGCTCCCGGGCGTCGTCGGCCAGCTGACGCAGCGGTCCGGAAGTGAGCTTGAACCGCAAAGTGCCGTCGTCGCCGCTCTCCGGCCGGAAGCCCTCGAAGAAGTCCTCGTAGGTGTAGGAGGGGTGGAACTGGATCAGCTTCACCGCGTGGGGCTCGGTCAGGCGGGCTGCCAGCTTCTGCGCCAGGAACGTCTTCCCTGTACCGGGTGGGCCGTACAGGATGACCTGCCGTCGCTCCGCGAGCAGATCGCGTAGATCGATCAGCCAGTCGGTATCGGTAAGTAGGTCGGTGGCTGTCTCGGGGGTCACGTCGGCCAACCGCGCCTCGGGCACCGGTTCGGTTACGGGCTGCTCGGGTACCAGGTCGGCGTAGAGCCGGTCGAGAGCGTCGAGCGCGTCGGTGAGGTCGATCAGGTCGTCCTGGCTCTGCACCAGGGTCGGCAGCGGGCCCGTCAGGTCGGTGAGATCACATGGCGATCCGGCGTTGAGCCAGCGCGCCGGGCGGCGCAGGTTGGACCGGCGGCCCGGCGACTCCACGAAGTAGGCGGCTCCGTCCACCTGGCCCAGATACATTTCGCCCCGATGCATGGTCATCAGGTAGTCGCCTGGGCGCATCTTGCGCAGGAAAGCGCTGAAGTAGCCGAGCAGCTTCTCCCGCACCGAGTAGCTCTTGTGCCGGTACTCCTCCTCGACGATCTGCTGAAGGCGCTGCGGCTCGATCTCGTCATCCAAATCGGGCAGCTGGGACGCCGCGAGCGAGACCCAGCCCTGTGTGAGCCACTCCGGCACGAGGTCGAGGCCGTCCACGTTTGATCCGCGCACCAGCCAGGCCCGCCGCGCCACGTGCTCGGGCGAGACCGACTCAGCCTCAGCCAGCCGCTCCCGCAGGAAATCGGCGGTGATCCGCTGCTCAGGGTTGGCCTGCCGCCCCTCGAACTCGACGCCTTCTTCTACCAACTGCGCGCGGATGTCACCGCCCCGGTACTTGAAGTGCTGGTGCATCGCGGTCGGCACCCGGCCGTCTGCTTGGAGCACTCGATGCGAGTTCTCGATAAAGGTCTCGGCCAGCAGATGAGCGATCTCGTCAGCGGTGCCTTCGAGTAGATCGGCGAGGTCTTCGTAGGAGGTCCACGAGCCGCCGGGTACGAGTTCGAGGACGCTCGCGATCGTGTTCAGCCTCGTCTCGTACTTCTTACGAGCCTCCTTGCGGCGCCGGTAGACCTCGCGGCATCGTATTCCGATGTAGGTGTACAGCCTCTCCGGAGTGTCGCCGAAGACATCGAAAGCCTTACGACCTTCGGGCGTAATCCACCAGAAGTTGTCGCGCTTCACCATCAGTCCCGCGGTCGCGGCGTCGCCGGTTTTGAACCGAATGCTGACCACCCAAGCCGGCACGCCACTCTTGTTGAGCTGAAGCTCCGCCTCGGTCAGGTCGATGCGGTGTGCGACCTCGTCGAGCACCTTCCTGCCGTGCATCCGCCCGCCGGCGTCGCGCAGCACCTCCAAGCAGGTGCGCACCAACAGCCCGTACCGGACACCCTGGGACATCACGCTGGCCTTTCGGACGTAGCGATCGGCGATCAGGACAGCCTACGGTCGGTGGACATGACGGAGCTACGG
Organism: Micromonospora sp. NPDC048063; assembly: GCF_043202855.1. Taxonomy (NCBI): domain Bacteria; kingdom Bacillati; phylum Actinomycetota; class Actinomycetes; order Micromonosporales; family Micromonosporaceae; genus Micromonospora; species Micromonospora sp. NPDC048063. The sequence goes on along the minus strand of NZ_JBIDBG010000006.1, from coordinate 145,769 downwards.
GTACTCGGCGTGGACGCCTGCAAGACCGGCTGGGTGGCCATCGAGCTGCATGCTGGCAGCTTTGCAGGAGCACACATAGCTCCGAGCCTGACAGCACTGCTGGCGCAGCACGCGGATGTCGATGTGGTGGGTGTCGACATGCCGTTGGGGCTGGCCGAGGTGGGATGGCGCGAGGCCGACGTCGCAGCGGCTGCCGTCCTTGGCGAAGCTCGAAGCACGGTGTTCCGGGTGCCACCACGATCCGTCTGGCTCGAAGAGGAGTACGAGTCGGCGGTCAAGCGCTGCCGGGAGATCACCGGACAGGGCTTCAGCCGGCAGGCATGGGCACTGCGCACCAAGCTGCTGGAGGCAAACGCCTACCGGGACGGCGGTCGACACCGGGTCTACGAGGTTCACCCCGAGGTGTCGTTCCGCGGCATCACCCATGGTCGCTCCCTGGCGCCGAAGAAGACGTGGCAGGGCCAGATGCAGCGACGGGGCCAGCTCGTGGAGGTCGGCATCGCGGTACCTGCGGAGCTGGGCGCAGCCGGGCGAGCCGGTCCGGACGATGTGTTGGATGCTGCTGCCGCCGCCTGGAGTGCTCACCGCATCGCAGCGGGACATGCCATCAGCTACCCCAACCCGCCGGAGGAGTGTGCAGCTGGAGGCACCATCGCCATCTGGTGCTGAGGATTCTGGCGGGTCGGCAGCCTCTGTCGACAAAAGTCTCAATTACACGTTGCCCGTCCAGTTGGGACATCGTCCACCGTCACCGTGCGATATACAGGGTGTTCGCCCAGGCTCGACAGAACCGTCGTCGGGTCTTCTCGCGAAGGGTTGATTGCGATGAGCGGTGGACTGCACCTCTCGGTACGGGTGCCGTGGCACGACAACGGTTGGGCAGGCACGGTCTGCAAACGACCGATGGACAATACGTCGTGTGTGCTGCTCAAGAACATCGGCGAGCACCGAGAAGACGAGTACGAAGCCACCCACGCCGACAAGCCGCTCGAGATGGTCAACCCCAATCGGGTTCCGTGTGTCAGTGAACGCGGCTCCTTCATGAGCCCGCACAGCTATCAACTGACCAAGGAGCACCCGTACCGGTTCTCGCCGGCACTGAAGGGCCGCCTCCAACCGACGCCGGTGACCGTACCCGCCTACGGCGTACATGCCACGCCGTACTTCTGGCTGCACCGAGACAATGTCGCGGAGGTGCTCCGCACCACTGACGTCGAATACCGCGAGGATCTCGAAGATCTCGTAAACGAGACGCTCAAGTTCCAACCCCAGTGGGTCATCCACGGCGGCAACCAACGGTCCCTGATCACCCGCTTCTTCGCGGATGTCGAGCCGGACAACGGCCTCGTCTTCTTCTACCTCAAGCACTCACCCTTCACTGCCGCCGGCACGAGCGGCGGACGCAGCCTCCTGGTCGGCGCTGCCCGGATCACCGACATCGACCTGCCCGGTGCCTGGAAGACGACCGGACCGACGCCCTTCCCCAACCACATGTGGGAAACCAACGTCCGGCACTCGCTTCGCCCGGACGGCAAGGGCGGCGTGCTGCTGCCGATGGCGGAACTGGCGGCCCGCGACCTGGCTCCGGAGGAGCTCGGCGACGCGCTGGCCTGGGCCCCGGAGTACGGCAGCCGTGAGTTCATGTACGTCACTGAGCACGTCTCGGACGACACCGCCATCGCGGCGCTCGAACGGCTCTACCGGGCAGCGGAGCGCTGCCTGGAACTCGGCCTGGACGTGCCGCGGGTATCGATGGACTGGCTCTCGGAGCGCATCGCCGAACTGTGGACGATGCGCGGCCCGGCTCCAGGCCTCGGTGCCGTCCTGGAGGCCCTGTCCGTGCCGCACGGTCCGGTGGTTGCCCGCGTGATCGCCCGGCAGACTCCTGAGAGTGTCGACCCCTGGGACTTCCTCGGTCAATCAATGGAAGAGCCGGCAAAGCTGGGCCCGGAGCTGGCCAAGAAGCTCAGCGGCACGCCACGCAAAGTGTGGCGCAAACTGTCCGACGAGAAACTACGGTTCCTGAAGCTGCTGACCCGCTTCAACCTCACCGTCGCACAGGCCGAGGCTCTGTTGACCGGCGGGACCGAGATCGACCTGAGCCACGAGGAGCTGCTGGAAGATCCCTACCACGCGTACACCTGCCTGCTCGGCGGCCCTGCCGAGGTCGCCTTCGATGTGATCGACCGGGGCTGTTTCCCCGAAGCGTCGATTCGCGCGGCGTTCCCCCTCGAGGAGCCGTCGGCGATGGTCGACGCCGCGGACGAACGCCGGGTGCAGGCGCTGCTCACAGCCGTGGCGGAAGAGGCCGCAGCCTACGGCGACACCGTGGTGCCACTGGGCCGGATGCTCGACGCCATCAAGGAGCGGCCGCTGGTAGAGCCCTGTCCGCTCAATGAGGATGTGCTGAAGGCTCATGAACTCCACCCGTCGGATCTCAGCTACGACGAGGAGTCGCCGTACTGGCCGCCAGTGTGCGGGACGACGCTGGCCGACGGATCGCCGGCGTTCAAGCTGAGCCGGCTGGAGACGACTAGTCGGATGATCCGCGCCACCGTCGACCAGCAGCTGAACAAACCGCGCCACCAGGCGCCGGCCGACGTGCGCGCGGTTCTGGAGGGTTCGCTGCCCAAGTACGAGTCCAAGGACCCAGAGGACATTACGGCCGAGGAGCGGGCGCGCGTAGAGAAGGCGGCCGCGCTCACCGAGTTGTTCGCTGCCCCCCTGAGCGTGCTCAACGGTCGCGCCGGCACTGGCAAGACCACACTGATTCATGCCCTCGCCAACCATCCCCAGGTGCACGGCGCGGGCGTACTACTGCTCGCCCCGACCGGCAAGGCGCGGGTGCAGCTCACCAAGAAGGTGAAATTGCCGGCCCAGACCCTTGCCCAGTTCCTCGGTAAGTACGGGCGGTACGACCGGGACACAGGCACCTACCTGATCGACAGCAGCCGGCCGAAGGCACCACGGTTCGGAACGGTGATCGTGGATGAGTCGTCCATGCTGACGGAGGAGCAACTGGCGGCGCTGCTCGACGCGCTACGGCCTCCGGACCGCCTCATACTGGTGGGCGATCCGCGTCAGCTGCCGCCGATCGGCGCTGGCCGCCCCTTCGTCGACCTCATCGCTCGGCTCACCCGTGAATCGGTGGTGCCTGCGTTCCCGCGGGTGGCTTCTGGATACGCGGAGCTGACCGTGCTGCGGCGGCAGTCCGGCCACGTCCGCGACGACCTGATGCTGGCCGGATGGTTCGCCGGTGATGAGATCCCCGAGGGATTCGAGGAGGTCTGGCATCGGCTCCGCAACGGGGCTGAGATGGCCACGCTGGCAGCCCGCCCGTGGCAGGCGGCGCGCCCAGAGCAGGCCATCGACGCGGCCCTCGCGGAGGAGCTGGACGTCTCCGGGCCGAATGCCTCGGCAAAGTTCGAGTTGTCCTACGGCGGGCGGAAGAACGGGCCGTGGGTCAACTTCCCCACGGGCAAGGATGGCGCCGGCGAACGCTCCGAGGGATGGCAGATCCTGTCCCCCACCCGGACCAGCCCGTGGGGCACCATTGAGGTGAACCGACGCCTGAAGCGCAAATATCGCGGCAAGGCGTTGAAGGACGCGCTGCGCCCGCCGTACGAACGCACCGTGCCGGCGCCGATCGGTGCGGAGCAGATCGTGCTCGGCGACAAGGTCCTCAACAATCTCAACCAGTCCAAGAAGGCGTGGCCTGTCGTACCCGACGCGCTGAACTACGTGGCGAACGGCGAGATCGGCGTCGTGGTTGGTCAGATCAGCAAGAAGGGGTCGCCGCCCAGGTACACCCATGTCGAGTTCTCGTCCCAGATTGGGTCACGCTACAGCTACAGCTCCAGCAACGAGGACGATCCGGCGCTCGAACTCGCCTGGGCGATCACCGTGCACAAGGCCCAGGGTTCGGAGTTCGGCAAGGTCTTCGTACTGCTGCCCGGGTCTTCGAGGCGTCTGTCCCGGGAGCTGCTCTACACCGCGCTCACTCGGCAGAGGGACAAGGTCATCCTTCTGCACGAGCGGCCGATCGACGAGCTGTTCGAGCTGACACGGTCAACGGGATCCGAGACGGCCCGCCGGCTCACGGACCTGTTCGCGACGCCGGCACCCCGCGAGGTGCTGCTGCCTGACGGCACCGCCGCCGGCGTACTTGACACCAATCTCATCCACGTCACCCCGAACGGCATCTTGGTACGGAGCAAGAACGAGGTGATCATCGCGGGCATCCTCGAGGACCTGGTCCCAGGGGGCTGGGAGTATGAGAAGCCCTTTGTCGCCGGCGAGGTCACCCGCTTCCCCGACTTCACGATCACCGGATCCGACGGTCGGCCGGTCTACTGGGAGCACCTCGGCATGTTGAACAACCCGCAGTACGAGGCAGCATGGGAACGCAAGCGGGCGTGGTACCGGGAGCAGGGCGTACTGCCACATGCGGAGGGTGGCGGCCCTAAGGGCACACTCTTCTGGACCGATGATCGGGATGGAGTCGACGTACCGGCGTGGGCCGAGCTGGCCAGATCAGTGCTCGGAACGGGCCCGAGTGGGGTGCGGCTGCCGGCCCGACGGGCGGCCAAGAAGGCAACCCCGGCAGGGGCCCGCAACCGGAACTGACGACAGTTTTGGGCCCACAAGCACTCCTCACCGGGACGGAGTTTCCTGCGTTCGCACGCCGCTACGATCTGCTGTAGGCGGCGTCGCCTCCTGCCGCTCCTGCCCGTCACGCTGGATAACGTCGTCCCTGCCCTGGCTCCGGCTGGAGGACAGGGTTGAGGGTCTGGTTCAGGTGAGTGGCGCGGGTCATCGCGTCGTACCGCTCCAGGATCAGACGCTTCATGCGGTACTCGCCGTACGTCCGTTCCTCCCGCTGCCGGAACACCGTGAAGGTGTCGAGCACGTAGTCGACTTCCTCCCGATCGAGGCCGTAGAGGTGGAAGTAGGCGGCGTCCAGCTCCGCCCGGATCAGCTCCCGCCGTTGCGGATCCCAGACGAACGGCGGTCCGTCGTCGCCCAGATCACGGGCGTACGGCGCGAGATCATGGGCGGTGTAGGTCAGCTCCAGCACCCGGGCGGTGATCCATGCCGCCAGGTCCGACGCTCCCGGATCCCACGGCACCGGCCGCTTGTAGCTCTCCGGCGGCACCACCGGCAACTGCTTGAGTACGAAGTACGCGAGCGATGTACCCGAAAGCTTCTGGCGCACCACGTAGTCGGCGACGATCACGCTGAGATTCGCTTGGAGGCAGGCAGCAGGTGGGCCTGGGAACATCACCGGGAACTTGTGGCCGATACCTGCCCTCGGCACAACCGCGGGAATCAGGGTGCGCTCGTCCGTGCTGCGGCAGATGTCACGCCAGCCGAGAAGCCAGCCGCGCGACCAGCGCTTCCCGAGCCGGGCGTCCACCTCCTGCTCAGCCACCCAGTAGCGAGGCATGACGGTTTCCGCAGGGTTACGGTGGGCCTCGTCGTCGAGCCTGGGCAGTGTGCCGACGTTGAGCTGCGCCTCGGTCGCACCCTCATACGTGCCTAGGCGATGGTCGAAGTGGTGCACCATCTTCGCCTCGTAGAGGGGCAGCATCCGCTCCCGGTCCCGGTCCCGGACGAAGTTGTTGTGTTCAAGCTTCCAGCCATCCTGGACCAGGCGATCGAAGGTCCAGAAGAGCCCCGAGTCGGTAGCCATGTTGAACAGGCCTTGGCGCAGCCACAGCCGCCACGGATTGCCGTCCGGGTCGTCCTCCTGCCAGAGCACCGGCACCCGACGGTAGATCCCCAGCGTGATCTCGGCGTCCCGTCGAGACAAGAAAACCGGGCAGGTACCGGTGTTGGGGTTGAGTAAGCCAATCTCATCCGGTGTCAGCCGGTAGGCCCGGGACGCGATGTCCGACACCTGCCGAGCCCTGAAGGCGAGAGAAACCTCGGGTGCCCGGCGCTTGGCGCCAGCAAGCGTCAGCAGCGCGAAGCGAACACGATGGTCCACTCCCTCGAAGAGCTTCTCCTCGTTCTCAAAATCGTGGAGCGACACCAGGCTCTCGCTGGTCACCACGTCCCTGAAGAAGGCCTGCGTGGTCGCGTCGGTCGCGATTCCGGTGGGCAGGATGAGCCCGAGCAGGCTCCTTTGGGCTGCGATGCCCCGCGCGGCCTCGGCGAAGACGGCGTAGGTGTTGAGGCGTCCGGACCCGGTGAGTGGGTACCTCTCCGAGGCACGCACCAGATGGCTCACGCCGCTCACCTCACGTTGCGCGGTGAGCAGCTCGCCGTGAAGGTCCTGCCCGCTCCGCTGCCCGCTGGTACGCAGGGCTTTGATGAGCTGTCGTCGCGCGGCGGCGTGCTCGGCACCGGCGATCGCCTGGTCGCGACTGGCGAAGAACTCCTCCTGCTTCAGTTCGATCTTCTCCCATGGGGGATTGGTGAGGACGCAGGAGAAGCCCCCCTTCCAGCCGGTCGCCGGGTCGACGCCAGCACCGTCCGGTGGGGCCGGGAAGATGTGCGGGAACTCGATTTGCCAGTGGAAGAAGCGGTACTGCCGGCTCATGGTCTCGACGACCTGGCGGGCCGCCTCCACCGTGCTGCTGCGCTTACCCTCAGCCAGTCGTGCCAGCATCCCGTGGGTGATGGCGTACTCGCGGGTGCGCTCGGTCTTCGGGCCGACGAACGCCGTGCACCAGGCATCGGCGATCAGCCGGGCGCGTCTGCGGTCCTCGTCCAGCAACTCCGCCCGCTTGGCCTGGACGTGCACGTCCGCCAGCGACTCGCAGGGTGCCAGGTGCGCGATCGCCCGCGCCTCCTCGGCGAGGTCGAGGTTGACGCCCACGACATCGCCGAGGGACCGCTGACCGCCTCGCTCTGCCGTGTTCTGCTTGCGCAACGCGTTGACCACCGCCCGGTCGTCGCCGTCGAGTGCGACGAAGGCCGCGTCGGGGATGCCACCGCGCAGCATCGCGGGCGTCACCCCGAGCAAGGAGTTGCCAACTCGGATGTTGGCGTCGAGATAGCCGAGCGGCTTGCCCGGTTCGAATGCCTCCAGCCAGAGCGAAACCTTCGCCAGCTCCGCTGCCATCTCGTTCAGGTCGACGCCGTAACAGCACCGACTCACGACGGTGCGTAGCGCGATCCGGACGGCATCGACGCTCGGCTCCAGTTCGTCGGTCTGCTCGGCGGCAAGGCGCTTGGCGATACGCCGGGCCGCGGCGATGAGGAAGTGCCCGGATCCCACCGCGGGGTCGCAGACGGTGATGTCGAGCAGTGCCGCTTCACGCTCGGCGCGGGTCGGCTTGTCGCATGCCTCATCAAGCAGCGGCTCGAGCGTCGAATCGAGAAGGCTGTCCACCAGCGTGGCGGGGGTGTAGTAGCTGCCGCTCTTCTTTCGGTCGTTGCCGTTGAGGCGGGAGAAGTGGAACCGCCTGCGCGTCGCATCCCAGTGGGGGTGCAGCTCCAGGAGCGCCTCGTAAACGCTGCCCAACTCCTCTGCGCCGAGATGCCGGAAATCGACCAGTTGCCGTCCGCCGTGGCGTTTGGCGAGGACGCTGAGCGCCTCGACCGCTTGAAGCAGGGCGGCGTTGGTCAACTCCGCGTTGCAGAGCGGCTCGTCGAGGACGCTGTGCTCGAAGATCCCGCCGATGCCGGGCAGGCCGACGGTACGGGAGCCGGTTTCCGAGCCGAGGATGCGGAAGACGAGCTGGACGCCCTGCCACAGGTCCCCGTGGCGGGAGTAGCGGCGGACGACCGCGAGCTTCCGCAGTCGCTGCGACGACAGGTACGCCTCGTAGTGCCGGCGCGCGATCTGGTCGGCAGCAGGGTCGAGCAGCAGGTCGCGATCTTCGACGACCATCCAGAAGAGGAGTTTGTAGACCAGCCTGAGAAGCGAGCGCTTGTAGTCGGCCAGCGACAGGCTCCTGCCGATGACCTCCCGGAGGTGCTGGTTGGCCGGATGGTCGAGGAAGCCCGTACCAAGAATCTCCAGTGCGACCTCGACCCCGCCGCGCAACCGGGTAAGTGCCCGCTCACCCTGCTTGGCACCGTACGCCCGCCACTGCTCCAGCAGGCAGGACGACGGGCCGATCTCCTCATCGCGGACCTTGAGCCGGCTGGCGTGCGCCATCCGGAAGAGCAGCACGAAATCCGCGAACAGCTCCCCCTCGAAGATCGACTGAAGGTCGAACTCGACATACGACGAGCCGACGAGGCTGGTCGAGTCGCGCAGCAGCCGCAGGCGCTGGCCGTTGGACAGCACCGCCCAGAGATGTTGGTCGCTCTGATTGAGCAGTTGCTGGACCATGGCGTGCGGGGCGGCACCGGCGGGTCCGCCGGCACGGTTCACCCGCCGGTCGAGGTCGGCGTGCCACGGCAGCAGGTGCAGCGGAACCGTCCGCCGCCACCGGTGGCTGACCGGAAAGGTGCGCTGGTCCACGGGGATGCCGCCGGGCAGGGGCTCGTACTCGCCATAGTGCAGCTCGCGCAGCAACGGGCCGAGCCACTCGTCCCGGGTCAGGCGCGCGATGGACACCGCGCCGCGCGCCCGTCGCTTCGCGAAGTCCACATATGCGTCACGCAGGTAGAGGTACTTCGTGTTGGCCAGGCGGCGCACCGATTCGCTGGCAGCCAGATCGTAGGAGACAGGGTCGATGCCGGGGACATCGGGATCGCCCTCGCCGATCCGCTGCACCACGCCCCCGGGCAAGAGGCCCCCGACCACCTGCACGGCTGGATACGACAACGCCACGTCCGCCCTCCCCAGGCCGGTGGAACCTAGAGCTGGCACCGAGTGAGGCATCGATCACTATCGGTGTTGATCGGAGCCTATAGATCCGTCATCGCGCCGGCAAGACCGCGCGAACAGGCCATGTGTCGCATAGCCGTCCAGTCCGGGGCCATCGCGAAGGGCAGGGGCGTCAGTAGGTATCACCCCAGTAGGTATCGGTGCTTCTGTTCAAGAGTTCCCCCAGCTGACGCAGGCCGGTGGGGAAGATGTTCAGCTCCCGCAGGTCCGCGAGACTGCACCAGCGCATCCCTTGCTGGCCTTCGTCTGAGACGTCGTCCGCAGCCATGAAGTCGGCGCGGAGGTCCGACTTGAGCTCGGCGAGGAAGTAGAACTCGACCTTGTGCTGGTCGCGCCCCTTGCCGGCGAGGGCATGTCGGCCATGTATGTACTCCCGGACGAAGAGGAGCCGCCCTGGCACGACCTCCACCCCGATCTCCTCCTGGCATTCCCGCACCAGGGTTTCTTCGAGCGTCTCGCCGAACTCCTGCCGCCCGCCGGGCAGCGAATACCAGACGCCGAGCCCCATCCTCCGGTCCACATACCTGAGCACTAGCACGTTGTCGCCATCCCGAATGATGGCCTTGGCAGAGTTTTCGAGCCGACCGTCAGCGCTCACCATGTCGTCCTTCCATTCCCGCCGCCTCGGCCATGTCCAAGAAGGTGTGCGGAGGCGGGTCGTCCTGCCAACCGTTGATTTCGAGGCGGTCGAGCAGGGCTCGCTTGAGGTCGATGACTGCCGTGAGCGGCTCACCGAACCGCGGGTCCATGGCGGCCAGGTCGAGCGCGATCTCGCTCCACAGCGCGTCCGCCTCCTGGCGGCATTCCCGCATGATGCCACTCGATACGAGCGTTTCCAACACGGCGCGGTGCACCTCGATCAACTCGGGGTCACCGACGAGTGCCCGGTTGAGCTCGGCGGCGTCCCTGCCTCGGCCGTCGATAACGTGCCGTGCGCGCCTCCAGAGCTGGCCGACCAGCATACGCAGGTCGAGCGATACCGCCAGGTCGGCGAGTCCTCTGGCGACCGGGTAACTGACCAACCCGGTCGCGGTGTCCTCGAACAGATCCGCCAACTCGTCCACCCGCTGCCGTAAACGGCGCATCTTCCGGAGCACCTCGGCCAGCCCCTCTGGCACAGGCTGTGCGACGTAGGCCAGCAAACCGAGCAGCCCGGATGTATAGAAGCCGGAGCCCAGATGTCGGGAGCGGTCGTTCGTCCGGTACCAGTCAACCAGCGTGTCCGGGTGGTCAAGCGCCGCCAGGTCGAATCTGCCGGCGTAGTTGTCGTGCATGGACTGGACGATTTCGGCGGTGACCCCCGCCATCACCGGAAGCGCTCGCCTGCCGGCCGGCGTCAACGACGCCTCCCGGACCATCGTCAGCACACTCGTGACCGCGAAGCACATCGTCGAGTTGACGTCGGCGAGGAGCAGCGCGGGGTCTCTCAGGGAGTAGGACGCCGACAGGTCGAGGTGGCGGTCCATGTTGTTGAGGACGAGCGTCTGGCCCAGGGCATAGATCTTCACGTACTCGGCCAGGGCCGAGGGTTCAACACCAAGCCGGGTCCCCACCGCCACCGACGGCAGCGTCTGCCGAAACAACAACTCCGGGTCTATGGCGTCCTGGTGCAGCAGCGCCATGCGCGGGAAGAGGAAGTCCACTTCGCGGAGCTGGCGACACGCGAGAAAGATCGGCTCGCCGTACCGAGCGAGAAGGTCGACCGTCGTACGGAAGTCGTAGTCGATCGGGTCGGTGCCCGGCAAGAAGCGCTTCACCTGGCCGCTCGTTTCGACCGAGCCCGCTGAGCCCTGCGCAGGAAGTCCCACGTGAACTCCATCTGAAACAGGAAATAGATCAGCCATATCGCCACCGACAGCAGCACCGGCCACGAGATGTCGGACCCGTACGTGACCAGGCGGTCGACGCCGACGGCGACGTACCCGGCATTGAGCAAGCCGATCACCACCGAGGTGAGAGCCGCCGCCTTCAGCTTGCGGCGGCTCTCCAGGTAGGGGTTGGTCGAACCCCACACCGGCTTCCAGCCCTTGGGGAACTCGGTGTCGAGCGCATGCAGATAAAGGCTGCGCAGCCGGTTGACCTGGTGCTTCGCTTCGGTCTGCACCCGGTCGGTGACCACGTACGCCCGCAGGACGATCGTGTTCAGCACGCCGGCGACCAACGCTGCGGCATAGATGATGGGCAGCCGCAACACGGTGCCCACCTGACCGACCGAGGAGATCAACTTCGCCGACACCAGGGCTCCCGCCACCAGAACGGGGAACGCCAGGATGCGGAGGCTCAGTTTGTAGAGGTCACGCTCCGCATCCTTGTAGTCGTTGTGCAGGATGAACGCCTGCTCGAAGTCGATCAGGAGCATCTTGCGAGCAGTCTCCACATCGATGCCCGACTGTTCCTGATCTACAGCAGTGGTGAGGTCACCGGTGCGGCCTGGTGTCAGCGCCCGCCTGATCACCTGGCGCAGGCGATCGCGACGCTCGTGAATCGCCACCGGTGACCGCCACCTTCCCGAAGGCATGTGCTGCGCATTATCGCGTCAGTCATGCCGCCGGGAGAACGGTCGCGTAGAGACGACAAATGCCGACAGGTAAGGCGTTCCCTATCGGGTCGCGCGCCTTCCCAGACGGCTCTGCCAGGTGCGCAGGGCCTGCTTGAGGCGCTGGTTCTCCTGTTCGACGAGGTCGAGTCGGCGACGCCGCTCCCCCACCTCGTAGGCGAGCCGGTGCAGCAGGGCGTCGACGTCCTCGGGCCGATAGCCGCGCCGGCCGAGCCGGGTGCGCGGGAGCGCCAGCTCGCTGATCCGACCGGGGGTCAGCGGGCCACCGAGCGCGTGGCGGCTGCGGTAGGTGGTCATCAGTCGGCGTACCGGTCGGGCAGGTGGATCCGCTCGGCGGGCACGCCCGCGGCGAGCAGCCGCAGCCGCGCCCCGGCGATCATCGCGGGCGGCCCGCAGACGTAGACGTCCTGGTCGGGCCGGTGATGGTCCAGCGCCATGGTGATCGCGTCGGCCTGCTCGGCCGGGGCGGCGGCAACGTCGTGCGAGAACGCCGGCACGACGGTCAGCCAGTCGTGGGCGCACTGCAACTTGTCCAGGTTGACGGAGTCGTAGAGGTCGGCAAAGGTGCGGGCACCGACGACCAGGGTGAGCCGCCGCCCGGCCGGCGAGGCGGCGACCTGCTCGACCAGGGCGCGCAGCGGCGCCAGTCCGGTGCCCCCGGCCGCGAGCAGCAGGTCGGCCCGCGACTCCGGGTCGAGGGTCAGCCCGGCGCCGCACGGTGGGCCGAGCCAGAGTTGGTTGCCGGGGCGTACCGCGTCAACGAGGGCGCGGGAGACGGTGCCGGCGGCGACGGCGCGGACGTGGAACTCCAGCGTGCCGTCGGGGCGCGGGGCGTTGGCCGGTGAATACCAACGCCATCGGCCGGGCCACCTCTCGGTGCACAGGGGCACCGCCTGGCCGGGCCGGAAGAGCAGGCGCCGCCAGGGGCGTACGGTCAGGATGGCGATGCCGTCAGCGGCCCGGTCGTGCTCGATGACCTGGGCCGGCCACCAGGCCGGGCCGTCGCCGGCCTGCTCGGCGCAGCCGGCCGCCGCAACCAACGCACGCTCTCCTGCCCGCTGCCACGCCGCCGCCAGTTCCGAGGTGCACGGCGCCGCATGGCGGGCGACGGTGGTGGCCAGCGTGACAGCGATGGCGCGCTGGTGCGGCGACAGGCGGTAGCGGCGGTGCGCCCGGCCGAGCACGGTCAGCAACGCGGCCCGCCCGGCCGCGTCGTCGCCGCCGCTGGCCAGCCGCCCCAGCGCGGCGAGGAACACGCCCGCCTCCCGTTCCGGCAGCAGCCCCGGGCAGCGGTCCTCGACCGCACACCAGAAGTCGTCGGCCGCCTGGCGGGCATACGGCATGGTGGCCGACCACGACGCGGCCAGGGCGGCGGTCACGAGCCGGCCTCGTCGGCGAAGGTCCGGCGGGCCGCAGCCACCGCGCCGGGCGGCACGTCGAGCGCCCGGAGCACCCCGGCCAGGTAGTCGACCACCCGGCGGTGCTGCGCCTCTGTCAGGCCGAGGCCACGCCACGCCCCGGCGGCCGGGCGGGCGAGGTCTCCGGCCGGCCCGCCGAGCGCCACGGTGAGGGTCAGCGCCAGGTGCCCGGCGAGCCGGGCCCGATCGACCCCGACGAGGTACGGCGTCAGCTCGGTGTCCGCCGCCACCAGCCGCGGCCACCGGGCCACCGCGTCCCGTACGCCCGCCGGCCCGAGCCAGCCCTCCATCGGGTACGCCCCGAGCCCGCTCACGCCCACAGCCAGGCGCCCGAGTCGCCGGCGGCGACCAGCTCGTCGACCCGCGCATCGGTGACCCCGGCCGCCCGCAGCGTGCCCCGGCCCCAGCGGGCCAGCCGGCACGGATACGGCACACGCTCGCTGCGGCACAGTGGACCCGCCGGCCACTGCTCCGGCGCATGCGCCAGCACCGCCCGCACGGCCAGCGCCACGTCGTCGTCGCTGACCGGCGCGAGCACCGGGAAGTCGTCCAGCACCGCCGTCATCGAGAAGCCCTCCATCAAGATCAAGAGTTGGAACGGCACCGGAGCGGGCGGGGACGGCGGATGCGCTCGGGTACGCCCCACCGGAGCCCAGCACCCGCCCCGGGCCATGCCGACACGTTCGCGGCGGTTCACGGCCAGCGGCATGACCGTCAACAAATGATCGATATGCATGCAAGGCAAGCAAGTCACTTCGATATACACACGACGTATATCGGCCACTCACGCAACGAGTTGAATGGGTAGGCTCAGCACAGACCACGACGGACGGAGCCGCCCGCTCATGGCGAGGACGCCGGAACTCGACGCAACCTGCCCGCGCTGCGGCGGGAGGCTTGCCCGCGACAACACCAGTGGACGCTGCGGGCCGTGCCAGGCCGCCGAACGCGACCGGCTCACCTCTCCGCCCGCAGTGCCCGCCACCTTCTGGGACCACGGGCCGATCCAGCAAGCGCTGACCGCGCGCCACCTGGGCCTGGCTATCCGGGCCTACCGATGCCACCCGTACCACGGCCGGCACCCGCTGCCGCAAGAAACCGTGGCACGCTGGGCCGGCATCTCCCAGGCCCAGCTCAGCCGGCTCGAGAACGGCCCGGCCATCGTTCACCTCGACCGCCTCACCCACTGGGCACAGCTCCTACGGATTCCCGCCGAATTGCTGTGGTTCAAGCTGCCGATGGACCAGGACGACGGAGGCAACACCAATTACATCGGGGTAGCGCGACCGAACACCAGGCCGGCCAAGCGTCGGTCCGCAACAGACGTCTGCGCGGCTTCCCCTGCCACCAAAGACAATGGACTACGGCGGACATCGCGGGATGCCCATCTGCACTTCGTACGGTCGCTACGGATGGCTGACCGTCGCGTCGGCGGTGGTCACCTGTACGCCACCGTCACTGCCTACCTCGCCGATAGCGCCGGCCCTCCCTTGGCTGGCCGAGCGGCGGGCCGCGCATCGAAAACGACCTTTGCTGCCGCCGCCTCGCTAAACGAGATAGCGGGGTGGATGGCGCATGACGCTGGTGCCGATGCTCCGGCTCGCCGTCATCTCGGCTTGGCGCTCACCTTGGCCAACAGAAGCGGCGACCACCAGCTCGTCGCACAGGTGTCCGCCGGTTTGAGCCACCTGGCCTGCCACCAAGGCGACGCACGCAATGCTATATCCCACGCCCGGAACGGGCTGAATCATCTCCAACAGGCGCCATCCCACGGCCGGCTCCAAGCCCGGCTCCTGGCAATCCAGGCACGCGGTCTCGCCATCGCCGGCCGACCGGTCGAAGCCACAAGAGCACTGTCCGACGCGGAGGCCACTCTGCAGGTGCCGATCACTCCAGCCTCCGAGTGGCTGAGCCCTTTCGATGCCACATCACTCGCCATCGAGGCTGCTCGCTGCTTCCTGTGCATCGGCGACCTGTCCGAGGCTCAACGCCGACTTCAGAACGTGCTGGTTGGCCGCCCCGCCGACAGGGTCAGGAGTATGGCCTTCGCCCAACTCATGCTCGTCACGGTGCTAATCGGCAAGGGCCGGATAGACGAAGCTTGCGCAGTCACCCACCGGACCCTTGACGAGATCGCCGGTCTCGGATCGGGCGTCATCATCGACCAATTGCAGCACGCTTCGGTACTCTTCACCTCTCACGCCAAGGCATGCACCGAGGTTCCGCCGCTCCTTGACCGCCTTCACGACGCGATCCGCGAGCGATCATGGATCGGTACGGTGGGTGCCTTACGGGTAGGAGCAGTCGGTGCCGGACAACTCGATGGCGGATGACCGCCCGCTCTACGAGCGGGATCCCGATGCGTGGCAGGCATACCTCGCCGAAGGCAACGCGAAGCAGGCCCGCAAGCGGGTCGGCGCAGACGTCCTGATCAGGAACGAGCAGGGCGAGGTGCTGCTCGTCAACCCCCGATACAAGCCGGATTGGGACCTGCCGGGCGGGATGGCAGAGGCAAACGAGCCTCCGCACCAGGCCGCCGAGCGCGAGCTGCGAGAAGAGCTGGGCATCCACCTGCAGGTCGGACGGCTCTTGGTTGTGGACTGGGTAGCCCCGCACGGCCCGTGGGACGACAGCCTCATGTTCATCTTCGACGGCGGCACCCTTGTCGGCGACGAAATGACGGCGCTGCGGTTAGCGGACGATGAGCTACTGGCGTACACATTCAGCCCGCTCGACGCTACCGAGACACTGCTTCGCCCCTACGTCTGGCAACGGCTCACATACGCCTTCGACGGAGCCGCCACCGGCAGATGCCGCTACCTCCTGAACGGGGTGCAGGCGACGCCATGACTGGCAGAGTCTGCCCATGAGCTATTGTCCAGACGCTACATCGGGCCGGGCAGCTCATCAGCGCGGATCAGGCCAGCATGCGCGTGATCACCTCTGGCAGCCCCGCTGCACTACCCGCCACAGTCGGCCTGGAAAGACCGATGCTCCCCGTTGATGACAAGGCCAGCCGTTACCATCGACTCCAGCGCGTGAAGAGCAGCCGGTTCGGTCATCGCCGACGCCACTGCCGCCCGGTATGACGTGATCGCAATGATCAATTGATCAGCCTTCGGGTCGGTCAATGGCGCAACAGCGAGGGTGTATGCCTCAGCCTCGCGCTTCAGCTTCCGAAGTTCCTCAGGATCAGGCAGCGTCAGTCCGCTCGTTATCGGATCAAGACCCTGATGCCAGGTGTCATAGGCTTCCTTTTCGATGCGGCAAGAAGCGCTCGCGGAGGCACTGGCAGGGGCATCAGCCCATCCGACAATAGGCCAAGGTGACGAAGATGGGGTCGAGCGAGACTGCTCTTCGAGAATCGCCAGAGCACGCTCCCGTCGCTCCTCTTTGGCAGCCGGCGCTTCATTGTCCGAAGATCCGCACCAACTCAAGCAACTTCCCAGCAGTACGGCCAGCGACAAAGACATCACTATTCGACCGCCCGACCGCTTCCGGCTGACTGCCGGGCCGTAGGGTAGCAGCTCCCCTGGCTGCAGAGTACGCCGAGCACGAGGCGGCGGCGCTGAGGGATGCTTCACACTCGCAGCGACCCTTGGCTTCCGCCGCCTGGGCGGCGGGAGCGGCCGCCGGGGCGGTGGAGGCGGCGGCAAGTCGCGGCCGGTCGATAACCTTGAATGATCACCGCGCCAGTGGCCTTCCACCCAGGAGCCATTTCGGAAATGGCCCTGGACATAATGTCCGCGAACCCAATGCCGTCGCATTTAGGTCCCCGCCTGTCGGACCCCAGGAGGGGGATTCAGCGGACTCTCGTAAGCCTCCCCGGTACGAGCAGCCAAACTCATGGCGTCGTAGCGGTCGAGGATGAGGCGCTTGGTTCGGTATTCGCCGTGGGCGGCTTCGTCTTTCTGGCGAACGACCTTGAAGGTGTCCATGATGTAGTCCACGTCGTCGCGATCGATGCCGTAGAGGTGGAAGTACGCCGCATCCAGCTCGGCGCGAAGCAGTTCGCGTCGCGGCGGGTTCCAGCGGAACGGCGGGCCATCGTAGCCGAGGTCGACGGCGTAGGGCTCAAGGTCGTGGGCAGTATATGCCAGCTCCAGCACCCGAGACTTGATCCAGTCATTCAAGGTCCCGCCGCCACGATCCCACGGCACTGGCTCGTCGTAACGCCTTGGCGGCAATACCGGGAATTGCTTCATATAGGTGTATGTCAAGTGAGTACCGGAAGCCTTCTGCCGCACCACATAATCCAAAATAAAGCTACCCAGATTGGCCGTAAAGGCTGCGGCTTGCGAGGGCTTCGATGCTGTCAATGCGAACGGGGTGGTATGACCCACAGCGGCGCGAGGGATGACGGTGGAGATAAGAGTCCGTTCGTTGACGGAGACGGAGATATCGCGCCAACCAAGGAGCCAGCCATGTTGCCACGAGCGGCCCACAAGCTGCTTCTCAACCTCCGCCTCTGCAACCCAATAGCGCGGGAGTGGCAAACGCCTTGGATCGGCGTGGGAAACATCTTCGAATCGCGGAAGGGTCCCCTTGTTGAGCTGCTCCCGCGTCGCTCCCTCGTACGTGGAATAGCGGTGGTCGAAATGGTGGAGCATTTTTGCCTCGTAGAGTGGCAGCATCCGGTCGCCGCCACGGACGAAGACGTTACCGTTGAGCCGCCACCCTTGGTCAGACAGGTCCTCGATGGTGTGGAAGAGACTGGAATCGTTGGCCATGTGGAACATCACCATGAAGGACAGCCCCCAGGGGTTGCCGTCACGCGCGCCTTCACGCCACAGCACCGGCACTCGGCGGTAGATACCGAGGGTGATTTCCGCATCCCAGCGCGACAAGAACGTCGGGCAGGTGCCCGTGTTCGGGTTGAGCAGAGTAATCTCATCGGGGGTTAGCGAGTAGGCCCGCGCTGCGATCTGGTTCGCCTGGCGCACACGGAACGCAAGCGATACACGTTTGGACTTTCGTTGCCGGCCGCCGATGGCGAACAGCGCGAAACGGAACTTGTTCGTTACTGTCGGGAAGACCTTATCTTCGTTCTCGAAGTCGTACAGCGACACAAGGCTCCTGGTGACCACCAGGTCCTTGAAGAAGTCCTGAGTGGTGGCGTCGGTAGCGATGCCGGTCGGGACGATGATGCCTAGCTGGCCTCGCGGGTGCAGCACCACTCGGGCCGTCTCGGTGAACACCGAGTACGTGTTGATGTCGCCCCTGCCCGTCAGCGGATAGCGCCCCGACGACCGCAGCAGGTGGCTGAAGCCGTCCGCTTCGTGCAGGGCGCCGGTCCACTCGGCGTACAGCATCTGCTTGGCCGGCTCGTCGCTGTCCGCGAGCATGGCGATGGCCTTCTTGCGGGCGGCGGCGTTCTTCGCTCCCGCGATCTCCGGGTCTCTGGCGGCGAAGAACTCCTGCTCCTGGAGCTTGACCCGCTCCCACGGCGGATTGCCCAGGACGCAGGAGAAGCCGCCCTGCCAGCCGGTCGCATCGTCGACCGGGTCGTACTCGGGGACACGGAAGATGTGCGGGAACTCGATGTGCCAGTGGAAGAAGCGGTACTGCCGCGTCAACTCCTCCACCATGGACTCGAGCCGGTGCATCTCCAGAGTTGCTTCACCCTTGGCCAGGCTCTCCAGGACGCCCTGAGTGACTGCGATCAGTCGGGTCGCCGGAGTCTTTGGCTGCACGAAAGCAGCGCACCAGGCGTCAGCTATCAGCTTGACGCGCTTGCGGTCCTGCTCCAACAACCGGGCACGCTGCCCCTGCACATGCACGTCTGCCAGCGAGCGGGGCTCGGCGTAGACGATCTTTTTGGCCTGCTCTGCGAGCCCGGTGTTGCCGACGTCAAAACCTGAAACGCGAAAGAGGGTGTCCTGCCCACCCAACTCCTTCGCGTTCTGCTTCTTCAATTCGGTGGCGACCTTCTTGTCGTCGCCGGTAAGGGCGGTGAAGGCGACGTCCGGGATGCCGTCCTTCAGCAGCTTGGGCGTAACGCCGAGCAGAGAGTTGCCGACCCGGATGTTGGCGTCGAGGTAGCCGAGCGGCCGGCCCGGCTCCATGGCCTCCAGCCACAGCGACACCTTCGCCAGTTCGGCGGCCATCTCATTGACGTCCACGCCGTAAATGCAGCGGGCGACTACCCGGCGCATCGCCGAGCGGACCGCGGCCGGCGCGGGCTCCAGCTCGTCGGTCTCCTCGGCCGCCACCCGCTTGGCGATCCGGCGGGCCGCCGCGATGAGGAAGTGTCCCGACCCACAGGCCGGGTCGCAGACCGTCAGCTCCAGCAGCGCCTTGACCCGCTCCTCTGGGGTGGGCAGCGCGGTCGCCTCGTTCAGCAGCGGGTCCAGCGCCGAGTCGAGCAGGCACTCCACCAGGGACGACGGGGTGTAGTAGGAGCCGGTGGTCTTGCGTTCGTTGCCGGCCAGGCGCTCGGCGTGGAAGCGGCGGGCGGGCGCGTCCCAACGGGGGCGCAACTCCAGCAGCGACTCGTAGACGCTACCCAACTCCTCCGCCCCCAGGTGCTGGAAGTCGACCCGCTGCCGGCCGGCGCCCTTGCGCGCCGGCAGCACCGCCAGGGCCTCGACCGCGCGCAGCAGCGCGGTGTTGCTCAGGCTGGCCTCGGCGATGGGGGTGTCCAGCGCCCCGGGCTCGTAGAGGCCGCCGATGCCGGGCAGGCCCAGCGCCGGATGGCCCGACTCCTTGCCGAGGATGTCGAAGACCAGCCGCACCGACTCCCACAGGTCGCCGTGACCGGAGTGCCGGCGGCGCAACGCCAGCTCCCGCAGCCGCCGGGCGGAGAAGTAGGTGTCGTAGCGCCGCCGCGCCACCAGGGCCGCCGCCGGGTCGAGCAGCGCGTCCCGGTCCTCGGCCACGAACCAGAACAGCAGCCGGTAGACCAGACGCAGCAGGGAGCGCTTGTAGTCCTCCAGCGACAGGCTGACCTCGATGCGCTCCCGCAGGGCCGCGTTGTCCGGGTGGTCGAGGAAGCCGGTGCCGAGCAGCTCCAGCGCCGCCTCCACCCCGTCGCGAAGCTGCTCCAGGGCCCGCTCGCCCTGCTTGGCTCCCTCCGTACGCCAGGCTTCCAGCAGGCACGACGACGGCCCGGCGGCCTCGTCGCGGACGGTGAGCCGGCTGGCGTGCGCCACCCGGTAGAGCAGCACGAAGTCGGGGAAGAGGTCGCCCTCGAAGATCGCCTCCAGGTCGAATTCGAGGTACGCGCTGCCGACCAGGCTGGTCGAGTCGCGCAGCAGCCGCAGCCGCTGCCCGTTGGAGACGATCCCCCACAGGTGTTTGTCGGCGCGGTTGAGCAACTGCTGCATCAGCGAGTGCGGGGCGGCGGCAGCAGCGCCTCGCATGCCCGCCGTCCGCCGGTCCAGGTCCGTGCCCCAGCCGAGCAGATGCACCGGTACAACACCGAAGCGGTGACTGATCGGGAATGGCTTCTCGTCCACGGTAACGCCGCCGGTCAGCGACTCGATGCCGTCGTAGCCCAGCTCACGCAGCAGGATCAACAGCCAGCGCTCCCGGGTCACCCGGGCACTGTCACCGGACCTCTCCCGGTGCCGCGCGAAGTCCCGCCACTGCTCCTGGAGGTAGGCGTAGGAGCGGTTGGCGTAGCGGCGCACCGACTCGCCGGACTGCAGGCCGTAGCTGGCGGCGTCGGCACCGGGCAGGTCGGCCGCGCCGTCGCCGATCCGCTGCACCAGCCCGGCGGGCAGCAGCCCGCCCTCGACCCGGGCGGCGGGATAGGTCACGGCCGTCATGAGGTGGCCTCCGGGAGGTAGACGTAGACGCCGAGCACGTCGGCAGGCTTCTGGGCGGTCACGGTGATCTGCCGGCGGACCCGCTGGCCGGCGGCCTCCCGCACCCGGATGTGCGAGGTACGCAGCGCCTCGGCGAGGCCGTCGGCGGTGGCGTCCAGGTGGGCGGTGAGCGCGCCGAGGTTGCCGATCACGCGCTCCAGCAGCGGGGCGGCGGCCTCGGGCAGCACGTTGCCGGTCGGCATGGCCTCCAGGAGCTTCGCCACCTCCTCGTCGGGCAGCCACTCGGCGGCGGTCGGGGCGCCCCGGAAGGCCAGCAGCCGGGCCTCCTCGGCGACCATCCGGCGCGGCTCGGTGTCCGCCGTCCGGGTGGGCAGGGTCAGGTGCAACCGGAACCGCACCAGCAGCAGCGTCGTCCGCTTGGTCACCGCCGAGGTGCGCATCACCCCGGCCCGGCGCGCGGGGCGCTGGTCGGCGGGCACCGTTCGGTCCAGCGCGCTCTCCAGGACGTAGCGGGCCAGCGCGGAGACGTACGGGTCGGTGCGGTCCAGGTGGGCGGCGCGGGCAGGGGTGGGCAGCTCACGGCGCAGGGCGAGAGTGGCCGGGTAGCCAGCCGGAAAGGCGTCCCGCAGCGGCAGCGGCAGGCCGCCCGTGGTGGCGTCGAAGCCGTCGCCGTTGGGCACCACGTCGGCGCCGAGCGCGGCAAAGCCGGCATGGGCGAAGCCCGCGACCTCGTCCGGAGCGCCGAGGCTGGCCCGGATCTCGGCCAACTCGGCGGCCACCTCGGCCGGCTGGATGCCCCGCTGGGCGTACTTGGTGCGCGACTCCTTCTCCTTCTTCGCCGCGCTGTCCCACTCCTCGTGCAGTTCCGCGCGCAGCTCGGTGCCGAAACCCTCGATGGTGAGCTGCTCCGGGGCGTCCGGGGCGATCAGCAACTCCTGCGCGATGGTCTGCAACACGTCGTCGCTGCGGTCCGGCACCGGGACGGACACGCCGAGCGCCTTGCGGATCTGCTCGTGCTTGCGCAGCAGCACCTTTAGCACGATCTCGTCGATCCGATTGTCGGTGCCGTAGATCATCACGGCGCGGACCTTCGGCGCCCGCTGGCCAAACCGGTCGACGCGCCCTTCGCGCTGCTCGTGCCGGGTCGGGTTCCAGGCCAGGTCGTAGTGCACCACCGCCTGGAAGTGCTCCTGGAGGTTGACCCCCTCGGAGAGGCAGTCGGTCGCCACCAGCACCGGCCGACGCTTCGGGTCGGCGGTCAGCTCCTTGATCCGCTCGCTGCGCTCCTCGGGAGGCAGCGCGCCGGTCACGCAGCCGACCGCGAAGGCCTTGCCGAGCGCGGCGGTCAGCCGGTCCGCAACATACTCGGCGGTGTCGATGTAACGGCAGAAGACGACCGGGTTGAAGCCGTCACCAAGGAGGGTCTTGACCTCCTTGACCAGCAGGTCGAGCTTGTTGTCGCCCTTCGCGGCCAAGGCCTCGGCGCGGCGGGCGAAGGCCATCAGCCTGCGCCGTTCCGGGCTGCCCGAATCCGCCTCGGTCTCCGCGCCTGGCACCAGGTCCACCGACTCCTGGGTCTCGTCGTCGGGCAGGTCCAGCACGGCGGCCCGGCCCAGCGCGTCGGCCTCGTCGGCGTCGGCGGCGTCGGCGTTCGCCGCCCGGGTGCGCAGCGTGGCGGCGGCGGCCTGCGGCGACGAGGCCAACGCCCGCAGCAGCGCCAGCGCCGACCAGTAGCGCACCCGCTGGCGCACCTGCCCGCCGATCGGGTCCCGCACGGTCTGCCGGGCGTAGGCGACCACGTCGTCGAAGAGGCTGCGGTAGTCGCCGGTCAGCCGGTAGGCGCGCTCGGTCGACTCGCGGTCCTCGGGGAACGGGGTGTCCTCCAGGAACCGGCGGATGTCGACCCTCCGGCGCTGCACGAAGTGCCGGGCCAGCAGTTCCCGGCCCTCGACCCGGTCCAGGTCGACCGTCTCCAGCCGCTCGTCGAGCAGGCCGACCAGGTTGCGGAAGCCCGCGTCCTTGCCGCTGTGCGGGGTGGCGGTGACCAGGATCAGATGCCGGTCGTCGCGGGCGGCGAGCTTGCCGACCAGCTCGTGGCGGAGCATCCGGGACCGGCCGCCACGGTTGCTGTCGTCCAGCACGCAGGAGTGCGCCTCGTCGACGATGACCAGGTTGGGGGCGCCGCGCAGGAACTGGTCGCGCAGTTCCGGCCGCTTGATGTAGTCGGTTGAGACCACCACGTGCCGGTACCGGTCGAAGATTGATTGCGCGCCGACCAGGTCGCGCTCCAGCCGGCGTACGGTGCCGGGCAGCACCAGCTCGGCGGCGATGCCGAACTTCTCGGCCAGCTCCCGCTGCCACTGCTCCGCCAGGGCCGGGCTGCACAGCACCGCCAGCCCGTCCGCGTCGCCCTGCGCCAGCAGCTCGGCGGCGATCAGGCCGCTCTCGACGGTCTTGCCGATACCGACGTCGTCGGCGATCAACAGCCGGACGGTGTCCTGCCGCAGCGCCATCAGCAGCGGCACCAACTGGTAGGGCCGGGGCTCGACGGCGAGCCCACCAAGCGAGCGGAACGGCCCGCCGGTGGACCGGAAGCCGATCCGCAGCGCCGTACGCAGCAGGCCGGCCCGGCTGGCGTTGCCGGCGTCGGCGGGATCGGGGTAGGCGAAGGTCGCCGAGGTGACCTCTTCCAGATCGGGCAGGACGGCCGCGCGCTCCTCGTCCGAGCCGCCGAGCGGGCGCAACACCAGCAGTTCCGGCTCCGACTCGGGCAGCACCACCCACTCCCGGCCCCGCGCCCTGACCAGCGTGCCCGGCTCGAACCGCTCCGCGGTCACCGTCATCAGTTGCTCCCCGTCCTATGCTGCCCGAACACGCTCGGATACCGGTCCACGGCCTGCTGCCACTCGCCCGCTGTTACGCGAATTGGCGTCCATCCGTCGTCGTAGAGACTGTCTTCGGCGTCGCCGTCCCGGCCCTCGCCGTAGGGCTCGCCAGGGACGTCGACGAACACTGCAGCCTTGTGCTCCCGGTAGACGAGGTCGGCGAGCGCACCCGCCACCCGCTCCGCCGCCGCGTCCGGCGCGCGGTAGCCGGTCTGCGCCAGCCATGCCACGAACTCCGCCGCAGGCCCGGTCGCGGCCAGCGCACCGATGGCTCGCCTGGCACCGCCGGCCTTGGCGGTCGTCGCGTGGGCCAGCTCCAGCAGCAGGTCCACGATCAGGTGCCGATCGATCAGCTTGTGGTAAGGCTGGTTCGAATACGACAGCAGGCAGTCGTAACAGCCCTGCACGCAGCGGTCCTCGTCCTCGGCGACCGGCTGGTCGGCCTCGTCGCCGGTTTCCGGGTCGAAGTGCGCGATCTCCAACGCCTTCACGGCCACCCTGCTGAGCGCTCCGGGCTCCTCGATAAGCCGGCGCAGCACGCCAGCGCCGCCCTCGGCGCTCTCGATGAACAGCATCCGGCCCTGGTCGTCGGCGTCCGGCAGCAGTTCGCCGGTCAGCTCCGAGTCCTCCAGCTGGAAGGTCGCCTCGATGCCCCGCTCCACCGCGTAGAGCAGCGACACCGCCTCCTCCCGCTTGGCCTTGCGCGTCAACCGCAGCACCAGGATGTTGCGCCGGTCCTCGACGTACGGGATCACCCGCTGCTTGCGCTTGGTGTCATCGGCGCTGCCGAGATCCTCCTCGTCCGAGGTCTTCTCGGCGGCCTTCGACTCCGACAGCCACTCCCCGCTGGTGGTGTCCAGCCAGAAGCCGCGGATGTTCTCGTCCTTGCGCCGACTCAGGCCCAGGTTCGCCCGGCGTACCGTGGCCGCGTCCCCGTAGACGAGAGTGGCGACGGCCGGCCCGCCGCCGGTCGGGGCGACGGTGGCCGTGAGCTTGCCGGGCCGCCCGCCGTGGTGGTGGAAGCGGTACGACGTCTCGATCTGGAAGCCCGAGCGGCGTCGCTCCTCCTCGTCCGAGGAGATCCGCTCCCGCCGCTGCGTGCGGACGGTGTAGAGGCGCAGCAGGTTGCTGTCCGCAGCGCCGAGCTGCTCGCCGCAGCTTTCGCAGAGGTCCGTCCCGACGGTGTCTTCGTGCAGGTGCCCGCAAGCTCGGCACCGCCGCGCCGAGGTGGTCAGCACACCCTCCTGTCCGGGCGTCGCCGCCTGCTGCAACTGGACGCTGCGCACCATGTACCGGGCGCCTTCGTGGTAGATCAGCGCCCCCGGTCCGAACTCGCTGATGCCGATGAACCGCGGCCGGTGGATGTAGTCGCCCTGCCGCTGCCCGTTGAGCCCCGGAATGTACGCGGCCAGCGGCAGCCGCGGGAACGAGTAGCCGGGCAGGAAGCCCTCCGAGGCCAGGTAGCGGTACGTGTAGAAGTCGGTCTGTGGCTCGTCCGAATCCTCGTTGCGCAACAGGTTGAGCTGTACCCGGGCGTCGTCCGCGCGGCGACGCGCCTCGTCGCGGGCCTTGTGCGAGACGTTCGTGTCGACCGCCCGCCGGCCCTGCACCTCGTATTCGGTCAGGGCCGCCCGGTAGAGCTTGCGCCAACGTCCGAGGGCGCCTTCGAAGCTCTGCGGCGCCCGCTCGACGACCTCGGTCACCCACGGGTCGCGCCACCAGGGCGCGTCCCGCAACTCGCCGGCCACGTCGCCGGCGAGCATCGCCTGCGCCCGCGCCAGCGCCCGACGGCGAGGCTCCGGGTCGCTGATCGACTTCTTCAGTTTCGGCAACAGATCCAGCGACGGGCGCTCCCCGCCGGTCTCCATCACCGCCGCCAATGAGCTGGGCAGTTCCTCACCCGTCTCCGCCAGCCAGATCGCCTGCAGGTGGGAGCGGACGAGGTCCTCGTTGGCGAGGTCGAGCCGGGGCGGTTGCACGGAACCACCGACCATCAGGGTCGGGTGTTTGAAGTAGTACTGGTCGTGGGCGCTGCCCGTGGAGCAGTAGGTGACCACCAGCGCCGGCTGCCCGGACCGGCCGGCCCGGCCGGCACGCTGGGCGTAGTTCGCCGGTGTCGGTGGCACGTTGCGCAGGGCCACGGCGTTCAGCGCGTTGATGTCGACGCCCAACTCCATCGTCGGCGAGCAGAACAGCAGCGGCAGGTCGCCCTCCCGGAACTCCGTCTCCCGCTGCTGCCGCTCGGCCGGCGTGACCTGCGCCGTGTGCTCCTTCGCCTGCAGTCCGGCCAGCAGGTGGGACGTGTCCCGGTAGAGATCGCGGAAGAACGTGTTGACCCTCGCCCCCGCCTCGCCCGAGAGTTGCTTGCGAACCCGGTCCTCCGCGCCCACCTCACCGTCGCCGGGCTGCCAGAGCAGGGCGTCGGAGCGGAGCCGGTAGCCGCCGATCAGGTCGTCCCCGTCGCTCGGCATCGCCTCGATGACCAGGCCGGCCTCGGCCAGCACGGACAGCAGGTCACGGATGATGTCCTGCGCGTCGGCGACGCCGCACGGCTGGCCGGGCTGGTCGTACTGCCGCTTCAGGTACTTCCCGAGGGCGCCACGCCCGGACAGGTGCAGGTAGGAGCGGGGGCGGCCCTTGCTACTCGGCTTGGGAAAGGCGACGGCCGCGACCGTGGCACGCTCCCGCACGCCCAAGGCCCACGGCTCCGCCAAGTGCTGCGCGGACAGCCGACGGATCTCGTCGAAGCCCTCCTCGGTCAGGCACCGCACGTCGATGGCCAGGTTGCGGCGCAACTCGTCGAGCAGGGTGGCCGCGATCTCGTAGCGGTGCTCCGGGTTGTCGTCGCGCAGCAGGTGGTGACTGCGGTCCCAGATCTCCTGGTCGGCGGCGACCTCGTGCAGGTAGCGGTAGCCGATGCGCAGTAGGCCCGTCTGCTCAAGGTTGGGCATGGTCACCCGCCAGCCCCGCTCCAGGTCGAGGTAGAGGCGGTAGTTGACCACCTCGCGCAGCGCTCGCCAGATCTCATCCTTGCCGTAGCGCACCTCGGGCCGACGGGCGAACTCGGTCAGTTCGAGGCCGAGCGCCTCGGTGACCCGCTGGGCGACCCGCTCGTGGGTCAGGCCCTCCGCTTCCTTCTCCGCCGCGCGATAGAGCGCGCCGCGCAACTGAACCACCTGGACGAAGTCGTTGAAGTGGCCGGCCTGGAGCGAGGCGTCCTGCCGGTTGTCGACGAAGGAGAGCAGCTTGCGCGCCGGCTTGTCGAGACTCGGGGCGGCCCGCAGGGCACGTACGACACTGGCGCCGATGACCGACAGCGCCGAGCTGCGCCCCTCGGCAGAGAGCTTCGCCAGCTGCGCGAAGTCCTTGCCTCTGCTGCGCTCGTAGGACACCCGGCAGCGCAGGCAGAACCGGAACGGCGTGGTGACCCAGGCGGCGGAGACTCCCTTGCCCGCCGGGACCTCGGCGCCGCCGGCATCCACGTGCACGACCTCGGGCAGGTACTTGAGTTTGTCCTGCGCCGGCACAGTCGTGCCGTCATCGGCCAGCACCGTCCAGGAGTACGGCAGTCTTCCGTCCTGCACGGCGATGTCCAGGCTCTCCGGCCACGGCTGGTCGTCGCTGAGGTAGAGGTAGCCGCCGTCCTCGCCGGTGTCCGAGTCCTGCCGGGCCTCGAAGCCGTTCACCGACCGCCGCACGCTCAGGTATTCCTGGCCGCACTCGCGGCAGAACGCCAACGGCACGAGGATCTTCCGCTCGGTGTCGTCGCTCACCGGGGAGACGGTCTGGTAGCGGCTGGTGATGTGCCGGTCGGCGGGCGACTCGATGGTGACGTAGACGTTGTCACCCTTGGAGAGGAACTGGTGGAGCCGGAAGGCGAAGACCGGCCGGTCCGTCTCCGGGTCGACGACCTGGGCACCCGCCTGGAGCACCGCCTGGATGGCAGCCTGACACACGTCGGCCGGTTCCCCGGTGAGCTGCGCCAGGTCGTCGGCCGCCCTTGGCACGGTCAGCGGAACCCGCTTGCGCACCAACCGCCCGCTGCCTTCTTCAGGCTCGACGCCGAACGCGCTCTCCACCCAGTGCGCCAGCGGATCCCGGCGGAACTCGTCGAGACCGGGCGTCTGGCCGCTCTGGTGCCAGTGGCGTACCTGCTTGGCAAGCATGTCCCCGGCTGCGCCGCTGCCGGTGGTGGCCCGGCGCAGGGACTCCCCGATGACGTGCTCGGCCGCAACCGGCTGGCCGAACAGCCGGCTCGCCACCTCTGCGACCGCCGCCCGTTGCCGGCCGGCGTCATCCTCGGTCGTCATCGTTGCCGAGGTGCCGATGCACTGGAGTTGGGGTGCGTCGCAGGCGTCCTTGGTCCGGCGGACGAGGAACGCCACATCGGCGCCCTGCCGCCCCCGGTAGGTGTGCAACTCGTCGAGCACGAGGAACCACAGCCCGCGGGCCGCTCGGATCAGCCGGTCCCGCTCCCGACGCCGGGTCAGCACGAGTTCGAGCATCACGTAGTTGGTGAGCAGGATGTCCGGCGGGTCGGCCAGAATCCGGCGACGGGCCTCGGCGTTCTCCTGGCCGGTGTACCGGTCGAAGGTGACCAGCGGCTTGTTGCCCGGGAGGCCCCAGCAGAGGAACTTCTCCAACTCGTGCAACTGGCTGTTCGCCAGCGCGTTCATGGGATAGACGATGATCGCCTTGACGCCGGGGCGGTACGTCCCGTCTGCCCTTGCCCGCAACACGCGGTCGACGATCGGCACGATGTAGGAGAGGCTCTTGCCGGAACCGGTGCCGGTGGTCAGTACGTAGCTGTGGCCGCCGCGAGCAGTCTCGATGGCATCCCGCTGGTGCTGGTGCAACCGCAGCGGCTGGTCGCCGGCATCCGTCTTGTCCCGCTTGATACGGAAGAGTCGCGTGTTGTCCGGGTGTAGCAGGCCAGCATCGACCAGACTGTCAACGGTGCCGCCCGAAGCGAAGTTCGGGTTGAGCGACAGATAGGGTGCCGGCCACTGGTAGCCAGAGGTCGCGAGCCGCTCGACGTAACTCCTGATTTTCGGATCACGAGGGTCGACGAAGCTTGACGTGAACTCCCGGTAGTCCCCGATGAGTCGGTTTCGCACATCGAAGACATCCATTTGTTCTCCCCGAGCCCCGCTGTACCAAGCCCCGATTCAACCACCTGGTGAACGAAGTGGGACCCCCTGGTGCCGCACTTGCCGCACCTCGACCGCTCCAGCCGAGTCGCATCGATCCGTCCGTGCGCTGTCCACCAACTACCGGTCAGACAAACTGTCGGGTTACCGACATACATCGACAAAGTGCGAAGGTCGGACCACGACGGGTCAGTCGGCCTGGGCGGCCAGCTCCCGGGCCCGGTCCCGGGCGGCCTCCAGCGCGGCGAGCAGCGCCGCGCGTACGCCGTGCTTCTCCAGCTCGCGTACGGCGGAGATGGTGGTGCCGGCCGGCGAGGTGACCGCCTCGCGCAGCTTCACCGGGTGCTCGCCGGAGTCACGCAGCATCACCGCGGAGCCGATCGCGGTCTGCACGATCAACTCGTGCGCGACCTGCCGGGGCAGGCCGAGCAGGATGCCCGCGTCGATCATCGCCTCGACCAGGAGGTAGAAGTACGCCGGCCCGGAGCCGGACAGCGCGGTCACCGCGTCCTGCTGCGACTCGGGCACCCGGATGGTCGAGCCGAGCGGCTTGAACATCTCCTCGGCCAGCGCGAGGTGCGCCCCGGTGGCGTGCGCGCCGGCGGAGATGGCGGTCATCGCTTGGTCGACCAGGGCGGGGGTGTTGGTCATCACCCGCACCACGGGGGTGCCGTCGGGCAGCCGCCGGTTGAAGAAGCTGGTGGGCAGGCCGGCGCAGAGCGAGATCACGAGCTTGTCGGCGGGCACCTTCGGCCCGATCTCCTCCAGCAGCGCCGCCGCGTCCTGCGGTTTGACCGAGACGGCGAGCACCTCGGCCTCGTCCACCGCGGCCAGGTTGTCGACCACCCGTACGCCGTAGCGGGCGGTCAGCTCCTCGGCGCGGGTGGGCCGGCGGGCGGTGGCCAGCAGCCGGTCCACCGGCCATCCGGAGCGCAGCAGCCCGGAGAGCATCAGCTCACCGATCTTGCCCGCCCCGATCACCGCGACCGTGTGCACCCCGGACGACATCGCGGGCGTACCCCCTCCTGTCGTGGTCGACGGCGCGGCGGCCCTGCGGCCCGCCGCGCCGTCGACACCTCGATCAGCTGCCGAAGAAGACCTCGGCCTCGGCGTACCGCTCCAGCGGCACGGTCTTCAGCTCGCGGGTGGCCTCGGCGAGCGGAACGCGGACGATGTCCGTGCTCTGCATGGCGACCATCTTGCCCCAGTCGCCCTCGTGCGCGGCGTCGATCGCGTGCAGGCCGAGCCGGGTGGCGAGCACCCGGTCGAAGGCGGTCGGGGTGCCGCCGCGCTGGATGTGCCCGAGCACGACCGTGCGGGCCTCCTTGCCGGTCTTGGCCTCCAGCTGCTCGGCGAGCCACTGGCCGATGCCGCCGAGGCGGACGTGACCGAACGCGTCGAGCTCCTGGTTGTGCAGCACCATCTGGCCGTCGAGCGGCTGGGCGCCCTCGGCGACCACGACGATCGGGGCGTACTGGTGCTGGAAGCGCTTCTCGACGTAGCCGGCGACCTGCTCGACGTCGAACTGCCGCTCCGGCAGCAGGATCACGTTGGCGCCGCCGGCCAGGCCGGCGTGCAGGGCGATCCAGCCGGCGTGCCGGCCCATCACCTCGACGACGAGGGTGCGGTGGTGGCTCTCGGCGGTGGTGTGCAGCCGGTCGATGGCCTCCATCGCGATGTTGACCGCGGTGTCGAAGCCGAAGGTGTAGTCGGTGGCGCCGAGGTCGTTGTCGATCGTCTTCGGCACGCCGATCACGTGGACGCCGAGGTCGTGCAGCTTGGTGGCCACGCCGAGGGTGTCCTCGCCGCCGATCGCGATGAGCGCGTCGACGCCCTGAGCGGCGAGGTTGTCCTTGATCCGCTCGACGCCGTTCTCGATCTTGAAGGGGTTGGTCCGAGAGGAACCGAGGATGGTGCCGCCGCGCGGCAGGATGCCGCGGACCTCCGCGATGCCCAGCGGGCGGGACAGGCCCTCCAGGGGGCCCTTCCAGCCGTCCCGGAAACCCACGAACTCGTGGCCGTAGCTGGCGACGCCCTTGCGGACCACCGCCCGGATGACCGCGTTGAGACCTGGGCAGTCGCCGCCGCCGGTGAGCACGCCGATACGCATGATCTGCTCATCCTCCTGGAGCATCAGGTGAAGCCCGATTTGCCCCAGGATATGTGTCGGATCAGACCATCGGCGCCGTTGCCGGCCCGGGGCGGGCCGTCAGTGCGCACTGTAGTCGGCGCGGGTGCACGCCGGCACCGCGCCCCGGGCCGTCCCACCGGCCGGTCGACCTACCGGTCAGTAGCTGACCTCGCGGTTCTCCCCCGCCCTCGGCGGCTTCCCGGTCACCGCCGCCCTGGCGTGGCCGAACAGGTTGACCACCGTGCCGGACGGCGAGTCCCAGTACTCCGCGGAGCCGGCGTGCACCGTGATCAGCGTGAGCCCGGGGGTGTCCAGCCCGTCCGGGAACCAGGCCCTGAGCACCGGGTTCCACAACTGCTCCGCCCTGGCCCGGTCGTAGCCCTCCCGCGCGGTGCCGGAGATCGAGACCCAGGCGTCGCGCTTCGAGTCGGAAAACGCGACGTTGACCTCCGGGTTGACCCGGATCTGCCGCACCTTGGCGGAGTCGGCGTACGCGAAGAACCACAGGTCCCCGTCGAACTCCGCCTCCTGCAGGCCCATCGGCCGGCTCACCATGCGGCCGTCCACGGCGATCGTCGTCAGCATGCAGATCCGGGCCTCCCGGGCCAGCTCGGTGACCCGTCGCCGGGCGTCGGCGGCGCTGCTCGGTTCGTTGCTCACGGGACCACTCCCTCGCATCGGCTCGACGTCGCACCGGTGCCCGGGACAGAACCGACCAAACCTACTAACCGGTCATCGCACGCCAGCGCGCCAGGTTGTGCCGGGCGTCGACCAGCGCGTCGTGCCGGGCCGACGCGGCGTCCGGCAGCGGCGGCCTGCCCCGGTCGTCCCAGAGCTGGCGCAGCTCCTTGGTGAACCGGGGGATCTCCCGGGGCAGCGCCGGCATCGCCCCCCACAGCTGCGCGAGGACCACGTGGTCGTACGCCGCGTACCAGGCCCAGAGCTCCAGCTGCTCGCCCGGCCGGTCCCTGACCGGCTCGACGAGGAAGTCGTAGAGCTCGTCGCGGATGCGCTCCCGGGAGCGCCAGGCGCGGTCCGCCGGGGACGGCAGCTTGTCGAGCACGTTGCGGCGCACCCAGGGCACGGCCCGCGAGTCGTCGAACTCGGTCGACACGGCGTAGAACTCGCGGCCGTACTCGTCGACGACGCCGATCGACACCAGGTCGACGATGCGGCCGTCCTCGATGAACTCGCAGTCGTAGAAGTAGCGGTAGACCATCACCGCCATCCTCACCCACGCCGGCCGCGTGCCGGCGACCGGGGTTGCCGCGCCCGGCCGCCGGCGGCACCGGGGCCCGCCGGCCGGCGGGCGCGAGGGTGGTCCCGCCCCCCGCGTCCGCCGACCGTGGTCACCGGTGCGACCGGATCCGCCCCCGCCCCCCGGCGGTCCGCCCGGGAACCGGATCCGGCTCCCACGATGCCGGTCGTCGCAGCTCGGGAGTGTCACGGAAGTGATTTGAGGGGTGTACAGCAAGCGACAGGACAGTCATGATCTGATGTGTACCGCTACCGGACGCCGAACCGGTGTCAGTTCACCTCGTCGAGGGCCTTCAGGTTCACCCGGTGAGCGAGTTGTGGTCCTGGACCGGGGAGGGGTTGGGCCGTGGAGATGCGCCTGCCGGAGCCGGGTGACGCGCTCACGGGTGTGGAGATGTTCGCCGGGCTCGAGCCGGAGGTCCGGCAACGGGTCATCGCGGCGGCGGTCCCCCGGACGTACCGCAAGGGTCAGCTGCTGTTCGTGGAGAACGACCCCGGCGAGTCGCTGATCGTGCTGCGCCGGGGCGCGGTGGCGGTCTTCCGCACCGCGCCGACCGGCGAGCGCGCGGTGCTGTCGGTCATCCGCCCGCCCGACGTGCTGGGCGAGGTCTCCCTGCTCGACGCGTCCACCCGCTCGGCCTCGGCCGAGGCGATCGAGGACTGCGCGGCGCTCGCGCTGTCCCGGGGCGCGTTCATGGAGCTGGTGCACTCCAACCCGCGCATCCTCGACGCGGTGATGCGCTCGCTGGGCGGGCTGATCCGCCGGCTCACCGAGCAGAACGCCGACCACGTCTTCCTGGACCTGCCCGGCCGGGTGGCCAAGACCCTGGTTCGGCTGGCCGGCGAGAGCCAGGCCCCGATGATCACGATCGAGCTCAACCAGAGCCAGCTCGCCGAGATGGCCGGCGGCTCGCGGCAGAGCGTCAACCAGGCGATCGGGTCGTTCGCCAACCGCGGCTGGCTGCGCACCGAGGGCCGCCGGATCGTGGTCACCGACGTCGCGGCACTGCGCCGCCGCGCCGGCATGAACGACCGCTGAGGCGTACGCGCCCAGCTCGCCTCACCGCCCCGCCAACCGCACGGAAAGGGGCCGGAGCGGTTACTCCGGCCCCTTTCGTTGGTGCGGGATGTCAGGGCGTGGCGCTGCCCGGCCCGGCCCAGTTGGTGGTGCTGCCCGGACCGGCCCACTCGGTGCCGTCCTTGCTGCCGCCGCCGGACTGCTCGCTGACGATCCCCTGCGCCTGGAGCGTCGCCAGCGTGGCGGCGTCCACGTCGACGGAGTCGCCCGCGAAGTGGCTCACCCCGTTGCTGTCGGTCCAGTCGCTCTGCAGCATCACGTACACCATCGGGCGTCCCCCTGTGGTCGTTGTTCGACAAATCAGCCGCCTGACTGTAGCCGCAGGACCGGCCGGTGGACTGTCCACAAGCCAACAGCCCGGTACCCGACAGCTGAGGCGGCGGCGATACTGGCACCGGGACGGCGCCGACCCCGGCGCCGGCGGGACCGCCAGTGGAGGGTGTCATCGCCACGCAGTGTGACCGCTGTGGACGCACGGCCGCCGCCGGCGACCGCTTCTGCGGCGGCTGCGGCAACGAGCTCGGCGCGGTGTGTCCGCACTGCCTGCGCCCGCTCGCCCGGGACGTGGCGTTCTGCACCTCCTGCGGCGCGCCCCGGCCGGGCGCCGACCGGCGGGCGGCGCCCCCGCAGGAGGACCGCCGCCGGGTCAGCGTGCTCTTCGTCGACCTGATCGACTTCACCCCGTACGTCGAACGGGCCGACCCGGAGCTGGTCCGCGGCATGCAGACGGGGTTCTTCTCGGCCGCCCGCCGGGTCGTCGGGCAGTACGGCGGCGTGGTGGAGAAGTACATCGGGGACGCGGTGATGGCCCTGTTCGGGGCGCCGGTGGCGACCGAGACCGACGCGCTGCGCTGCGTCCGGGCCGGCCTGGAGCTGCAACGGGTGCTGACCCGGTTCACCCCCACCGGCGCGGACGCGCTGCGCTTCCGGGTCGGCGTGGCCACCGGCGAGGCGCTGGTGGACGTGGCCGCCGCCCGCGACGGCGGCCAGGCGATCGTCGCCGGCGACGTGGTCAACACGGCCTCCCGGATGCAGTCCGTCGCGCCGCCCGGCGGGGTGCTGGTCTGCGGCACCACCTACGCGCTCACCCGGGACACCATCCGCTACTCCGAGCAGCCGCCGGTCATGCTGCGCGGGCGGTCCACGACGACCGAGGTGTGGCTGGCCCTCTCCCCCGTGCGCCGGCAGCCGACCGACCGGCAGCCGGACACGACGCCGCTCATCGACCGGGAACACGAGCTGGGGATGCTGGTCAACGCCCTGCACCGGTCGCTGCGCGACCGGCGCCCCCAGGTGGTGACCGTCTTCGGCCGGGCCGGGCTCGGCAAGAGCCGGCTGGTGCGCGAGCTGTACCGGCACGTGGACCGGCTGGTCGACGAGCCGCTGACCTGGCGTACCGGGCGGTGCCCGCCGTTCGGCGAGAACGTGACGTTCGCGGCGCTGGCCGACATCGTCAAGGCCGAGGCCGGCATCCTGGACACCGACCCCGCGTCGACGGCCGCCCAGCGGCTCGCCTCGGCCGTCGGCGAGCTGGTCGGCCCGGGTGAGCGGGAACGCCTCGTGGACGCGCTGCGACCGCTGGTCGGCCTGCCGGGCACCCCGCTGCCGGCCGAGGAGACCGAGTCGGCGTGGCGGCGCTTCCTGCTGGCGCTGGCCGCGCGCCGGCCGACCGTGCTGGTCTTCGAGGACCTGCACTGGGCCGACGACGCGATGCTGCGCTTCGTGGAGCTGCTCGGCGCCGCCGCCCGGGACGTGCCGCTGCTGCTGCTCTGCACCGCCCGGCCGGAGCTGGTCGACCGGGACCCGAGCTGGGCAGGGACGATCACGGGCTCGGTGACCATCACCCTGCCACCGCTGCGGGACACCGGCATCGCCTCGCTGTACGCCCACATGTTCGGCCAGGCGGCGTTCTCCGCCGACATGCTGACGCCGCTGGTGGAGGTGGCCGGCGGCAACCCCCTCTACGCCCACGAGTACGTGCGGATGCTCATCGAGCAGGGCGCGCTGCGCCAGTCCGGGCGGGGCTGGTCGCTGGAGAAGCACCTCGACCTGCCCATGCCGGAGAGCGTGCACGCCGTCATCGCCAACCGGATCGACCTGCTCGACACCAAGGAGCGCACGGTGCTGCTGGCCGCCGCCGTGGTGGGCGTGCAGTTCTGGCCGGGCGCGGTGGCCGCCGCCCTCGGGCAGCCCGTCGAGTCGGTGGAACGCGCGCTGCGCCGGCTGGAGCAGCGCGACTTCGTGCACGAACAGGCCGCCTCGACCATGGCGGGGCAGCCGGAGTACCGGTTCCGGCACGTGCTGGTGCGCGACGTGTGCTATCAGCGGCTGCCCCGCACCGAACGGGTGGCGCGGCACGAGCGCACAGCGGAGTGGCTGGACACGCTGTCGCAGAGCCGGGACACCGACCTGGCGGAGGTGCTCGCCCACCACCGCTGGGCGGCGCACGAGATCGCCCGGACGCTGGGCATGGACACCGCCCGCTACGCCGGCACCGCCCGCGCGGCGCTGCACCGGGCGGCCCGGCGGGCGTACGCGCTGCACAGCCTCGACGTGGCGGCGAGCCACGCGGGCCGAGCGCTCGGGCTGGCCGACGAGTCCGACCCGGTCGGCCGCCTCCAGTTGGAGCTGCTCAGCACGGAGATCTCCTTCTACCGGGACGGCAACGCCTTCCTCTCCGGCGGCGGCTCGGAGCAGATGCAGGCGCTCGCCGACCGGCTGCTGTCGCACGGCGACGACGCCTGCGCGGCGCGCGCCTGGACGCTGCTCGGCCAGGCCGCGTGGCTGCGCGCCGACCGGGCCGCCGCGCTGGCCTGCCTGGACCGGGCCGTGCAGCTCTTCGCCCCGCTGCCCGACAGCCCGCAGAAGGCGGACGCCTACGCCGAGCTGGGCCGACTGCACATGCTCAACTACGAGCGGGACCCGGCCGTCGCCGCGGCGGACCGGGCGGCGGAGATCGGCGAGCGGCTGGGGCTGACGGAGACCCGCACCAACGCCCGGATCACCTCCGCCACCGCCCGCTACCAGGCGGGCGACCGGTCGGGCCTGGACGAGCTGCACTCCATCGTCGAGGTCAGCCGCGCCGGTCAGCTGATCGCCCTGCCCCGCGCCATCCAGAACCTGGCGTACGCAGTCCGGGAGGAGGGCGACTGGCTCCGCTCGGACGCGCTGCTCTCGTCGTCGCCGGCGCGTACGGCCAGCGGGCAGACGCTGACCACCAGCTACTCGGCGGAGGCGATGCGGGCCTGGTTCGACGGCGACTTCGGCCGGCTGCTCACCGCGGCCGAGGCGTTCGTGGACACCCCCACGGGAAGCTGGGACATGCAGGTCCGGGGCCTGCGCTCCTGCCTGCTGGTCCTGCGGGGCGAGCCGGTGCCGCCGGCCCGGTCCCCGGCCGACCCCGCCGCCGACGACGTCGCTGCCGCGCTCGACGCCGCCCGGCGCAGCGGCTTCCACCGGCTGCACTGGACGATGCTGGCGATGGGCGCGCTCTGCCGGGCGTTGCAGGGGCGCCGCGACGAGGCGGCGGCGCTGATCGACGAGCTGGCCACCTCCTGGTCGGCGGTGCCCGCCCTGGCCAGCGGCGAGTGGATCGCGGCGGCCGCCTACGCGGCCAGCCTCGCCGGGCGGGACACGGCCGCCCGGGTGCGCGCGATGCTGGACCGGGTGGGCCACCGTACGCCCTGGTCGGAGGCGGCGCTGCGGACGGTGACCGGGGCGCTGGCCGCCGCGGACGGAGACCACCGGCGGGCCGCCGAGCTGCACCTGGCGGGCGCCGAGATCTACGCCGGCATCCCGGACGTGACCGACCGGATGCTGGCCCTCACCTTCGCGGCCGTGGAGCTGGAGCGGGCCGGCGAGCCGACGGCGAGCCGCCCGGAGCTGGCCGAGCTGCGCGCCTTCGCGCTGCGCAACGGCGCGCCCGGGCTGCTGGACCTGACCCGCCCACCGGCTGCCCCCGCCGATCCCGCCCTGGCCTGCTGACCCGCCGCCGCGCGGCGCGTGCGCGTCAGGCGGCGACCGGTTCCCGGGGGGTGGGGTCGGCCGGCTGGGTCTTCAGCTTCTGGGCGTACATGTCGACGTACTCGCGGCCGGAGAGCTCCATCAGCTCGTACATGATCTCGTCGGTGACCGCGCGCTCGACGAACCGGTCACCGGTCATGCCCGCGTAGCGCGAGAAGTCGAGCGGCGCGCCGAACCGGATCCGCACCCGGGCGATCTTGGGGATCAGCTTGCCGGGCGGCTGGATCTCGTCGGCGTTGAGCATCGCCATCGGGATCACCGGGGCGCCGCTCTCCAGGGCCAACCGGGCCACCCCGGTCTTGCCGCGGTAGAGCCGCCCGTCGGGCGAGCGGGTGCCCTCGGGGTAGATGCCGGCGATGCCGCCGGCGCGCAGCACCTGCAGCTGGGTGTCCAGCGCCGCCCTGGCCGCCCGGCCGCCGGAGCGGTCGACGGGGATGGTGCCGGAGCCGACGAAGAACATCTTCGTCAGCCAGCCCTTGATGCCCTTGCCGGTGAAGTATTCGGCTTTGGCGATGAATGTCACTTTTCGCTTGACGATCAACGGCGTGAAGATCGAGTCGGAGAACGACAGGTGGTTGCTGGCGAGGATCACCGGACCCGTGTCGGGCACGTGGTGCAGCCCCTCGACCTGTGGGCGGAAGATCAGCCTCAGCCACGGGCCGAGGATGATGTACTTCATCAGCCAGTACAGCACCGGTGTCCTTCTTCCGGAGGGGTCGCGACACCCGCGCCGCCGGGGCGGACCGGGTCGCCGGGCGGGCCCGACGACCCACGCGGGCGCTCCCGGCGGGCAGGCGACGTCAGGGATGAGCCTACGAACCGGGAGCGGCACGCCACAACGCACTCCCGGAACCGGGTCCCGACGTGTCACGATTCAAGGCACGGCGCCCGGGGCGGCGCCGAGGGGGCTCAGGCGACCGCGCCGCGGGCGCGTGATGAGGAGGATGTCCGGTGTCAGCGGGTGGGGCCCGCCGGGGACGGCGGGACAACGGGCTCGACGCGAGCGAGTACGCCGTCGCCGGCGACGTGGATCCGCGCGTCGGCGAGCACCTGCTCGACGTCCTCGCCGCCGGCGGGATCGCGGCCTACCTCCAACCCTCGGCCGACCTGAACCCGGTCACCCGCACCACCACCGTCCCCGCCCGCCCCGTCGACCGGCTCTACGTCGACCGGTCGCACCTGACCACCGCGCGGGACTACCTGACCCAGCTCGCCGACGAGACGGCCACCGACCGGTCCCGCGACGCGGAGCCGGACATCGACGCCGAGTGGGCCCGGATCGTCGCCGGTTTCCACACCACCCCCGCACCGGGCGACAACCCGTGGCCCGCCGCGGAGGACGTGGACGACCCGCCGGGGCCCGCCACGGGCCCGGTGACCCTCGCCGCGCCGGACGAGCCCGCGGGGCCGACCGCCACCGACGTGCGCCGGCTGCCGTACGCCGCGGACGTCTCGGGGATCTCCGTCGGCCGGGGCCGCCAGGACGAGCCCTCGCTGCTGGACGGGCTGGACACCTTCGGCGCGGACCTGCCCGACGACGAGGCGGACGACGAGCGCTACACCCCGCCGCCGCCCCCGCCCCTGCCGCGCTTCTCCAAGTACACGGTGGTCGGCGTCCTGGCGATCGTGGTCGGCTTCGTGCTGTTCCTGTTCCCGTCGATCTTCCCGGTGGCCGACCCCTCGGTCGTCAACCTGTTCGGCTTCACCGGCATCCTCGCCGGCTTCGTCGCGTTGATCTGGCGGCTGCGCCCCGGCGGCGACGAGGACCACGACCCGGACGACGGCGCGGTCGTCTGACCGCCCCGGCCGGGCGGGACTCGCGCCCGCATGCCGGGACGACCGCCGCCCACGCCACGGTCGTGACAGTGGTGTAACTTACTGTCAGCAGGAATACCGCTGTCCGTCACTTCCCTCACTGACTGCCCGGTTGTTCCTCCCTTGCGGCGGTCACTCCTCTGCGGATCGGAATGCCCGATATGCGACAGAGTTCCCTCGTGGTGGTCGCCAACCGCCTACCCATCGACGACGGCGCGGCCCCGGACGGCGCGTGCGAGTGGCGCCGCAGCCCCGGCGGCCTGGTCAGCGCCCTGCACCCCCTGCTGCGGCACACCCCGGCGACCTGGGTGGGCTGGGCCGGCGGCACGGGGCCGGCACCCGCCGTGCCCGACGTGGACGGCGTGCGGATGCACGCCGTGCCACTCAGCGGCGACGAGCTACGCGACCACTACGAGGGCTTCGCCAACGCCACCCTGTGGCCGCTCTACCACGACTCCGTGGAGCAACCGGAGCACCACCGGCGCTGGTGGGAGGCGTACCAGCGGGTCAACCAGCGGTTCGCCGAGTCGACCGCCCAGGTGGCCGAGCCCGGCGCGATGGTCTGGGTGCAGGACTACCACCTCCAGCTGGTGCCCGGCCTGCTCCGGGCGCTCCGGCCGGACCTGCGGATCGGCTTCTTCCTGCACGTGCCGTTCCCGCCGCCCGAGCTGTTCATGCAGCTCCCCCGCCGCGCCGAGCTGCTGCGCGGCATGCTCGGCGCCGACCTGGTCGGCTTCCAGCGGGCCCAGGCCGCGCACAACTTCGCCCAACTGGTGGCCAAGGTGCTCCAGGTCCCCGCCACCGACCGGCGGATCGCCGTCGACGACCGGGTGGTCCGGATCGGCGCGTTCCCCGTCTCCATCGACACCGTCGAGATGGCCGCGCTCGCCGCCCGGCCCGACGTGGCCGACCGGGCCCGCCGGCTGCGCCACGATCTCGGCAGCCCCGAGCAGGTGATCCTCAGCGTCGACCGGATGGACTACACCAAGGGCATCGAGCAGCGGCTCAAGGCGTACAGCGAGCTGCTCGCCGCCGGGCACGTCAAGGTGCGCGACACCGTGCTGGTGCAGGTGGCGGTGCCGAGCCGGGAACGGGTCGGGCAGTACCAGATCCTCCGCGAGCGGGTGGAACGCGAGGTCGGGCGGATCAACGGCGAGTTCGGCCGGGTCGGCGAGCCGGCGATCCACTACCTGACCCAGCCGTTCGACCGCGCCGAGCTGGCCGCCCTCTACCGGGTCGCCGACGTGATGGCGGTGACCCCGCTGCGGGACGGGATGAACCTCGTCGCCAAGGAGTACGTGGCCGCCCGGGTCGACGACGCGGGCGCCCTGCTGCTCAGCGAGTTCGCCGGCGCCGCCGCCGAGCTGCCGCAGGCGTACCTGGTCAACCCGCACGACCTGGAGGGGCTCAAGCAGGGGCTGCTCTCGGCGCTGCGGGCGAGCCCCGACGACGTCGGCGCGCGGATGCGGGCCATGCGGGCGCACCTGCACCGGCACGACATCCGGGCCTGGGCCCGCTCCTACCTCTCGGCGCTGGACGAGAGCGGCTCGCTGCTCACCCGGCTGGGCGCCGCCGACTGACGCCGGAAGCCGGGGCCGGGAGTCAGGGCCCGGAGTCAGGGCCGGCTGTCCGGGGCCGGGTCCTTCGCCAGCCAGTCCAGGATCGCGTCGACCGGCTCCCGCCACCGGGCGTCGAGCATCATGTCGTGCCCCATGCCGGGGAAGAGCAGCGGCGCCGAGCCGTACCGCCGGGCCGCCCGGGTCAGCGCCGCCGCCGGAACCACCCGGTCGTCCGGGCTGCCGAGCACCAGCACCGGCGGGTCGCCCACCGCGGGCTCCGCGTTCCGCCCGGTCAGCAGCTGCCACTGGGCCCGTCGGCTCGCCCGCCCCAGCCGGGCCGCGTACCGCCGGGCCTCGGCCTCGGGCAGTTCCCGGCTGAACAGCTGGCGGCGGTGCAGGCGCAGCGGCCCGCCGAACACCGCCGGCAGCGTGCCGAGCGGATTGCGGCGCAGCGCGGCGCCGAACGTCGCCCAGCCGCCAAGCACCGGCGCGACCAGCACGCCCGCCCGGGCCGGGTAGCGGGCCAGCGCGTGCGCGACCACCAGGGCCCCGGCGCCGTGCCCCACCAGCACCGCCTGGCGCGGCAGGCCCGCCGCCGCCTGCGCCACGTCGTGGGCGTACGCCCGCAGCGTCGCCTCCGGCGCCGGGCCGCTGCCGCCGTGCCCACGCAGGCTCAGCGCGTACGCCGGGAAGCCCCGGGACGCGGCGTGGCCCAGCCAGTGCTCGGCGAACGCCCACGCGCCGTGCCCGAAGCCCGGCACGAACAGCAGCGGCGGTCGCCCCTCCTCCAGCTCGGGCGCCACGCCGAGCACCTCACGCCGGACCGGGCGGACCGGGCGCGCCCACTCCCGCCCCCGCATGACCCGCACCTGCTGACTCACTGCTGCACTCATCGGGCACCCTCCAGGTCGCGCAGGGCGCGCTGGACGGCGCGCAGGTAGTCGGCGTGACCGACCTCGAACCAGTGCCGGCTGCTGTCCTTGACGGGGCCCGCGTAGCGCTCCCCCGCCTTCGCCGTCACCCGGGCGGCGAAGGCCGCCGCCCGGTCGGGACGGGTCAGGCGCATCCGCAGCAGCCGGGCGAAGAGCACCGTCTGCCAGTGCGACAGCGGGAAGACACCCGAGTCCGGCTGCACCAGCCCGGCGACGGCGAGCGTCGGATGGCCGGGGGCGAAGGCGTTGAGCCAGAGCCTGGGCCGGCCCGTCCCCGCGTCGTCGCCGAGCACCTTGGGGTCGAGGAACTCGAAGCGCGGCAGGTAGCCGGTGGCGAAGACGACCAGCTCCGGGTCGATCTCCCGGCCGTCGGACAGCTCCACGGCGTACGGGTGGAAGCGGGCGACGTCCGGCACCGGGGAGATCCCGCCGTGGCCCACGTAGTAGACGAGCTGGCTGTTGGCGATCGGGTGCGTCTCGTACACCCGGTGGTCGGGCTTCGGCAGGCCGAACCGGGTCAGGTCGCCCACGGTCAGCCGCAGCGTCCAGTGGTAGAGCCACTGCCGCACCCGCAGCGGCACCCGCAGCGCCAGCAGCGCGTCGTTGACCTGGTCCGCCGGGCGGCCGAGGACGTACTTCGGGGCGTACCAGTAGCCTCGGCGGGTGGAGTGCCAGCAGCGCGACGCCTGCTGGGCGGCCTCGACGGCGATGTC
The DNA here is from genome assembly GCF_043202855.1 of Micromonospora sp. NPDC048063. Classification (NCBI taxonomy): domain Bacteria; kingdom Bacillati; phylum Actinomycetota; class Actinomycetes; order Micromonosporales; family Micromonosporaceae; genus Micromonospora; species Micromonospora sp. NPDC048063. Next base: position 103,694 of record NZ_JBIDBG010000006.1, on the reverse strand, counting down.
GCAGCCGGTGTTGCCGGCGCCGACCACGAGCACCCGCTTGCCCCGTAGCTGCGCCGGGTCCTTGTAGGACGAGGCGTGCACGACCTCGCCCCGGAACTCCTCCAACCCCTCGTAGCGGGGCAGCTTCGGCGACCAGTTGTGCCCGTTGGCGACCACCACCGCCGCGTAGCGGGAGGTGCGCTCCGGGCCGTAGCCGCCCGTGCTGCGGGTGGTCACGTCCCAGCGGTCGCCCTCGGCCGGCTCCACCCGGACGACCTCCGTGCCGAACCAGACGTGCGCCCGCAGGTCGAAGTGGTCGGCGTACCGCTCCAGATACGACAGGAGCTGGCTGTGGTGCGGGTAGTCGGGCCAGTCGTCGGGCATCGGGAAGTCGGGGAACTGGGTGAACGGCCGGGACGAGATCAGGTGTGTGCTCGCGTACACCGGGCTGCGGTCGTGCCGCCAGTTCCAGGCCCCGCCGACGCCGGTCTCCCGCTCGTAGCAGTCGACGCCGAACCCGTGTTCCTTCAGGTTCTTGACGGCGACGAGCCCGCTGGCCCCCGCGCCGATGACGCAGACGGTGTCGCCCCGGTCGGAGACCGGCCGGCCGTCGCGGGTCAGGGCGAGCGTGCTCGCCTCCGGGTCGGGCCGGCCGTGATCGGTGGAGGTGGACACCGGGATCTCCTTTTGTGCGGCACGAGGGCCGGGGTCGCGCAGCATCCTCTCCACAACGGAGCGGGATGTCCAGCCCCGGGGCGCGGACGCGGTCAGCCGGCCCCGGGCAGCAGCAGGTCGACGAGGACCGGGAAGTGGTCGCTGGCCCGGCGGGTCTGCGGGGTGTCGACCACGTCGTAGTCGACCACCGTGACGCGCGGGTCGACGAAGAGGGCGTCGATCCGCCGCCGGGGGCTCGCGCACGAGTAGGTGAGCCGGTCGGCCCGGTCCATCGCCACGGCGGCGTCGGTCAGCCCGCCCGCCACGGTGGCCCACGCCGGGCCGTCCGGCCCCTCGTTCAGGTCGGCCGCGGCGATCACCGGCGTGGTGGCGGCGTCGAGGTCGCGTTTGAACAGCGCGGCCTGCCCGGGCCGCTCGGCCGGGTCGGTGGACAGGTGCGAGCCGGCCACGGTGAACCGGGCGCCACCGGCGACCACGCACTCGGCGTACGCGGCGCCGCGCAGGTGCCGGCCGGGGGTGAGCGGGAAGCGTCGGCACCGGGTGTCCAGCACCCGCACCCGCAGGCTGGTCAGCAGCAGGTTGCCCAGCGCGGGCAGCCCGCCGGCGGCCACCACCAGGCCGAACGACTCGGCCAGCGCGGCCGACTTCTGCCGCCACCGGAACCGGCGCGGCCCCTCCTGCACGACCACCACGTCCGGCCGGGCGGCGCGGACCACCGCCGCCAGCGCGGCCGTGTCGTCCCGCTGACCGTGGATGTTGTACGACACGACGCGCAGCGGCACGCCCGGGCTCTGCGTCACGGCCCGCCTCAGATCCGGCGGGCCAGGTCGGCCGCGCCGATGACGCCGGCGGTGTTGCCCAGCTCGGCCGGGCGGATCTCGGCCACCGGAAGCCGGCTGCGCTGGGCGAGCGCGTCGGTGAACGACCGGCGGGTCGGGCCGAGCAGCAGGTCACCGGCGTCGATCACGCCGCCGCCGACGACGAGGACCTGCGGGTCGAGGATCTGCGCCATGTCGGCGAGGCTGGTGCCGAGCCAGCGCCCGACCTGCGCGAACGACTCGGTGGCGACCGGGTCGCCGCCCTGCGCCGCGGCGGTCACCATGCGCCCGGTGATCGCCTCGGCGTCGCCGCCGGACAGCTCCAGCAGGGCCACGGCGCGGTGCGGCTCCTGCCGGGCGGCCGCGCGGGCGAACCGCACCAGGGCGCTGCCGCTCGCGTACTGCTCGATGCAGCCGAGCCGGCCGCAGCCGCACTGGTGGCCGTCGGGCACGGTGAGCATGTGGCCCAGCTCGGCGGCGATGCCGTTGGCGCCGCGCAGCAGTTCCCCGCCGAGCACGATGCCGCCGCCGACGCCGGTGCCGATGGTGAACATGACCATCGAGTCGTCGGCGTCCCGGGCCGCGCCGTGGCGGAACTCCGCCCAGGCCGCGACGTTGGCGTCGTTCTCCACGATCACCGGCAGGCCGGTCGCGGCGCTGACGTAGTCCCGCAGCGGCTCGTCTCGCCAGGCGAGGTTCGGGGCGAACAGTACGGTGGAACGGCCGGCGTCGATCCAGCCTGCCGCGCCGATGCCGACCGCCTCGATCGACCGCCCGACGGCCAACTCGGTGACCAGTTCGATGATGACGTCCCGGGTCTTGGCGACGTCGTCGGCGGGGGTGTCCCGTCGGGCCTGCACGAGGACCGTGCCGGCGGCGTCCACGACACCACCGGCCACCTTCGTGCCACCGACGTCGACTCCGATGGTCAGCGTCACCGCTGCCACTCCCCTCTGCTGTGCTGCCCGCGCCCGCGCCGCCGGACGACCGGCGCGTGATCGGGATGTGCGATGGTCAGGCCGCGTCGCCTGGTGGGTGCTCGCCTGCGTCGCCGGGTGCCCGCGTCGCGGGCACCACGGGACGGTCGGCGGACGTCCGCACGGTCGCCGCGACGGCCGGCCCGGCGGCGTCGACGGGCGGTGCGGCGGCCGGGACGGCCACGTCCTCCGCCCGGGTGGCGGCGGACCAGACGTCCCGCTCCGCTGCCGGCTGAGAATCATGCCCGCTACGGGTGGCCTCGCGCCAGACGTGGTCGTCCGCGCCATCCGGTTCGGCGGTCGACGCCGCTGCGGCGGTCGGGTCGGCGGGGGGTTCCGGCGGGGCGAACGCGCGCAGCAGGCTGGCCACACCGGCGGCCAGGTCGCCGGCGCCCGTGGCGAGGCGCTCGGCGAACTCCGGACTCGGATCGCGCAACGCGGCGATGCCCCGACAGACCGGGCAGACGCAGCATTCCGGCCCGCCGGTGGCGAAGCCGCCCCCGGGGCCCCCGGTCGACCCATCCGGGGCGGCGCTGTGACCGAGGACACCCGACACGATCCCACCGAGCGGACCCCACGGGCCCGTCCCGGAGCCGGACGTCGCGAGGCGCGCGCCGGCCAGCAGCGTGGCGACCAGCCGTTCCGCCTCTTCCCGGGCCGAACCCGGATCCGTTGCACCCATGGTCGGCTCCTCTACCCTGCCGCCGGACGCGTCACTGCGCCGCACCGCGTGCTTCTACCCGGCGCTTGAGCTGCTTCAACGCGGTATCCATGATCATTTTCTCCGCCTTGCGGCGGAACATGCCGAGCATCCCGACCGATAGCTCGACCTCAAGGGTGTAGGTCACCGTCGTCGTGCCGTCCTGGTTCCCCACCAGGTCGTACGAGCCGCGCTGGGACTTCTGCATCTTCGAGGGCGCCACCAGGTGCCACTCGATCCGGGAGAGGTCCTCGGCGTACTCGTAGGCCAGCACGTACTCGTCGGCCATCACCCCGGCGTCGATGACGAACCGGACCTGGCTGGCGTAGCCGTCCTCGTACTCCTCGATCACCTCCGCCCGCCGCACCGCTTCGGTCCACTCGGGGTAGCTCGGGAAGTCGCAGACGACCGCCGCCACCCGTTCCGGTGGCGCGCCGACGACGATCGACTGGGTGGAGGAGTCCGCCATGGGGGGAGGCTACCCGGCGCCGGGCGCGCGTACGCCGCGCCGCCCCCCGCCCGCACCGGGGGCGTGTCCCGCGCGGACGCGGGGAGCACCGGGGCTACCTGCCTATTCTGCCCGCCCGCCGAGGCGGGTAGGTTTCGACAGAGCCGCCCTGTGGTGGTGGCCGGCACGGCCAGTGAGCACGAGGAGTGCAGGTGCGCGAGTTCTCCGTCCCGCCGATCGTCACCGTCGGCGACGCGGCCAACCTCACCGATCCGGTCTGGGACAACGCCGAGGTCGCCCCGGACGCGGTCCAGTTCGTCCGCCCGAGCGGGGCGGCGGACGGCGGGACGGCCTGGGCCGACGTCACCTGCCGGCAGTTCCGCGACGAGGTCGTCGCGGCGGCCCGGGGCCTGGTCGCCGCCGGCGTCCGGCCCGGCGACCGGGTCGGCCTGATGAGCCGCACCCGCTACGAGTGGACCCTGCTGGACTACGCGATCTGGGCGGCCGGCGCGGTCACCGTGCCGATCTACGAGACCTCCAGCGCCGAGCAGGCCGCGTGGATCCTCGCCGACTCCGGCGCGGTGGCCTGCGTGGTGGAGAGCAACGCCCACGCCACCCTGGTCGCGGGCCTGCGGGACCGGCTGCCCGAGCTGCGGCACGTCTGGCAGATCGACCTCGGCGCGGTGGACGACCTGGTCCGTTCCGGCGCGTCGGTCGACCCGGCCGAGATCGACCGGCGGCGCGCCGCCGTGCGCGCCGACGACCTCGCCACCGTCATCTACACCAGCGGCACCACCGGCCGCCCCAAGGGCTGCGTCCTCACCCACCGGAACATGTACGCCGACATCGCCAACGCGGTGCCGGTGCTGCCGAACCTCTTCCGGCCCGGCGCGTCGACCCTGCTCTTCCTCCCGCTGGCGCACGCCTTCGCCCGGCTGATCCAGATCGGCGTGGTCCAGGCGCGGGCCACCATGCGGCACTGCGCGGACACCAGGAACCTGGTCGCCGAGCTGCAGGACTTCCGCCCCACCTTCGTGCTCTCGGTGCCCCGGGTGTTCGAGAAGGTCTACAACGGGGCCAAGCAGAAGGCCGAGGCGGACGGCAAGGGCAGGATCTTCGCCCGTGCCGAGCAGGTCGCCATCGCGTACAGCGAGGCCCTGGAGACCGCCGGCGGCCCCGGCCTGGCGCTGCGCGTGCAGCACGCGCTCTTCGACCGGCTGGTCTACCGCAAGCTGCGGGCGGCGCTCGGCGGCCGGTGCCGCGACGCCATCTCCGGCGGCGCCCCGCTCGGCGCCCGGCTGGGCCACTTCTTCCGCGGCATCGGCGTCAGCGTCTGCGAGGGGTACGGCCTGACCGAGACCTCCCCCGCCGCCGCCGCGAACCTGCCCGACGCCACCCGGATCGGCTCGGTCGGCCGGCCGCTGCCGGGCGTGACGATCCGGATCGACGGCGACGGGGAGATCCTGATCTCCGGCGACCTGGTCTTCCGCGGCTACTGGGGCAACGAGGAGGCGACCGCCGAGGTGCTCAGCCCGGACGGCTGGTTCCGCACCGGCGACCTGGGCCACCTCGACGCCGACGGCTTCCTGAGCATCACCGGCCGGAAGAAGGAGATCATCGTGACGGCCGGCGGCAAGAACGTCGCCCCGGCCGTGCTGGAGGACCAGGTGCGGGCGCACCCGCTGGTCAGCCAGTGCCTGGTCGTCGGCGACCGGCAGCCGTTCATCGCCGCGCTGGTCACCCTCGACGAGGAGGCGCTGCCGCGGTGGCTGTCCGCCGCGGGGCTGCCGGCGGACACCCCGGTCGAGAAGCTACGCGAGCACGAGGGGCTGCGGGCGGAGATCCAGAGCGCGATCGACACCGCCAACCAGGCGGTCTCCAAGGCCGAGGCGATCAAGGTGTTCCGGATCCTGCCCCGCGACTTCACCGAGGCGACCGGCGAGCTGACGCCGTCGCTGAAGGTCAAGCGCCAGGTCGTGCACAAGTCGTACGCGGCGGAGATCGCCGACATCTACCGGCGCTGACTACCATCCGTCACGTGCCCGCCTCGACGCCCACCCGGCCCCAGCCGCATCCCCTCGCCGCCGCGGCGCGCGTGGTCATGCTGGCGCTCGTCGCCGTCCTGACCCTGTTCGCCACGCGCGACGTCACCCAGCTCTGGTGGGTGGCGCTGCTCGCCGCCGCCGGGCTGCCCGCGCTGCTGGCGCCCGAGCACCGGCTGGTCGGCCCGCTCAGCCGGGTGGCCGAGGTGGTGGTGCTGGGGCTGGCCGCGAGCCAGGTCGCCGCCGTCGCGACCATCGGGGGGGACGTCGGCGGGCTGGGCGCCTCCGCGGTGCTGCCCTACCTGGCGGTCCCGGTGACCGTCACCGCGCTGCGCCGCCGGTTCGCCGAGGGCGCCGCCCTGCTGGCGGTCACCGCGGCGACCCTGCTGGTGGCCGGCGCGCTCACCGGGGTCGACGGCGGCCGGCAGATCGGCCAGCTCGGCTACCTCGCGGTCTGCGCCCAGTGGCTGATCCTGGCCGGGCTCGGCCTCTACGCGGCCGGCACCCTGCACCGGCTGATGCAGGTCCGCAACGATGGCAAACCCCAGCCGTACGCCGAGGCGACCCGGCTGCTCACCCAGCTGCGCACGGTGGCGCGGCAGCTGCCCGGGGCCACCCTCGACCCGGGCGGCATCTCCGAGCACCTGCTCGAGGAGCTGCGCGCGGTGGCGCGGGCGGACCGGGCGGCGGTGCTGTCGGCCAGCGGCGGCGGCCGGCTCGTGGTGCTTGCCCAGGTGGGCGTGGACCGGGTGGACTGGGAGACGACGCTGGACGCGGATTCGGCGATCGCCGACGCGTGGGCCAGCCAGCAGCCGCACACCGCCGCCCGCTCGCAGGCCCGGTCGCACCGGGGCGGCGAGGTCTCCGCGCTGATCGTGCCGCTGGTGGCCGGGGTGCGCACGGTCGGCCTGGTGGTGCTGGAGGCGGACACGGCGCAGGCGTACCCGGCCGGGGTGGTGTCCCGGGTGACCGGGCTGACCCGCCCGGCCGCGCTCCGGCTGGAGGCGGCGCTGCTCTTCGACGAGGTCCGCTCGCTGGCCACCAACGAGGAGCGGCAGCGGCTGGCCCGGGAGATCCACGACGGGGTGGCACAGGAACTGGTGATGGTCGGCTACGGCATCGACAACGCCCTCGCCACCGTGCACGACGACACCGAGGAGACCGCCGAGAGCCTGCGCGCGCTGCGCCACGAGGTGACCCGGGTGATCACCGAGCTGCGGCTGAGCCTGTTCGAGCTGCGCAGCGAGGTCGACCGGCACGGCGGGCTGGCCGCCGCGATCGCCGAGTACGCCCGCACCGTCGGCGCCTCCGGCGGACTGCGGGTCCACCTGTCCCTGGACGAGTCCACCGCCCGGCTGCCGGCCGCCACCGAGGCCGAGTTGCTGCGCATCGCCCAGGAGGCGGTCACCAACGCGCGCAAGCACGCCGGAGCCGCGAATCTGTGGGTCACCTGCGAGGTCGACCCCCCGTACGCCCAGATCGAAGTGTCGGATGACGGTCAGGGGATTGCTGACCAGCGCTCGGACGGGCACTACGGTCTTGCGATCATGGCCGAGAGGGCGGAACGTATCCGGGGCCGGTTGGAGATCAGGCCGCGGCAACCGAGCGGCACGACCGTCGCGGTGGTGCTCGGCTCGTCGCCCCGGCGCGATAACGTGCGCGGTAGCGTAGCGGCAGCAGAAGGGGAGTAACCCGAGGATGACCACAAGTCCGACACCGGCGACCCGTACCAAGGTCCTCCTTGTCGACGATCACGACCTGATCCGCAAGGGCCTGCGGCACGCGTTCGAGCGTGACCGGCAGTTCGAGGTCGTCGGCGAGGCCGCCACGGCGGCGGAGGGCGTACGCCAGGCCGGTGCGCTGCAGCCGGATGTGGTGATCATGGACCTGCGGCTGCCCGACGGCAGCGGCCTGGAGGCCACCCGGGCGCTGCGCAAGTCGAGCGCCTCGATGGGCATCGTCGTGCTCACCATGTACGCCGGCGACGACCAGCTCTTCGGTGCCCTGGAGGCCGGGGCGAGCGCCTTCGTGCCCAAGACCGCGCCGGCCGACGAGGTCGTCGCCGCCGCCCGGCACGCCGCCTCCTCCCCCAGCGCCTTCACCGCCGCCGACCTGGCCGAGGCGATGAAGCGCCGGCTGGCCCCGTCCGGGCCGCAGTTGTCCCCCCGCGAGGGCCAGGTGCTGCGGCTGCTCGCCGACGGGATGAGCGTGGCGGGCATCGCCAAGCAGCTCTTCGTCAGCGAGTCCACCGCCAAGACCCACATCTCGAAGCTCTACGAGAAGCTGGGCGCGGCCAACCGGGCGCAGGCGCTGATGACCGCGCTGCGGCTGGGCCTGCTCGAGGCTCCGGACGCCCCGAAGTTCTGAACGGTTCCCTCCGGGGAGCCCGGTGACGCACCACCGACAGGCCCGCGCCCGCCGGCGCGGGCCTGTCGGCGCATCGACCGACGTCGTCACCTTGCGGGGCGGCGCGCTATGGTCTCCCCGCCGGGCAACCGGCAGAATACCGGCGCGGGCAACGGCGTCCGCACCGCCGACACGAGGGGTGAGCGCATGCAGCGGCCGGACTGGGCACCCGACGAGATCGACATCGAGCGCCCCAGCGTGGCCCGCATGTACGACTACTACCTCGGCGGCTCGCACAACTTCGCGGTGGACCGGGCGGCGGCCCAGGCGATGGTGGCCGCCGTGCCGGAGGCGCCGCTGATGGCACAGGCCAACCGGGCCTTTCTGCGCCGGGCGGTGCAGTTCCTCCTCGACGCCGGCGTCCGGCAGTTCCTGGACATCGGCTCGGGCATCCCCACCGTCGGCAACGTGCACGAGATCGCCCAGCGCGAGGCCCCCGACGCCCGGGTCGTCTACGTCGACGTGGACCCGGTGGCGGTGGCCCACAGCCGGGAGATCCTCGACGGCAACGACCGCGCCGCGGTGGTGCAGGAGGACCTGCGTCATGCCGAGCGCATCGTCGCCCACCCCGAGGTCCGCCGGCTGCTCGACTTCGACCGGCCGATCGCGGTGATGATCGTGGCGGTGCTGCACTTCGTCTCCGACGACGACCGGCCGGCCGAGCTGCTGCGGACGCTGCGCCAGGCGCTGGCGCCGGGCAGCTACCTGGTGCTCTCGCAGGCCAGCGCCGACGGCCGCGGCGACGAGGAGCGGGCCGACGCCGAGCGCGTCTACCGGCGCACCGACAATCCTCTGTGGATCCGCGGCCGGGGCGAGCTGACCGCGTTCTTCGACGGCTTCGAGCTGGTCGAGCCCGGCGTGGTCTGGGTGCCGCAGTGGCGCCCGGAGTCCGCCGACAGCGCCGAGGACGCCGAGCGGGCGGCCTTCATCGGCGGCGTCGGGCGGCTCGATGGGTGAGCCGCCGGGGGCCGCGGCCCTCGCCGTGCCGCCCGGGACGACCGTGCGGCACCCGTCGCGCCCGGGAGCGTTCGCCCGGGCGTGGGCCAAGGCCGTCTCCGGCACCAGTTACCTGCCGATGACCCAGGCACAGCTGGAGGCGCTGCTGCAACGCCTCACCGACCAGCTCGCGGCGGCACTGCTGTCCGACCCGTTCGACCTGCGGGTCGGGCACCGCGTCGGCACGGAACTGGTGGCCGCGCACATCGCGTCGCCCGAGGCGCTGGGGCGTACGGTCGAGGTCGTCCAGCTCCGGCTGGCCCGCGACCTCGGGCTGGTCGGCGAGGAGGTCGGGGACCGGCTGGCCCGGCTGCTGGCCGCGGTGTCCATCGGGTACTCCCGGGCGTTGCGGGACCGGACGCTGGACGAGCAGGAGTCGATCCGGCGGGCCGCGATGACCGCCCGGGCGCAGGCGGAGCGGGCGCTGCGCGCCAGCGAAGCCCGCTTCCGCCACCAGGCGACCCATGATCCGCTGACCGACCTGCCCAACCGCGCGCTGTTCACCGAGCGCCTGAGCGCCGCGATCGACTCCCCCGGCCAGGGCGGGGAGCGCGTCGGGGTCTGCTTCCTGGACCTGGACCGGTTCAAGGTGGTCAACGACTCGCACGGGCACCAGGTCGGCGACGGGCTGCTGGCCACCGTTGCCGACCGGCTCCGCCGGGCCGTCGACGGGCACCTGGTGGCCCGGCTCGGCGGCGACGAGTTCGTCGTCCTGGTCGAGCGCACCACCGGCACCGGCGACGTCGTCGCCGTGGCGGAGGCGGCGCTGGCCGCGGTGCGGGAGCCGGTGCTGGTGGACGGGCACGAGCTGTGCGTGTCGGCGAGCATCGGCATCGTGGAGCGGCAGGTCGCCGGCACCTCCCCCGGTGACCTCATGCGGGCGGCCGACAGCACCCTGCACTGGGCGAAGGCCGCCGGCGGCGCCCGCTGGGCGCTCTACGACGCCGACCGCGACCGCCGGGAGCTGGCCCGGTACGCGCTCTCCGCGGCCATCCCGGCCGCCCTGGAGCGGGGCGAGTTCTACCTCGACTACCAGCCGCTGACCTCGCTGCGCGACGGCCGGGTGGTCGGCGTGGAGGCGCTGGTGCGCTGGCGTCACCCGGAGCTGGGCGTCCTGCGACCGGACAGCTTCATCGGCCTGGCCGAGGAGACGGGGCTCATCGTCCCGCTCGGCGGGTGGGTGCTGGCCGAGGCCTGCCGGCAGGCGGGTAGCTGGTCCGCCGGAGTCGCGACGGCGCCGTTCGTCAGCGTCAACCTCGCGGTACGGCAGGTCCGCCGCCCCGGCCTGGTCCAGGAGGTCCGCGGACTGCTGCGGCGCACCGGCCTGCCGCCGGAGCGGCTTCAGCTGGAGATCACCGAGAGCACCATGATGAGCACCGCCGAGGAGCCCGTCCGGGCGCTGCGGGTGCTGGCCGACCTCGGCGTCCGGATCGCCATCGACGACTTCGGCACCGGCTACTGCAACCTGGCGTACCTGCGGGACCTGCCGGTAACCGAGCTGAAGGTGGCCGGCCAGTTCGTGGCCGGGCTGCGCGCGCCGGAGAGCCGGGCCGACGAGCGGATCCTCGCCTCGCTCGTGTCCCTGGCACACGCGCTGGACCTGACCGTCACCGCCGAGGGCGTGGAGACCGCCGGGCAGGCGGAGCGGCTGCGGGCGATCGGCTGCGACGCCGCGCAGGGCTGGCACTTCGGCCGCCCGGACTCGGCCGAGCGCCTCCTCGAACGCCTCCGCTGACCGCCGGCCACCCCACCGGCGACGCCCCTTCCGGCCGCTGTCGACCTGCCCCACCGGGCGGGACACCCGGGCAGCGCACCGCACCCACCCCGACCACTGTCGCCCTGCTCGACCGCGTGCGGCAGGGGGCACCGTCCTGGCCGCTGTCGACCTGCCCCACCGGGCGGGGCACCCGGCAGGGTTCCGTTCCATCACTGTCGACCTGCCCCACGGGGTGGGGCAGCAGAGGGGGGCAGGGCGCCCGTAGGCGTGCGACGGTGGCACCGACCGGTCCTGGGACGGGACGGCAAAACCCTTGGTCTCACAGACGGGGCAGCTCGACAGCGTGCAGCCGGGCACACCCGGCGCCCCGCCAGGCGGGCACCATACCGGCCAGCAGACGGCACCAGCCGGCCAGTAGACGGCACCAGCCGGGCTGACGCACGCCCGGTCGAGAGGGCGTCAGCCGGCCAGCAGGGCGGCCATCCGCCGCGCCTGGGTCTCCCAGCGCCACTCCCGCTCCACCCATGCGCGACCGGCCGCGCCGAACTGGCGGGCCAGGTCCCGGTCGGCGAGCAGCGTGGCCACCCGGTCGGCGAGCTGGGCGACGTCCCGGCCGCGCACCACAAACCCGGTCTCGCCCTCGCGTACGGCGTCCGGCGCGCCGCCGGAGTCGCCGGCCACCACCGGCAGGCCGGTCGCGGAGGCCTCCAGGTAGACGATCCCGAGCCCCTCGACGTCCAGCCCCCGGTTGCGGGTGCGGCACGGCATCGCGTAGACGTCGCCGGCGGCGTAGTGGGCGGGCAGTTCGGCGGACGGCACCGAGCCGGTGAATACCACGTCCCGCTCGACCCCCGCCTGGCGTGCCAGCTTCTCCAGCGTGGCCCGGTAGGGCCCGCCGCCGACCACCAGCAGCGCGGCGTCCGGCACCCGCCGGCGGATCTCGGGCATCGCCCGGATCAGCACGTCCTGGCCCTTGCGCGGCACCAGCCGGGAGACGCAGACCACCACCGGGCGGTCGGCCAGGCCGAGCCGACGCCGCACCGGTTCGCCGTCGATGGAAGGGTGGTAGGTGTCCACGTCCACCCCGGGCGCGAGCCGGTGCAGCTCGGTCACCCCGTGCAACGCCCGCTCCAGCCGCACCCTGGTGTACTCGCCCAGGTAGGTGGTCACATCCACGCCGCGACCGATCCGGCGCAGCGCGGCCCGGGCACCCGGCAGCGCGGCCCAGCCGACCTCGTGGCCGTGGGTCTGCGCCACCGCCCGGCGGATGCCCGCCCGGCGCCGCAGGCCGGCGGCGAGCAGCCCGAGGGGGGCCGCCGCGCCGAACCACACGGTGTCGCAGTCGTACGCCCGGGCCAGCCGGGCGGCCCGGCGGGCCACCAGCGGGGTGGGCAGCAGCACGCCGGTGCGCTCCCGGACCACCTCGAAGGGCTGGTCGGCGTCGAACTTCTCCGCGCCGCGCCAGGTCGAGGCGTAGACGACCACCGAGCCGGCGGGCTGGCGCACCGCGAGGTTGTGCACGAAGGACTGGATGCCGCCCGGGCGGGGCGGGAAGTCGTTGGTGATCAGCAGCGTACGGCTCATCGGCCGGCCTCCCTGGCGTGGGCGCGGGCGGCGGCCATCCGCTCGACGGTGGACGGGTGCGTGGCGGAGTAGAGGTATTCCCAGCGCGGCGGATCGGGGTCGGCCAGGTTGATCCCGGCGAGCCGGCGCTGCATCGCCTCGAAGGCGGCCGGGTCGCCGGTCAGGGCCAGCGCGTGCGCGTCGGCGCGTGCCTCCACCCGCCGCGACATCAGCGCCTGCACCGGGGTGGCGACCAGCCCGGCGACCGTCACCAGGGCGATCAGCAGGGGGAACGCGCGCGGTTGGGCGACCGAGTCGACGCCGGCCAGCCGCAGCAGCGGGCCGGAGGACCCGACCAGGTAGAGCGCGACCACCGCGGCGGCGGCGCCCAGCGCCCCGGTCAGCGTGCCGACCGCCACGTCGCGGTCCTTGGCGTGCCCCAGCTCGTGCGCCACGACGGCGGTCACCTCGGCCGGGGTCGCCTCGCGCAGCAGCGTGTCGTAGACGACCACCCGCCGGGTCGGCCCGAGGCCCGAGACGTACGCGTTCACCGCCCGGGTGCGCCGTGAGGCGTCGGCGACCAGCACGTCGCGCACGGGGACGCCGTCGCGGGCCGCCATCGTCATCAGCTCGGTGCGCAGCGGGCCCTGCTCCATCGGGGTGAACCTGTTGAACACCGGTTCCACCAGCACCGGCAGCACGAAGGAGAGCAGCGCCACCAGGGTCGCCGCGCCGGCCGCGCCGAACGCCCACCACCAGCGCGGCGACAGCCGGATGACGGTGTAGAAGCCGAGCAGCGCCACCGCGCCGATGACGGCGCTGACCGCGTACGACTTGAGCAGGTCGACGGTCCAGCCGCTCCAGCCGTTGGTGGCGAGCCCGTAGCGGGTGAGCACGCTCTGGCGCCAGGCGGCGAACGGGAGGGTGACCAGGTCGGCGACGAGCACCACGGCGAGCCCGCCGAGCACGGCCTGGGCGATCCAGTGGCCGCCGAAGGGACGGCCGGCCAACTCGACCAGCCGGCTGCCCAGCGGGGTGAGGCCGAACGCCAGGGCGACCAGCAGGCCGACGGCCAACGCGGCCCAGCCGGCGGGGCGCAGCGCGGAGCGGAACTCCCGGCTGCGGGCGACCTGGTCGGCGGGGAGGTCACTCAGCGCGGCCAACTGGTCGGCCCGCGGCGCGGGCGGGCGCTGCCACGGGATCAGCACCGCGGCGGTCACCACCAGGGCCACGGTCAGGCCGACCAGGGTCAGCACCGCCCAGCCGCGCGGGCTCACCGGGGCCCACCCGGCACCGCGCGGCGGCCCGCCGGCGGCACTGCCCGCGACCGTCGAAAGCCCGCGGCGCCGCCGATCGCGGCGGGGCTGCCGCCACCGCGCCGTACCCGCGTCATGCGCCGCTCCCTCCCGCCGTGAGCGCCCATCCTATTGCCCGCGTCGGCGGCGTTTGCCCCGACCGGACTCGCACCCCGCCGCCGGCTGCCCTCTCTGGCGGCTCGCCGAGGTCGGCGTGGCCGTCGCAGCCCCGGCGTCGGCCGCCGTCGTGCGCCGCCGACGCCATCGCACACCACCATGACGCCACATGACGCCAAAACCTGTCTTGTGATGACGCCACGATGATGTCATAGTGGCGTCATGGACCTGACGTCGTATGTCGACAACCTCCGGCAGGAGCTGGCCGGCGTCGCCGAACTCGGCGGCGAGGAGGCCCGGGCGCTGGCCGAGCGACTGGCCGGGCCGCTCGAGTCGGCGCTCCGGCTGGCGCTGCTGGACGCGCTGACCGCCGCGGCGGCGGAGATCACCCGCGACCTGGCACCCGGTTCGGTCGAGCTGCGCCTGCGCGGGCGCGAGCCGAGCTTCGTCGTGACGCCACCGCCGACCGGCCCGGAGTTCCAGGGCGAGCCCGAGGCTCCCGAGCCGGCCACCCCGCCACCGGCGGACACCGAGGAGGGCGCCACCTCGCGGATCAGCTTCCGCCTCTCGGAGCACCTCAAGAACCGCATCGAGGAGGCGGCCGCCCGCGACGGCCTCTCCGTCAACGCCTGGCTCGTCCGGGCGGCGACGGCCGCCGTGGCGCCGACCGGAGCGGCGGGCCGGCACGCGCCGCGACGCGCCCCCCGGGGCGGGGAGCGCTACACCGGCTGGGCTCGCTGAGCGCCCGCCACCGGTTCGCGTCACCTCCTCCGACCATCCGTCCCGTTCCCGGGACATCCACTCCGTCCAGAAGGGACCGTCATGCCCACATTCGACACCCCGGCGCCGATCTCGGCCACCGTCGACCTGGTCGTCGGTGACGCTCGGATCACCGCGACCGACCGCACGGACACGGTCGTCGACGTCCGGCCGAGCAACGCCGCCGCCGACGCCGACGTCCGGGCCGCCGAACAGACCCGAGTGGAGTACGCCGACGGCCGGCTCCTGGTCAGGGCGCCCCGGCAGCGCGGATTCGGCCTGGTCGGCAAGCCCGGCTCGATCGACGTGACGATCACGCTGCCCGCCGGCTCACACCTGCACGGCAATGCCTCGGCGGGGGCGTTCCACGGCACCGGTCGGCTCGGCAACTGCCGGATCCGGATCGCGGCCGGCGACATCGAGCTGGACCGCACGGCCGACGCCGATCTCGACACCTCCGCCGGCGGCGTCCGGGTGGAGCACGTCGCGGGCCAGGCCCGGATCAGCACCGGGTCCGGCCGGATCCGGGTGCAGGAGGTCGAGGGTGACGCGGTGGTCAAGAACTCCAACGGCGAGAGCTGGCTGGGCACCGTCACCGGCGAGGCGCGCGTGAAGGCGGCCAACGGCGACATCGCCGTCGACCGCGCGCACGCCTCGGTCACCGCCACCACCGCCAATGGCGACGTCCGGATCGGCGAGGTCTCGGCGGGCACGGTGTCGGTCAGGGCCGCGAGCGGCGGGCTCGACATCGGCGTGCGCTCCGGCACCGCCGCCCTGCTCGACCTGCACACCCAGTTCGGCCGGGTGGACAACCACCTCGAGGCGTACGAACCGCCTGGCGAGCCCGAGAGCGCCGTGCGCGTGACCGCCCGGACCTCCTTCGGCGACATCGTGATCCACCGCCGCTGATCCCCCACGCCACCACTTCCCAGCCGGCTCGGCGGCCGGCCCAGCCCCCGACCGGCCCGACGGCCGGCGTGGAAGGAGAAGACGTGCCACCCCACTCGACCCCGGCGGCCATCACGGTCGCCGGCCTCCGGAAGTCCTTCGGCGACCACGTGGTGCTCGACGGGATCGACCTCACCGTCGCCGCAGGGACGATCTTCGCGCTGCTCGGCCCCAACGGCGCCGGCAAGACCACCACCGTGCAGATCCTGTCCACCCTGATCGGCGCCGACTCCGGCGAGGCGCGGGTCGCCGGTCACGACGTCGCCCGGGAGCCCGACGCGGTACGCGCCGCGATCGGCGTGACCGGCCAGTTCTCCGCCGTCGACGGCCTGCTCACCGGCGAGGAGAACCTGCGGCTCATGGCCGACCTGCACCACCTGTCCCGAGCCGAGGGGCGGCAGCGCGCGCGGAGCCTGCTCAGGATGTTCGACCTGGTCGAGGCGGCCGGCAAGCCCGCCGCCAGCTACTCCGGCGGAATGCGCCGGCGGCTCGACCTGGCGATGGGGCTGGTGGGCCGCCCCCGCGTGGTGTTCCTCGACGAGCCGACCACCGGGCTCGACCCGCGCAGCCGGCAGGCCATGTGGCAGATCGTACGGGACCTGGTGGCGGACGGCGTCACCATCTTCCTCACCACCCAGTACCTGGAGGAGGCGGACCAGCTCGCCGACCGGATCGCCGTGCTCGACCACGGCCGGCTGGTGGCGGAGGGCAGCGCGGCGGAACTCAAGCGGCTCGTCCCCGGCGGGCACATCAGCCTGCGCTTCGCCGACCGGGCCGGGTTCGACTCGGCCGTGGTCGCTCTCGGCGACTCGTCCCGCGACGCCGCCGAACTCACCCTGCACGTGCCCAGCGACGGCGGTGTCCGGTCGCTGCGGAACCTGCTCGACCTGCTGGACCGCCAGTCGATCGCCGTGGAGTCGCTGTCGGTGCACACGCCCGATCTCGACGACGTCTTCCTGGCCCTCACCGGCCAGCCCGAGAAGGTGGGAACCCCCCGATGAGCACCCTGACCTACGCCGTACGCGACTCCGGCACGATGCTGCGCCGCAACCTGCGACGCGGGCTGCGCTACCCGTCGATGACGGTGCTGCTCGCCGGCATGCCCATCCTGCTCCTGCTGCTGTTCGTCTACGTCTTCGGCGCGACCCTCGGCGCCGGGCTGGGCGGCGGTTCGGGCGACCGGGGCGACTACGTCGACTACGTCACCCCGGGGATCCTGCTGATAACCACCGGCCTGGCGGCCACCGGGACGGCGGTGTCGGTCGCCATGGACATGACCGAGGGCATCATCGCCCGGTTCCGGACCATGGCGATCGCCCGGGTGTCGGTGCTGACCGGCCACGTCCTGGCCAGCATGGTGCAGACCATGCTCAGCCTGGCGGTGGTCACCGGCGTCGCGCTGCTCATCGGGTTCCGGCCCAGCACGGGTGTCACGGCCTGGATCGCGGCGGTCGGGGTGCTGGCCATGACCACCTTCGCGTTCACCTGGCTCTCGGTCGCGATGGGTCTGGTCTCCAAGAGCGTCGAGACGGCGAGCAACCTCCCCATGCCGCTGACCTACCTGCCCTTCATCGGCAGCGGATTCGTGCCCACCGACTCGATGCCGGACGGGCTGCGGCAGTTCGCCGAGCACCAACCCTTCACCCCCATCATCGAGACCCTGCGCGGGCTGTTGACCGGCGGGCCGGTGGGGACGAACGCCGCTCTCGCGGCGGCCTGGTGCGCCGCCATCGCGCTGGTCGGCTATCTCTGGGCGAAGAAGCTGTTCAACCGGGACCCGTCCCGCTGACCCGCACCGGCCACGGGTGCCCGGCCGACCGGACGGGGCACCCGTGGTCGCGGTCGCGGATCGGAGTCCCGGCGCGGAACTCCGACCGTGGAGGCCAGCAACGCCGGCCGTGCGGCGCCCGCGGCCGGCCCGGTCACGCGACCTGGTGCCGTCCGGCGGGCCGGCGGGCCGCCCGGGGTGCGGACAGCACCTCCACCTCGAACCCGGCCCGGGCGAACACCTCGACCGCCCGGGCCTCGGCGCCGCCCAGCCCGGCGGCCGGGGACGAATCGTCGAACAGGGCGGTGACCAGGCAGTCGGAGCAGCCGCTCCCCCGGATCCCGCACCCCGCACAGTCGATGAGCATCACGCCTCCTGGTGCGCTGCGGCGACCGGGCGCGGCGTCACCGTCGCCACCCGAACACCGTCGGTCACCACGACGCTAGGCGCGGGGTACGACAGAAAGGGACAACGGGGTCGCGGACGCCGGAATGCGATCAAGCACCCCGATCAGGACCGGGCGAGCCGGCGCAGCAGCGAGTCGGCCCCGAGCGGGTACGCGCCGTGCCGGCGTACGCCGTCGGCGACCTCGCGGTCGGAGGAGACCACCACCACCGGCCGGCCCGGCGGCTCGGCGCGGACCAGGCGCCGGATCAGCTCGTCGGCGGTCTCGCCCTTGTGGGAGAAGAGCACCCGGACCCCGCGCGGCGACGGGGGCAGCCCGTGCATCCGTTCCGCGCCGTCGAAGACCACGGTGACCTCGTCGCCGGTCTGCGCGGCGATCCCGCCCAGGCCGGTGATCAGCCGCTTGCGCTGCTGCTCCAGCGACATCTCGCCGAAGCCGCGCTTGGTGACGTTGTAGCCGTCGACGACGAGGTGCGCCCGGGGCAGCGCCAGCAACTGGTCGAGGCGGGCCGGGTCGTCGGTGTCGCGGGCGCGGGTGGCGGCGCCGGCCGCCGGGGCGGCGGTCTGGTCGGCGAAGGCGTCGGCGACGAAGTCGGCGGGCAGCTTGTCGACCGGGTCCAGCGCCAGCTCGCGACGCAGCCCGACGGCCGCCTGCCCGATGGTCTCCAGCAGCAGCCACAGTCGGGCGTCGTCCACCGACCGGGCCTCCTTGGCGCTGGCCCGGGCGATCCCGGCCGCCGCCTCCGCCTCGGCCAGCCGGGCCCGGACCCGGCGCAGCTCGGCGTCGGCGTCCGCCGCCGCCCGGGCGGCCCGGCCCCGCTCGGTGGCCAGCAACTCGTTGGCCTTGCGCTCGCGGGCCTGCGTCTCGCGCAGCGACCGGCCCAGCTGCCGGCTCTCCTCGCGCAGCTGCCCGAGTTCCTCGCGCACCCGGGCCAGCTCGTCGCGGAGCTTCTCCGCCTCCACCCGGGCCACCGCCCGGTCGTGCTCGGCGCGGGTGGCCCGCTGCTCGGCCTCGCGGACCAACTCGGCGACGACCGCGCTGTCGGCCTCCGCGCGCACCGCCGCGCCGCTGGCCTCGATCAGCTCCCGCCACCCCCGGGGCCGGGCCAGGTAGGCCAGCGCGGCCACCTCGACCGGGTCGGCGGCGGCGGGCGCGGTGCCCTCGAGTACCGCCGCACCCAGGTCGCCGGTGTCGGCGAGCACCCGGGCCGTAATCCGCTGCCGGAACAGCGGATCCCCGGTGAGCTGGGCGGCGATCGCCGGGGCGCCGAGCCGGGCCCGGCGGTTGGGGGCGAACTTGGCGACCCGGCGCAGCGGCACCGGCACCTCGTCGGCGGGCAGCCCGGGCAGCACGGCGGCGGTGAGCGCCACGATCCGCTGGCGGACCGGCTCGGGCAGCACGGGTTCCGGCTCGGGCGTGGACCCGTCGTCCGCCGATCCCTCGGGCGCGGATCCCTCGGGCGCGAGGCCGTCGCCCGCCGGCCCCTCGGGCGCGGATCCCTCAAGCGTGGACCCGTCGCCCGCCGGGACGTCGGCGACGCCCCCCTCGGCCGCCGCGTGGCCGGGCTCGACACCGGCCGCCTCAGGCCCCGGCTCGATCGCCGCGGGCAGACCGCTCCCGTCGGAGCCGAGCCCACCGGCGTCGCGCACGGCGTCGACCGGCTCCTCCTGCGGGAGGCGGTCGTCGTGCGGCTCGGTGAGGGGCATGTGGCAAGTCTCCCACCGCGACCGGGCCCACCGCCCGGTGAGTGAGCCGATCTCTCATCCTAGACCGGTGGTGGCGGCTGGTGCCGGTGGGACGGGAGTGTCGGATCGGGACGCTAGCGTGCCGCCGATGGCAGAGACGGAGTACGTCCAGGAGCCGCTGGCCGGCTTCGACCCGGGCGCGGGCGGGATCGATCCCGCGCTGCCGCTGTACGCGACGACGTTCGTGGTGGTCGACCTGGAGACCACCGGCGGCGCGCCGGACGGCGGCGGGATCACCGAGATCGGCGCGGTGAAGGTGCGCGGCGGCGAGGAGCTGGGCGTGCTGGCCACCCTGGTCAACCCGGGCGTGCCCATCCCACCGTTCATCACGGTGCTCACCGGGATCACGCAGGCCATGCTGGTCCCGGCCCCGCCGATCGAGCAGGTGCTGCCGAGCTTCCTCGAGTTCGTCTCCGACGCCGTGCTGGTCGCCCACAACGCCCCCTACGACGTCGGCTTCCTGAAGGCCGCGTGTGCGAAGCACGGCTACCGCTGGCCCAATCCCCGGGTGCTCGACACCGCCGCGCTGGCCCGCCGGGTGCTCACCCGCGACGAGGTGCCCAACCGCAAGCTCGGCACGCTCGCGGCCTACTTCCGCACCACCACCCAGCCGACCCACCGGGCGCTCGACGACGCCAAGGCCACCGTCGACGTGCTGCACGGGTTGATCGCCCGGCTCGGCGGGCACCGGGTCGACACGATCGGCGACGCCATCGAGTTCGCCCGGGCGGTCACCCCGACCCAGCGGCGCAAACGGCACCTGGCGGAGGGGCTGCCCAAGGCACCCGGGGTCTACATCTTCCGGGCCGCCGACGACCGGCCGCTCTACGTCGGCACCTCCGGCGACATCGCCACCCGGGTGCGCAGCTACTTCACCGCCGCCGAGAAGCGGGCCCGGATCTCCGAGATGCTCGCCGCGGCCGAGCGGGTGGAGGCGGTCGAGTGCGCCCACTCGCTGGAGGCGGAGGTCCGCGAGCTGCGGCTGATCGGGGCGCACGCGCCGCCGTACAACCGGCGGTCGAAGTTTCCGGAGCGGGCGGTCTGGCTGAAGCTGACCGACGGTCCCTACCCCCGGCTCTCGGTGGTCCGGGGCATCGCCCCCGGCGACACCGGCTACCTCGGCCCGTTCAGCTCCCGCCGGGCGGCGGAGCTGGCCGCCGCCGGCTTCCACGACGCCGTGCCGCTGCGGCAGTGCACCCACCGACTCTCGCTGCGCACGGTCACGCCGGCCTGCGCGCTGGCCGAGCTGGGCCGCTGCCCGGCGCCCTGCGAGCACCGGATCACCCCGGAGGAGTACGACGTCCGCGCCGTCGCGCCGTTCCGCACCGCGGCCGCCAGCGACCCGCAGCCGGTGGTCGACGCGCTGTTGACCCGGATCGAGGTGCTCTCCCGCGACCAGCGCTACGAGGAGGCGGCGGTGGTGCGTTCGCGGCTGGCCGCGGTGCTGCGGGCGACGGTGCGGATGCAGCGGCTGGCCGCGCTGACCGGGATCGCCGAGCTGGCCGCGGCCCGCCCGGCGGCCCGGGGCGGCTGGGAGCTGGCCCTCGTGCGGCACGGCCGGCTGGCCGGGGCGGGGGTGTCGCCGCCCGGCGTCCACCCTCGACCGACGATCGCCGCGATCCGGGCGACCGCCGAGACGGTGCCGCCCGGCCACGGCCCGGTCCCGCACGCCTCGGCGGAGGAGACCGAACGCATCCTGTCCTGGTTGGAACGACCCGAGACCCGGCTGGTCGAGATGTCCTCCGGATGGGCTTCTCCGGTGGCTGGCGCGGCGCGCTTCCGCGACCTGTTGAGCAAGGCCGAGAGCGCCGCGTCCCACCAACTCTCGACCGAACGCTCATGACCAAGTGTCCGATCGGACGACGTCGACTCGCTTAGGCTGTTAGAGAAGTGCAGTCCTGCCCGTTTCGTGGGCCTGCTCCCGGTTGCCGGGTCCCGGCGGCCGTGGGGCCGGGGTGAGGAGGTGTCCCACGTGGACGTCGACGCCGGACGCGGCGCCGCCCTGGGGGGCGCCCTTCCGACCCAACCGGGCGAGCTGCCGCTGGCCCGCCGGCTCCGGTCGCTGCTGAGCTGGCCCACCGCCGACGCCGACCCGGTCAACCACCTCGTCCGGACCCATCGGACGATCCACCCGGGCACCGAGCCCTCCGTGCTGCGTCGGGCCTACACCATCGCGGAGAACATGCACCGCGGGCAGTTCCGCAAGAGCGGCGAGCCCTACATCACCCACCCGCTGGCGGTGGCCCAGATCTGCGCCGAGATCGGCATGGACGCCACCACCCTCGTCGCCGCGCTGCTGCACGACACCGTGGAGGACACGCGCTACACGCTCCAGGCTCTCGCGGAGGACTTCGGGCGGGAGGTGGCGCACCTGGTCGACGGGGTCACCAAGTTCGACAAGGCGTTCTACGGCAAGGCCGCCGAGGCCGAGACGATCCGCAAGATGATCATCGCGGCCGGCAAGGACGTCCGGGTCCTGATCATCAAGCTGGCCGACCGGCTGCACAACATGCGCACCCTGGGCGTCCGGTCCGCCGCGTCCCGGGAGCGGATCGCCCGCAAGACGCAGGAGGTGCTGGTCCCGCTCTGCGACCGGCTGGGCATCCAGTTGCTCAAGCGGGAGCTCGACGACGTGGTGCTGCTGCACCTGGAGCCGGAGGAGCACGCCCGCATCGCCCGGCACGTGCACGACCGGCCGGGCTGGGACGCGTACCTCGACGAGGTGGTCGCCCGGGCGAAGTCGGCGCTGCGCCGCAACCGGGTCGACGCCGAGGTGACCCCCCGCCCCCGGCACCTCTACTCGATCTGGAAGGACACGGTGGCCGGCGGTCACGCCGCCCCCTACGACCTGCCCCGCATCGCGATCGTGGTGGACGGCCCGGCCACCGACTGCTACGCGGCGCTGGGCGCGGTCCACGGCCTGTGGCGACCGGTCCCCGGCCGGTTCAAGGACTTCATCGCCTCCCCGAAGAACAATCTCTACCGCTCCCTGCACACCAGCGTCTGCGGGCCGAAGGACCGCACCGTGGAGGTGCTGATCCGCACCCAGGAGATGCACCGCTCGGCCGAGTACGGCGTCGCCGCCGACTTCCGCTTCCCCCGGCCGGGCGGCACCGCCGCCTGCGCGGAGCAGCTCGACTGGCTGCGCCGGGTGCTCGACTGGGAGCAGGACGCGGCCGACCCGGCACAGTTCCTCGAGTCGCTGCGCTGCGACCTCGCCGAGACCCAGATCCAGGTCTTCGCCGACGGGCGGCAGGTCGTGCTGCCGGCCGGGGCGACCCCGGTCGACCTCGCGTACGAGCTGGACACCGAGCGTGGCGACCACTGCCTGGCGGCGCGGATCAATGGCCGGCTGGCACCGCTCTCCTCCGCGCTGGAGGAGGGCGACGTGGTGGAGATCTTCACCGAGACCGACGCGGCGAACGGCTTCGACGCCGACGCCGCCCCCCGCGGCCCGCGCCGGGAGTGGCTCGGCTTCGTCAAGTCGCCGCACGCGCAGATGCAGATCAGCCGGTGGTTCGCCGAGCACACCGAGCCCGGCATCTCCATCCCCGACAAGGTCCGCCTCGGCCGGGCCACCATCGGGCTGGCGCTGCGCAAGCACGACCGCGGGCTGGCCAGCGACCTGCCGCTGCTGCGGCTGTCGGAGGAGCTGGGCTACCCCGACCTGGAGACGCTGCTGGTCGCGGTCTTCGACCGGGTCATCGAGCCGGACACGGTCGTACGCCAACTCATCGACCTGGTGGACCACAGGCAGTGACCGCCCGTCGGGCCCGGGTCGTCCGAACGTTCCTCGGGGCCACTAGCCTGGAGTCATGATCCCCCGCTCGCGCGCCACCGGCCGGGCCGTCGCCTACCAGGTCTTCTATCGGCTGCCGCTGCCGGTGCGCCGCCGCCTGGTCCGGCTGGCCGTGCCGAAGTACATCGTCGGCGCGGTCACCCTCGTCCGCGACGCCGAGGCCGAGGGGGCGGGGCGGCTGCTGCTGCTGCGCCAGCCGCCCGGCCGGGGCTGGGGGCTGCCCGCCGGCCTGTTGGAGAAGGGCGAGGCGCCGGTGGTGGGAGCCGCCCGGGAGTTGTACGAGGAGTCCGGCATCCGGCTCTCCCCCCGCCAGCTGAGCCCCGCCGTCCCCAACGCGATCGTGCACGCCAAGGGCTGGGTGGACGTGGTGTTCACCGCCGAGGTGCCGGCATCGACCACCGAGCTGAAGGTCGACGGCGCCGAGGTCTTCGAGGCCGCCTGGCACCCGCTGGACGACCTGCCCGAGCTGACCTGGCCGACCGCCCGGCTGCTCGCGTACTACGACATCGGGCCGTTGGCCGGACAGTTCCCGCCCCCGGTGCCCGACACGCGGCCGTGAACGCCGACCGGGACGACCGAGCGGCCGCCACCACCGCTCCGGCCGACCGCGGCGCGGCCACCACCGCCGGCCGGGCCGACCGAGCGGGCGCCACCACCGCTCCGGCCAACCGCGGCGCGGCCACCACCGCCGGCCGGGCCTACGCCCCCGCCACCGTCCCGGTCGACGTCTGCGCGGTGGTGCTCGCCGCCGGCGAGGGCACCCGGCTGCGGCCGCTGAC
Organism: Micromonospora sp. NPDC048063; assembly: GCF_043202855.1. Lineage (NCBI taxonomy): Bacteria > Bacillati > Actinomycetota > Actinomycetes > Micromonosporales > Micromonosporaceae > Micromonospora > Micromonospora sp. NPDC048063. The sequence goes on along the minus strand of NZ_JBIDBG010000006.1, from coordinate 79,757 downwards.
CGAGCGGCTGCCGAAGGCGCTCTGCCCGGTGGGCAACGTGCCGCTGCTGGACCGGGCGCTGGACCGGCTGGCCGGGCTCGGCCTGGTCGGGCCGGCCCGGGTCGCGGTCAACGCCTGCTATCTCGGCGCGCAGGTCGTCGCGCACGTCGGGGACCGCGCCCACCTGTCGGTCGAGCCGGGCGCGCCGCTGGGCACCGCCGGCGGGGTGGCCAACCTGCGGGACTGGATCGCCGGGCGCGGGGTGCTGGTCGGCAACGCCGACGCCTACCTCGCCGACCCCGAGCGACCCCCGGGGCCGGACATCGCCGCGCTGCTGCGCGACTGGGACGGCGACTCCGTACGCCTGCTCGGCCAGCCCGCCGCCGATCCGCGGGCCCCGGGCACCTTCGACGGCCACGTGTTCACCGGCTTCTCGCTGCTGCCGTGGCGGCTGGTGCGGGAGCTGCCGGTCGGGTTCGGCGACCTCGTCCGGGCGGTCTGGCGCCCGGCGGAGGCGGCCGGCGCGCTGACCGTCGTGCCCTATTCCGGCACGTTCTACGACACCGGCACCCCGGCCGACTACCTGGCGGCCAACCTGCACGCGGCCGGCGGCGGCAGCCTGGTGGCGCCCACGGCCACGGTGACCGGCCGCTGCCGGGCGGCGGTGGTCGGCGCCGACGCGGTCGTCCAGGGCGACGTGGAGCGTGCCGTCGTCTGGCCGGGCGCCACCGTCGGCCCCGGCGAGCGCCTGCGCGACGCGATCCGCGCGGGCGCCACCCTCACCGTCCCCGCCACACCCCCGTCCCGGGGCCCGGGAACATCTAGCATGGGCGACGACGCCGACGAACGGAGAAATGTCCCGTGATCACCGCGATCGTGCTGATCGACTGCGCCACCGACTCCATCCCCGAGGTGGCCGAGGCCCTGGCCGCCCTCCCCGGCGTCAGCGAGGTCTACTCGGTGGCCGGCCACGTCGACCTGATCGCCGTGGTCCGGGTCCGGGAGTTCGACCAGATCGCCAAGGTGATCGCCGGCAGCATCTCCAAGGTGCCGGGGGTGCTGAACACCGAGTCGCACATCGCGTTCCGGGCGTACTCCCAGCACGACCTGGAGGAGGCGTTCGCGATCGGGCTCGCGAACGCCGACTGACCACGGACGCCGGCCGGGCAGGCGCGGGCGCGTGACGGCCGGTCCACCCACTGGTGGACCGGCCGTCACGGTACGGCGACGTCAGCTCTGCGTGGGAGCCGGCGTCTCGGTGGTGGTGCCGCCCGGAGCCGGCGACTCGGTGGTGCCGCCCGGAGCCGGGGTGCCGGTGGTGCCGCCCGGAGCCGGGGTCGTGCCGCCCGGGCTCGGCGTGGCGGTGCCGCTGGCCTGCGGAACCGGGATGCCCAGCTGCTCGGCGAGCTGGACCAGCGCGTCGTAGTGCGCCTGCAGGGTCGGCAGTGCGGTCTGGGCCAGCTGGACCACCGTCTGGTCGGAGCCCTGCGAGATCTCCGTCTGGGTGGCCTGGATGGCCTGGACGTGGCCGGCCAGCTCGCTGGTCACCCAGAGCCGGTCGAACTCCTCGCCGCTGGCGTTGTTGAGCTGGTCGAGGACGGACTGCTGGTCCGCGGTGGGCTCGGCCGGCAACTGCACCCCGAGCTGGGACGCGGTCTGCTGCACCGTCTGGTCGAGCTGCGTGTGGTCCGTCTTGAACCGGGCACCCAGGTCCTTGACCCCCTGGTTCTGGCCCTTCTGCTGGGCCAGGTCACCCGCGGTGATCTCGAACAGGTTCACCTGGTGCATGGCCTGCAGGTACTGGGTGTCCTGCTGCGACGGCTGCACCGCGGCCTGCGCCGCCGCTGCCGGCGCGATTCCCACCAGCACCAGCGCGGCCAGCAGGCCGAGGCGTTTGATACCCAACATGCTTCCTCCCCCTCGAGACGTTGGATCGCACGGATACCCGGCTGACCGGCGTTATTCCTGCGATCCCCGCCCAGGGGGCGACGGACGACACGCCACGCGCGGACCGTGGGAGGGGCGGAAACGGACGTGGCGCCCACCGGAGGACTCCGGTGGGCGCCGCGTCGGGTGTCGCGAGGTCAGCGACGGCTCTCGCCGCTGCCGATCTGCTCCCGGTCGGGCCGCGGCTCGACCGGCGGGTGGCCCGGCGAGACCGGCGCCTCGGCCGGCTTCTCGATCGGGTAGAAGAAGCCCCGGATGGCCGGGCCGAGGGCCCCGAGCCGGTTCATCTTCTTCGGCACGACCCAGCCGGCGTACTCGAGCCCGCCGTGGCCGTCGTGGTCCCCCGCGCTGAGCGGCTGGTGCACCTCTTCGAACCGGCCGTCGGGCAGTCGCCGGATGATGCCGGTCTCGACACCGTGGGCGAGCACCTCACGGTCGTGCTGCTGGAGACCGAGGCAGATCCGGTAGGTGAAGTAGTACGCCAGCGGCGGGAGCACCAGCAGGCCGATCCGGCCGGCCCAGGTCATCGCGTTCAGGCTGATCATGAACTTGTCGGCGATGACGTCGTTGGCGCCGGACAGGGTCAGCACGATGAAGAACGAGACGGCCATGGCGCCCGCCGCGGTGCGCGCCGGCACGTCCCGGGGCCGCTGGAGCAGGTTGTGGCTGCGGGTGTCCTTGAGGCGCCGGGCCTCCAGGAACGGGTAGAGCGTGGAGAGCCCCACCAGGATGCCCGGCAGCACCACCGTCGGCCAGAACAGCGGCGGGATCACGTACCCGTCGCCGATCGGGATGTTGATCTCCCAGGCCGGCATCAGGCGGGTCGAGCCGTCGAGGAACATGACGTACCAGTCGGGCTGGCTGGCGGCCGAGACCACCCACGCCTCGTACGGGCCGAACAGCCAGATCGGGTTGATCTGGAACAGACCGCCCATCAGCGCGATCACGCCGAAGACGACCATGAAGAAGCCGCCCTGCTTGATCGCGTAGCGGGGGAACATCCGCTCGCCGACCACGTTGCCGTTGGTCCGGCCGGGGCCGGGCCACTGGGTGTGCTTCTGCTTGAAGACCAGGCCCAGGTGGACGCTGATCAGCGCGACCAGCAGACCCGGGATGAGCAGCACGTGGGCGATGTAGAACCGGCTGATGATGATGGTGCCGGGGAACTCCCCGCCGAAGATCGACGAGGTGACCCAGGAGCCGATCACCGGGATGGAGAGCATGATCGCCGAGGCGATCCGCAGGCCGGTGCCGGAGAGGCCGTCGTCCGGCAGCGAGTAGCCGGTGAAGCCGGCCAGGAAGCCGACCCAGAACAGCAGCGAGCCGATGATCCAGTTCGTCTCGCGCGGCTTGCGGAACGCGCCGGTGAAGAAGACCCGGAGCATGTGCACCACGATCGCGGCCATGAACAGCAGCGCCGACCAGTGGTGCATCTGCCGCATGATCAGGCCGCCGCGGACGTCGAACGAGATGTCCAGGCTGGAGGCGTACGCGGCCGACATCGGCGTGCCCCGCAGCGGGGCGTAGCTGCCGTTGTAGACCACCTCGGTCATCGCCGGCTCGAAGAAGAAGGTCAGGAAGACACCGGTCAACAGCAGGACGATGAACGAGAAGAGCGCGATCTCGCCGAGCAGGAAGGACCAGTGGTCCGGGAAGACCTTGTTCAGCAGCCGGCGCAGCGGGGTGGCCACCTGGAAGCGGTCGTCCACTCCCCGGGCGGCGTTGCCCGGCACAGCTGCCATGTCAAACTTGCGCCGCTTCACGGCCGCTCCCAGAAGTCGGGCCCGACGGTCTCGGTGTAGTCGGACTTGGCCACGAAGTAGCCCTCGGAGTCCACCTCGATCGGCAACTGCGGCAGTCGCCGGCTGGCCGGACCGAAGATGGGCCGGGCGTTGTCGGTGATCAGGAACTGCGACTGGTGGCACGGGCAGAGCAGACGGTTGGTCTGCTGCTCGTACAGGCTCGCCGGGCAGCCGGCGTGCGTGCAGATCTTCGAGTAGGCGGCGTAGTTGCCCCACATGTAGTCGCCGTGCCCGACCCGCTCGTTGGCCCGGCGCGACTCCCGCGCGTCGCTGTCCCGCAGGTGGATCAGCAGGGTCGGCGAGTCGGCGTGCAGGTTGCTCACGCCGTGGTCGATGCCGGGGAAGACCGTGATCTGGCCGCCGGTGCTGACGTCCGCCGGGCGGACCGGACGGCCGTCCTCGCGGACCAGCCGGACCTTGCCGCCGCCCTCGGTCGGGGCGAACCCGGTGGTGAACATCTGGTTGTTCTTGTGCGGCTGGGAGATCAGGCCACCGACCAGGGGTGCGGCGACCACCGCGCCGACCGGCGCGAGACCGGCCAGCAGCGAGATGCCGAGCAGCGGCCGGCGCTTCACGCCCAGCTCGTCGGCCATGTAGAGCATGGTCTGGCCGGTGATGATCCGGTCGTCCTCGCTGACGGCGCCCTCGTGCCGGTCCTGGATCGAGACCTCCTTGGGCAGCAGCTTCTTGCCCCAGGTCAGGATGCCGAAGCCGATGCCGAGCAGGGCCACGCCGAGGGTGACGCCGAGCAGCGGGGTGTACCACGTGTCGCCGCCGCGGCCGGGAGCGTACTCCCACGGCCACCAGATGTAGACCACCAGGAAGGCGGTCGCCGCCAGCCCGGTCAGCAGGAAGAACGACGCGACGGTGCGGGTCAGCCGGCGCTCGGCCTTGCTGCCCGGGGCGACCTGCGGCTCGTAGTGGACGATCTCGATGTCGTCCCGGCGCGCGCCCTCGCGGACGATGTCGAACTGGCTGAGCCCGGGGGTCGTCACGTCGAGCGGTTCCCGGCCCTGCTGGGCCTGGTGCTCGGTGTGCGTGGTCATGCCGTCACCTCGCTACGGGCGGTGCCGGACCCCGGCACCACAGCACTGAATCGGATGATCCGCCCGGTCACGACTTGCCCGCGATCCACAGGCTCGCGAAGACGAGCGCGACGATGCCGACCAGGAAGATCGCCAAGCCCTCGGTGGACGGCCCGTACCGACCGAGGTTGAAGCCACCCGGGTCCTGGTCGTGCTTCAGGGTCTCCTGGATGTAGGCGATGATGTCCGCCTTCTGCTCCGGGGTGATCTGGTTGTCGCCGAAGACCGGCATGTTCTGCGGGCCGCTCAGCATCGCGGCGTAGATCTGCCGGTCGCTGGCCGGACGCAGGCTCGGGGCGTACTTGCCGGAGGAGAGGGCGCCGCCGCCACCGCCGAAGGCGTGGCACTGCGAGCAGTTGATCCGGAACAGCTCGCCGCCGGCGGCGATGTTGCCGTCGGAGTGGAGGTCCTCGCCGTCGGGCAGGACGGGACCGCCGCCGAGCTCCTGGATGAACTGCGCGAGCTGGCGGGTCTCCTCGTCGGTGAACAGCTCCGGCTTGCGCTCCGCCTGGGCCTCCTGGCGGGCCATCGGCATCCGGCCGGAGCTGACCTGGAACTCGACCGAGGCCGCGCCGACGCCGATCAGGCTCGGCCCACGGCCCTCGACGCCCTGGGCGTTGCGACCGTGACAGGTCACACAGCTCACGTCGAACAGCGCCTTGCCTTCCGCGGCGGCGCCGGTGAGCGGGGCGTCCTGCGCCTGCACGCCGGGGGCGAAGACGGTGTAGGCGCCGCCGGCCAGCATCAGCGCGGCGAACAGCCGGACCGCGGCACCCAGCCGGCGGCGGCCCCTGCTGCGCGCCGCGGGCCGCTCGCGCAGCCGCGCGAGCAGACCGCGTCGGCGGTCGTTGTCAGAAGTCATGACCTGTGTCCTTAACCGGTTGGACCTTGTCTCAGGGGACGGAGCAGCGGCGCGGTTCGTGACGCGCCAAGATCACTGAAGCCAGTAGATCATGGCGTAGAGCCCGATCCACACGACGTCGACGAAGTGCCAGTAGTAGGACACGACGATCGCCGACGTGGCCTGCGCCGGCGTGAACCGGCCCATGGTCGTGCGGATCATGAAGATGATGAAGGCGATCAGACCGCCGGTCACGTGCAGACCGTGGAACCCGGTGGTCAGGTAGAACATCGACCCGTACCCGTCCGAGTTGATCTTGATGCCCTCGTGCACCAGCTCGCGGTACTCGTTGACCTGACCGAGCACGAAGATCAGGCCCATCACGAAGGTGATCGTGAACCAGCGCCGCAGGGCGTGGACGTCACCCTTCTCGGCGGCGAAGACACCGAGCTGGCAGGTCACCGACGACATCACCAGGATCACCGTGAAGGTGGTCGCGTACGGGATGTTGAGTACCTCGGTGTGCTTCGCCCACTGCTCCGGCGCCGCCGCGCGGATGGAGAAGTACATCGCGAACAGCGCCGCGAAGAACATGAGTTCACTGGAGAGCCACACGATCGTCCCGACGCTGACCATGTTGGGTCGGGTCAGGGAGTGGATCCGGCTCTTGTCAATGGCTGGGGCCGCAGTCACGCGGTCATTATTGCCCTTGACCGGGGCCGGCGATCAGCGGGGTGGCAAACCGGTGGCGTCGGCAGCCCGATCGGGGTCGTCCGGTTCGCCTGACCTAGGCTGAAAAGCGTGCTGCACGTCGATCCGATCTTCACCGCAACCTCGGCCGCCGCGCCCACGGTGACCGCGGCCACCCCGCCGCCGTTCACCGTCACCTCCGTGTTCACCGAGACCCGGCTGGACAGTTGGCTGGCCGTCGGCCTGGTGCTGGCCGCCGGCATCTACCTCTACGGGGTGCACCGGCTCCGGCTCCGGGGCGACCGGTGGCCGGTGGCCCGGACGGTGTTCTTCCTCGGCCCCGGCCTCGGCGGGATCGCGGCGGTCACCGTCAGCGGCCTGCACGCGTACGACACGGCGCTGCTGTCGGTGCACATGGTCCAGCACATGGTGCTCTCCATGATCTCGCCGATCTTCCTCGCGCTGGGCGCGCCGGTGACGCTGGCCCTGCGTACCCTGCCGCTGCGGCCGCGCAAGCGGCTGTTGGCGATCGTGCACAGCCGGGTCGCGCGGATCTACAGCTACCCGCTGGTGGCGTTCGCCATCTTCGTGGTCAACCCGTTCGCGCTCTACTTCACCGACCTGTACCGCTACACGCTCGAGCACGCGTGGGCGCACGAGGTCGTGCACGCGCACTTCATCATGACCGGCTGCGTGTTCTTCTGGCCGCTGCTCGGCCTCGACCCGCTGCCGGGGCGCTGGCCGTACCCGGGCCGGGCGCTGCTGATGCTGCTCTCCGTGCCGTTCCACACGGTGCTCGGGCTCACCATCATGCAGAGCACCACGCTCTTCGGCGGCGACTGGTACCCGTCGCTCGGGCTGACCTGGTCCGACCCCTGGGAGGACCAGGTGGTCGCCGGCGGCATCCTCTGGGCCGGCGGCGAGTTCGTCAGCGTCACGATGCTGGCCGTGCTGGTCGTGCAGTGGATGCGCCACGCCGAGCGGGAGGCCCGCCGGATCGACCGCGACCTGGACCGCCAGGAGGCCCGTCAGCGCGCCGCGGAGTCCGCCGCCTGACCTGCGCCGACGGTATGCCCCGGCGCCGCCGACGGGCGGACGTCACGCACCTCACACCGACGGGTAGGATCAGCCGGCAGCTACGAGGTGGGAGCCTGTCCAGCCAATGAGTGAGCGCAGCGAGCGAATCACCAAGCGCAGTGCGACGGTGCCTCATGACGGCACCGCTCACAGCCCGATCCCCGGCCGAGGCCGTGGTGACGCTGTGGGATCCACCGGCGCGGCGTGGACTCGGACCGTTCGGCGAAGCGGAGTGTCGGCATGAGTGATCGTCTTTGCACCGTCCTGCTCTACAGCGACGACCCGCAGGTCCGTGACCGGATGCGGCTCGCCGTCGGCACGCGCCCCGCGCCCGGTCTGCGGATCGAGTTCGTCGACGCGTCCACCTACGCGGAGTGCGTCCGGCTCGTCGACGACTACGAGATCGACCTGCTGCTGCTCGACGGCGAGGCGACCCCGGGCGGCGGCATCGGCATCGCCCGGCAGATCAAGGACGACCGGGACGACGCTCCCCCGACCTGCGTGGTGATCGCCCGCGCCGCCGACCGATGGCTCGCGGCCTACGCCGAGGTCGACGCCACCCTGGTGCACCCGCTCGACCCGGTGACCACCGGCACCACGGTGGCCGAGCTGCTGCGGACGCACGCCCCCGCCTGACGTCCCCCGCTCCGGCCCGTCTCGGCGCCGGACCACCCGGCGCCGGTTCCATCCCACCCGCTTCGCACGCTCGGGAGGCCCGCCATGGGCGATCGGACCTGGCCGCACCTGCTCGCCGCGCTGCTGCGCGGGGAGGAGCTCTCCACCGCCGACACCGCTTGGGCGATGGGCGAGATCATGTCCGGCGCGGCCGCCCCGGCGCAGATCGCGGGCTTCGCCGTCGCGCTGCGCGCCAAGGGCGAGACCTCGGCCGAGCTGGCCGGCCTGGTGGAGGCGATGCTCGGCCGGGCGGTCGCGGTCGAGCTGCCCGAGGCGCTGCGGGACACCGCCCTCGACGTGGTCGGCACCGGCGGTGATCTCGCGCACACGGTCAACATCTCCACCATGGCCTCCCTGGTGGTGGCCGGCGCCGGGGTCCGGGTGGTCAAGCACGGCAACCGGGCGGCGTCCTCCTCCTGCGGCACGGCGGACGTGCTGGAGTTCCTCGGCGTGCCGCTGGACCTGGGGCCGGAGGGGGTGGCCCGGTGCGTCGCGGAGGCCGGCATCGGCTTCTGCTTCGCGGCCCGGTACCACCCCGGCATGCGCCACGCCGGCCCGGTACGCCGGGAGATGGGCGTGCCCACCTTCTTCAACTTCCTCGGCCCGCTGACCAACCCGGCCCGGCCGCGGGCCGCCGCGGTCGGCTGCTTCGACCTCCGGATGGCCCCGGTGATGGCGGGCGTCTTCGCCGCCCGGGGCGACTCGGCTCTGGTGATGCGCGGCGAGGACGGGCTGGACGAGTTCACCACCGCCGCGCCGACCCGCGTCTGGGCCATCCAGGCAGGCAGCGTCAGGGAGGCGCTGCTGGACGCCACCGACCTCGGGGTGCCCAGGGCCACCCTGGCCGACCTGCGGGGCGGAGACGCCGCCTACAACGCCGACGTGGTGCGCCGGCTGCTGGCCGGCGAGACCGGCCCGGTGCGCGACGCCGTCCTGGTCAACGCGGCGGCGGCGCTGGCCACCCAGGGGCCCCTCGACGGCGACCTCACCGAGGCGTTGCGCGTCGGGATGGACCGGGCCGCCGAGTCCGTCGACTCCGGTGCCGCCGCCCGCGTCCTGGACCGCTGGATCGAGGCCGCCCGCGCCGACTGACCGCCGGCGGCCACCCCAGCGGGCCGGGTGGCGTGCGGAAGTTGTCGGACCCCCGTGGGAAACTACAAATGAGTAGTTTTCCACTTCCATCATGCGCTGTTCACCACAGCACATCCGTCGTGCGCCGTGCGGCGCGGCAGTTCCGCCGTGCGCCCCCGACGGGACCCGAGCGAGAGGAGACGCCCGTGTCGGAGCGCGAGCTCTACTGCGCCACCTGCGAGGGCGTTCAGCCGTTCGAGGCGCCGCCGTGCGTCGACGGCCACGGCGTCGACTGCCCCGAGCTGGCCTGCACGGGCTGCGGCGAGGCGGTGCTCGTCGCCACGTTCACCTTCCGGGCCCCGCGCCTGGCGCGGCGGCACCGCCGGCCGTCGCCCCACCGCCGCGCCGCCTGACCCCTCCGCGTCGTCTGCACGATCGCCACCCGACCCGGTCCGCGCCGCCTGGACCATCGCCACCGCGCCGCCTGAGCCCCGCCGCGCCGCCTGAGCCCGGCCGCGCCGCCTGACGCGGCCCGCGCCGGCCCCACCGCCCCGCCCGGCGGCGCGGCGCACCCCCCGGCCCGGCACACGCCCGGCGCGGCACGCCCCCGGCCGGTCCTCGGCTGCCCCGCACGTCGGCGATCACGTGACGAAGGCCCGCCTCCCCGAGGGGAGGCGGGCCTTCGTCACGTGCAGGGGGCCGTCGTCGGCCGCCGGCTCAGTGCTCGGCGGTGCGCCGGGTGCCGCTGTAGTACTCGAACAGCAGGCCGCAGGCCGCGAAGATGACCGCCACCGCACCGACGCCCAGCAGCCAGAACTGCCAGAAGACGAGGCCGAAGCCGGTCAGCGCGGCGGCCAGCGCCAGGCCGAACGGCCAGTAGCTGCCCGGGCTGAAGAAGCCGACCTCGCCCGCGCCGTCGGCGATCTCACCGTCCGGCCGGTCCTCCGGCCGCAGGTCGATCCGGCGCGAGACGAACCAGAAGAAGCCGCCGCACATCGCGCAGAGCAGGAAGCTCAGCAGCAGTGCGATCGTGCCGACCCACTCGACGTGGCCACCGGAGTCGGCGGCGGTCCAGCCCCCGTAGAGGGCGGTGGCGAAGAGCAGGAACCCGGCGATGACCAGGAAGATACGCCACTCGGTCTTCATGCCAGCCCCCTCAGCTTCCCGTACCGGCCGGCGCGCTGTCCGGGTTGAAGTTGGCCTCGGTGCGACGGGTCTCGAACGGCCGCGTCTTCTGCGCGTACGGCTCCTCGCCGATGGCCGTCAGGGCCTCCTGCGTGGACTTGCCGTCCCGCTTGGCCGCCAGGAACTGGTCGTACTTCTCCGGCGAGACGACCCGCAGCTCGAAGTTCATGAAGGCGTGGTAGCTGCCGCACAGCTCGGCGCAGCGGCCGACGAAGGCGCCCTCGGTGTCGAGCTTGGAGACCTCGAACACGTTGCGGATCTTGCCCGGCATGACGTCCCGCTTAAACAGCAGCTCCGGCACCCAGAAGGAGTGGATGACGTCGCGGCTGGTCTCCTCGAACCGGATGGACCGGTCGGTCGGGAGCACCAGGATCGGGATGACCTCGCTGGTGCCGAGCACCGAGGCGACGGTGTTGGCGTCCTTGCCCTGGCCGTCGCGGTAGTTGAACTGCCAGTTCCACTTGAACGCGACCACCTCGACCGTGACGTCGGGGTTCTTGGTCGTCCGCACCACGTCGGTCTGCACGACCGCCGTGTAGTAGAAGAGCACGGAGACGATCAGGATCGGCGCGATGGTGTAGAGGAACTCCATCGGCATGTTGTAACGGGTCTGCACCGGCAGCTCGTTGCCCCGCTTGCGGTAGCGCACGATGCACCAGAAGATCAGGCCCCACACGAACACGCCGACCGCGAGCGCCGCGACGCACGAGGCGATCCACAGGTCGTACATCCGGTGGGACTCGGGCGAGATGCCGCCCTGCGGCCAGCCGAAGCCGCCGAACGCGGCGCCGACGTCGCAGCCCGTGAGCAGGACCAGCAGCGCCGCCCCGCCGAGACCGAGCCCGGCGATCCGACCAGCACCACGCCCCCGGCGCCCACCGGCTCCTGGGGAAGCGCTGTGCCGTACGGCCGACGGCCGTACCTCCGAACTCCTTGCGACCACCTGGTCCTGCCTCCCTAGCGCGCCGCGGTGTCTGTTCTGTTCTGCCGGTCTCCGCCGGGGGCGGAGCGACAACACCGGCGGCAAAGGCGTCACCGACGGTCGCAGATTACTCGACCATGACGGGCTCGACCGTCTTGGGGTCACTCTCCGCCCCCATCGGGGGGATCTTGGGCGTGCCGGCGCGATAGCGTTGGCTTCCGTGAGCGCTTCCCCGGTCTACCTGGACGCGGCCACCGCCGCGCCGCTGCACCCGGTCGCCCGACAGGCGCTGCTGGCCGCCCTCGACGACGGATGGGCCGACCCCGGCAGGCTCTACACCCAGGCCCGCCGCGCCCGCCAACTGCTCGACGCCGCCCGCGAGGCCACCGCGCAGACGCTCGGCGTGCGCGCCGACGAGATCTCCTTCACCCCCAGCGGTACGACGGCCGCGCACGCCGCCGTGCTCGGCGGCCTGGCCGGCCGGCGGCGGGTCGGCCCGGCCCTGGTGCACTCCGCGATCGAGCACTCGGCGGTGCTGCACGCCGCCGAGCGGCACGTCGCCGCGGGCGGCACGGCGACGTCGGTGCCGGTGGACCGGCGGGGCCGGCTGGACCTGGACGGCTGGTCGGCGGCGGTGCGGGCACCGGGCGTGGCGCTGGCCGCGCTGATCGCCGCCAGCCACGAGGTCGGCACGCGCCAACCGGTCGCCGAGGCCGCGCGGGAGTGCGCCGAGGCCGGGGTGCCGCTGTTCGTGGACGCCGCCCAGGTGGTCGGCCGGGCGCCCGTGCCGGCGGGCTGGTCGGTGCTGACCGCCAGCGCGCACAAGTGGGGCGGCCCGCCCGGGGTGGGGCTGCTGGTGGTGCGCAAGGGCACCCGGTGGGAGTCGCCCTGGCCGGCCGACGAGCGGGAGTCCGGGCGTACGCCGGGAACGCTCAACCTGCCGGCGGTGGTCGCGGCGGCGGCGAGCCTGCGCGCGGCGGCGGCCGACGCGGCGGCCGAGGCGGCCCGACTGGCGCCGCTGGTGGACCGGATCCGGGCCCGGGTGGCGGCGGAGGTGCCCGACGTGGAGGTGGTGGGTGATCCCGACGACCGCCTCCCGCACCTGGTGACGTTCTCCTGCCTGTACGTCGACGGGGAGGCCCTGCTGCACGCGCTGGACCGGCGCGGGTTCGCGGTCTCCTCCGGCTCCTCCTGCACCTCCTCCACGCTGCGCCCGTCGCACGTGCTGGAGGCGATGGGGGTGCTCTCGCACGGCAACGTGCGGGTCTCGCTGCACCGGGAGACGACGGAGGCGGACGTGGAACGGTTCCTCGCCGAGTTGCCCGAGGTCGTGGCGCGGCTGCGCGCCGAGGCGGGGGTGGTGGGGCTGTGACGGCGCCGGCGGAGATCCTCGACTGTCGTGGTCAGCGCTGCCCGCTGCCCGTGATCGCGGTGGCCCGGCGGCTGCCCGAGCTGCCCGTCGGCACGGTGGTGCGGGTGCTGGCCGACGACCCGGCGGCGGCGGTGGACATCCCGGCCTGGTGCCGGATGCGCGGCCACGAGTTCCTCGGCACGGTCACCGGCCCCGACGGCCCGGCCTTCGACGTCCGCCGCCTCCACTGAGAGGTGTCGGGAAGGGCACCCGGTCGACACGGAGGGCCCTTCCCGACACCGAGGTCGGGGTTACGGCAACAGGTGCGGCCGGACGTCCTCGGCGGCCACGTCGCCGTACGACTCGGCCATCCGCTTGACGAACAGGTCACGGCGGACCTCGTACTCCTGCGTGCCCACGGTCTCCAGCACCAGCGTGGCGAGCAGGGAGCCCACCTGGGCGGCCCGCTCCAGCCCGAGGCCCCAGGACAGCGCGGTGAAGAAGCCGGCCCGGAAGCCGTCGCCGACCCCGGTGGGGTCGACCGCCCGGATCTCCCGCGCGATCGGCACGTGGATCGGGTCGATGTCGCGCCCGGCGATCTCCACGCCGTGCTTGCCCAGCGTGGTGACCCGGACCTTGACCCGGTCGAGCAGCTGCGCGTCGCTCAGCCCGGCCTTGCTCTGCAGCAGCGACTTCTCGTAGTCGTTGGTCATCAGGTAGTCGGCGCCCTCGATCAGCGCGACGACGTCCTCGCCGTCCATCCGGGCGAGCTGCTGGGACGGGTCGGCGGCGAAGGGGTATCCCCGCTCCCGGCACTCGGCGGAGTGCCGCAGCATCGCCGCCGGGTCGTTCGCGCCGACCAGGACCAGGTCCAGCCCGTCGAGGCGGCGGGCCACCGGCTCCAGCTCGATGTTGCGGGCCTCGCTCATCGCGCCGGCGTAGAACGAGGCGATCTGGCACATGTCGGTGTCCGTGGTGCAGACGAACCGGGCGGTGTGCGCCACCTCGCTGACGTGCACCGAGCCGCAGTCGACCCCGTGCCGCTCCAGCCAGGAGCGGTAGTCGGCGAAGTCCGCGCCGACCGCGCCGACCAGCACCGGGCGCAGGCCGAGCTGCCCCATGCCGAAGGCGATGTTCGCCGCCACGCCGCCGCGACGCAGCACCAGGTCGTCCACCAGGAAGGAGAGCGACACCTTGTGCAGCTGGTCGGCGATGAACTGGTCGGCGAAGCGGCCGGGGAAGCTCATCAGGTGGTCGGTGGCGATCGAGCCGGTCACGGCGATCTTCATGTCAACCCTCGGGGTCGGGAGCAGGGCGCCGGTCAGCCTACCGGTCCGGCCCCCTCAGGATGACCCGTCGGTCCGGCCTCGGTCATCTTCTCGGCTGCGCTACCGGGCCCGAACGCGGCAGCGGGGCCGCCCCGAGGGGACGGCCCCGCTGGTCGCGAGCGGAGGTGGGCTCAGCTGAACGAGTCGCCGCAGGCGCAGGAGTTGCCCGCGTTGGGGTTGTCGATCGTGAAGCCCTGGGCGTCGATGCGGTCGGCGAAGTCGATGGTGGCGCCGGCCAGGTAGGGGGCGCTCATCCGGTCGACGACGACCTCGACGCCGTCGAAGTCGGTGACGACGTCACCGTCGAGCGAGCGCTCGTCGAAGAAGAGCTGGTACCGCAGGCCGGAGCAGCCACCCGGCTGCACGGCGACCCGGAGCCGCAGGTCGTCGCGGCCCTCCTGCTCGATCAGGGCCTTGACCTTCTGCGCCGCGACGTCGGTGAGGACGACGGACGTGGGGGCCTTGGCCTCGGTCGACTCGGTCTGCGCTGGCGTGGTCACGTGAAATCTCCCTGCGCGGTTGGGTCCGGACGGACTGGCCAACATCTCACGTCGCCCAGCCATTCCCGGTGTGGTCCAGATCCGATGGTACGCCGCTGCGACCGGCCTCACCCGGCCGCCGTGACGCGGGCCGCCGCAGCCGGGCGCCGGCGGACCCGACCGGGCGGCGGGCGAGCGGCTCCCGGCCGCGCGGCGCCGTCGGCGAGCGCGCCGGCCAGGTCACGCCCGCGGGCCGGTCAGCGGCTCCACTGCCGGGCCAGCCGGGCGCCGAACGCCCGCAGCCCCTCGGCCGGGCGCTCCAGCGCGGCGGCCAGCCCGCCGCGCTCCTCGCCCCCGAAGTGCTCCACCAGGCTGTACGCGTCGGTCACCCCGGCCGCGCCCGCCTCCCGCCGGCCGGCGCTCACCTGGCCGGCCAGCACCACGCAGGGCAGGCCCCGGTCCCGGGCGGCGCCGGCCACCCCGGCCACCACCTTGCCGCGCAGCGACTGGTGGTCGAACGAGCCCTCCCCGGTGACCACCAGGTCGACGGCGTCCAGGGCGGCGTCCAGCCCGATCGCCCGGGTGACCAGGCCGATGCCCGACTCGCAGTGCCCGCCCAGCGCCAGGACGGCCGCGCCGAGGCCCCCGGCCGCGCCGCCGCCGGGCAGGGCGCCCAGCCGGTCGGGGCAGCCGGGCAGGTCCCGCTCCAGCACGGCGGCGAAGCGCTCCAGCGCGGCGTCGAGCAGCAGCACGTCCGCCCGGTCGGCGCCCTTCTGCGGGCCGAACACGTTGCTCGCCCCGTGCAGGCCGAGCAGCGGATTGTCCACGTCGGTGGCGGCCACCAGCCGGGCGTCGCGCAGCCGGGGCGCCCCGTCGAGCGCGACCGCGGCGGCCAGCGCCGCGCCGCCGTACGGCAGCGCCCGGCCCCCGTCGTCCAGCGGGGTCACGCCGAGCGCGGTGAGCATCCCCGCGCCGCCGTCGTTGGTGCCGGAGCCACCCAGGCCGATCACCACCGTGCGGGCGCCGGCCTCCACGGCGGCGGCGACCAGCACCCCCAGGCCGTACGAGGTGGTGGTCTTCGGGTCGCGCTCGCCCGCGTCGAGCAGGTGCAGCCCGCACGCCTGGGCGCTCTCCAGCCAGGCGGTCGTCCCGCCGTCGGTGGTGAGCAGGATCTCACCGGCGACTGGGCGGCCCAGCGGGTCGACGGTCGGCACCGGGATTCGGCGCCCGCCGAGCGCGTCGCCGAGCACGTCGAGGAAGCCCGGCCCGCCGTCGGACAGCGGCCGGACGAGCAGGTCGTCGCCGGGAGCCACCTCGCGCCAGCCGGCGACCACGGCGTCGGCGACCTCCGGGGCCGACAGGGTGCCGGCGAACTTGTCCGGGCAGAGCAGCACGCGCATGCCGAGCAGTGTGGCAGCCCACACCGGTGGAGGCTGCGCTCAGGCCACCCTGTGGGACCATGGGATACGTGACTTCGACCTGGGTGGAACCCTCCAACACCGCAACGGCACTGCTGCTGCTCGGCCGGGGCAGCGACCCCGCCACCGAGCGTGGCGTCGAGTGTCCGGGTGACCTTCCGGCGCCCAGCGACCCGGACCTGGTGGCCCGGGCGGCGGCGGCGAAAGCGAAGCTGGGCAGCAAGGTCTTCGTGCTGGGGCACCACTACCAGCGCGACGAGGTGATCCAGTTCGCCGACGTCACCGGCGACTCGTTCAAGCTGGCCCGCGAGGCGGCGGCCCGCCCCGACGCGGAACACATCGTCTTCTGCGGCGTGCACTTCATGGCCGAGAGCGCCGACATCCTCACCTCGGACGCGCAGAAGGTCGTCCTGCCGGACCTGGCCGCCGGCTGCTCGATGGCGGACATGGCGGTGCTGTCGCAGGTCGAGACGGCCTGGGACGTGCTGACCGACCTGGGCATCGCGGAGCAGACCGTCCCGGTCACGTACATGAACTCCTCGGCGGACATCAAGGGCTTCGTCGGCCGTAACGGCGGCGTGGTCTGCACCTCGTCGAACGCGAAGCGGGCGCTGGACTGGGCGTACCAGCAGGGGTCGAAGGTGCTCTTCCTGCCCGACCAGCACCTGGGCCGCAACACGGCCGTGCTGGAGATGGGCCTCTCGCTGGACGACTGCGTGCTCTACGACCCGCACAAGCCGAACGGCGGGCTCACCCCGGAGCAGCTGCGCGACGCGAAGATGATCCTCTGGCGGGGGCACTGCTCGGTGCACGGCCGGTTCACCCTCGACAGCGTGAACGACGTGCGGGAGCGGGTGCCGGGGGTGAACGTGCTGGTCCACCCGGAGTGCCGGCACGAGGTGGTCACCGCCGCCGACTTCGTCGGCTCGACGGAATACATCATCAAGGCCATCGAGGCGGCCCCGGCCGGCTCGGCGTGGGCGGTCGGCACCGAGCTGAACCTGGTCCGCCGGCTCGCGCTGGCCCACCCCGACAAGCAGATCATGTTCCTGGACAAGGCGGTCTGCTACTGCTCGACCATGAACCGGATCGACCTGCCCCACCTGGTCTGGGCGCTGGAGGAGCTGGTGGCCGGCCGGGTGGTCAACCAGATCACGGTCGACCCGGACACCGCGCACCACGCCCGGGTGGCGCTGGACCAGATGCTCGCCCTGCCCGGGGCCGACACCCCGCCGCCCGCGGCAAGCTGATCACGCTCGGTAGCACCACTGGTACGTAAATGGGCCCGATCACCGATTAGTGCCCTGAGGGGCGATCTGACCGGGTCCATTTACGTCACGGAGGGCTATGCTGCCGGGGCGACGAATCACGCGGCCGTTTCGACATGACCGCATTCCGGGTAGCGAAGACATCGCGGGCCCACCATCAACACGGCAGCACCGACGCGCTGGAGGTTGCGTTGACCGACGACGTCCTGGTCGTACACGGAGGTACTCCGCTGGAAGGGCGGATCCGCGTGCGCGGCGCGAAGAACCTGGTCTCGAAGGCGATGGTCGCCGCTCTGCTGGGCGACAGCCCGAGCCGGCTGTTCGACGTGCCGAAGATCCGTGACGTCGAGGTGGTCCGGGGCCTGCTCGGCCTGCACGGCGTGAAGGTCACCGACGGCGAGGAGGACGGCGAGCTCGTCTTCGACCCCGCGAACGTGGAGAGCGCGAGCACGGACCAGATCAACGTGCACGCGGGCTCCAGCCGGATCCCGATCCTGTTCTGCGGGCCGCTGCTGCACCGCCTCGGCCACGCCTTCATCCCGGACCTGGGCGGCTGCCACATCGGGCCGCGCCCGATCGACTTCCACCTCCAGGCGCTGCGCGAGTTCGGGGCGACGGTCGAGAAGACCCCGGAGGGCCTGCACCTGTCGGCACCGAACGGGCTGCACGGCACCAAGTTCTCGCTGCCGTACCCGAGCGTCGGGGCGACCGAGCAGGTGCTGTTGACGGCGGTGATGGCCGAGGGGGTCACCGAGCTGCGCAACGCGGCGGTGGAGCCGGAGATCATCGACCTGATCTGCGTCCTGCAGAAGATGGGCGCGATCATCAAGGTGCACACCGACCGGGTGATCGAGATCCAGGGCGTGCCGAGGCTGCACGGCTACACGCACCGGCCGATCCCGGACCGGATCGAGGCGGCGAGCTGGGCCGCGGCGGCGCTGGCGACCCGCGGCCACGTCGAGGTCCTCGGCGCACAGCAGGCCGACATGATGACGTTCCTGAACATCTTCCGCTCGGTCGGCGGCGAGTACGAGGTCACCGACGCCCGGCCGCCGAAACTGGGCGACCCCGGCCAGGAGGGCGGCATCCGGTTCTGGCACCCGGGCGGCGAGCTGAGGTCGGTGGCCCTGGAGACCGACGTGCACCCGGGCTTCATGACCGACTGGCAGCAGCCCCTGGTGGTGGCGCTCACCCAGGCCCGGGGCCTGTCCATCGTCCACGAGACGGTCTACGAGCAGCGGCTGGGCTACACCGAGGCGCTGAACTCGATGGGCGCGAACATCCAGGTCTACCGGGACTGCCTGGGCGGCACCCCGTGCCGCTTCGGCCGGCGCAACTTCAAGCACTCCGCGGTGATCGCGGGGCCGAGCAAGCTGCACGCCGCCGACCTGGTTATCCCCGACCTGCGGGCCGGTTTCAGCCACCTGATCGCCGCGCTGGCGGCCGAGGGCACCTCCCGGGTCTACGGCGTCGACCTGATCAACCGGGGCTACGAGGACTTCGAGGCGAAGCTCGCCGACCTCGGCGCGCACGCCGAGCGTCCGTAACGTCGACCACTCCCGACCGCGCCCGGTGCACCGCGATGTGCACCGGGCGCCGTCGTTTGGCTACCCTTTCCGCGTGCCGTCGCTGTTTCGCCGCAAGTCCACCGACCTCGTCGACGAGGCCGTCACCCCGGTGACGCCCGACGAGGAGTCCTCGTCCGCCCAGCCCCGGGGCTACACCCCGAGCAAGAAGGAGCTGGGCAAGGTCACGCCGAAGCGGCCCAGCGCCGGCCGCCGGCCGGCCGCGGCCACCAAGCCGCTGACCAAGGAGGAGGCGCGGGAGCGCCGGCGCCAACTGCGCGCGGAGTCGGCGGCGGAGTTCCGCCGCGAGGGTGGGCCCCGTGACCGCGGCCCCGAGCGGCTGCTGGCCCGCAACGTGGTCGACTCCCGGCGTACGGTCGGCACCTGGTTCTTCGGCGGCGCGCTGATCGTGCTGATCGGTTCCAACGCGGCGATGCCCCCGATCGTCCGCCTGGTCTCCAATCTCCTCTGGGGCGCGCTCGCGCTGGGTGTGGTGGTCGACTCGTTCCTGATCTCCCGCAAGATCCGCAAGCTGGTCCGGGAGCGTTTCCCGAACACCGGGCAGCGGATGGGCTCGCTCTACCTCTACGCCATCATGCGGTCGATCACCTTCCGCCGGATGCGCGCGCCCGAGCCCCGGGTCAACATCGGCGACCCGGTCTGACCCCGCCGCACCGGCGGCGGAGGCGACCGTGTTCGGGGCCTGACGGCCCCTCCCGCACCGCGGCGAGGGGCCGTTCGTCGTCGGTGGACCGGGGTGGGGCCTACGGCACGCCGAGCAGGCGGAGCAGCGCGGTGGTGCCGGCGGCGGCGAGCACCACCAGCACGAACGGCGCCCGCCGCCAGGCCAGCAACACGCCGACCAGCACGCCCAGCGGCCGGGCCCAGCCGGCGAACCGGCCCGCCTCGGTCAGCGCGGCGGTGGCGCCCAGCGCGGCCAGCAGGGCGGCGGCGCCGACCGGCAGCAGCCGCCGGGACCACTCCGGCAGGTCGAGCCGGTCGCGCAGCAGCACCCCGGCGACCCGGAAGCCGTACGTCCCGGCGGCCAGCGCCACGATCACGGCGATCAGCACGACCCCTCCCCAGTTTGGCCGACCGGCACGGACCCGCCCCGCGGCGGCGTCCTCTCCCCCGCACGCACCGGCTCCCCCACCCCGCCCGGCGGTTCGGCGGCGGTTCCCGCGACCGTTCCGCCACCCGCGACCGGCGCGTTCGGCGTCCGGCTGCCGCCTTTCGCGGCCCGCCGACCACGGCGTACGGCGGCGACGGCCAGCACGGCCGGGCCAGCGAGCGCCAGCAGCACCGGCAGCCCGGCCGGCAGCAGCGGGGTGGCCAGCACCGCCAGCACCGCGCCGGCCAGCGCCACCCGCCGGGTGTCGCGGTCGCGCAGCGCCGGCAGCAACAGCGCGATCAGGCCGGCCGGGAACGCGGCGTCCAAGCCGAACGCGGCGGGGTCGCCGACCACGCCGCCGGCGAGCACCCCGAGCACGGTCCCCACGTTCCAGGCCAGGAAGAGCAGGGTGCCGGCGAGCCAGAACGCCCGCCGGCGCGCGCCCCCGGCGGGGCGGGCCAGCGCGAAGGCGGTCGCCTCGTCGGTCATCAGGTGGCTACCGAGCAGCCGACGCCACAGCGGGCGGCCGATGCTGTCGGCGAGCGCCAGCCCGAACGGCAGGTGCCGGGCGTTGAGCAGCAGGCCGGCGAGGACCGCCGCGAGCGGACTCCCGGTGGCCACCAGCCCGACCGCCATGAACTGCGCGCCGCCGGCGTAGACCAGCACGGACATGACGACGGCCGCCCAGCCCGGCAGGCCGGCGGCCACCGCCACCGCGCCGAACGAGGCACCGACCGCGACCATCGCCGCCCCGATGGCGGCGACGTCGCGGACTGCCGTGCCCTCGACCGTTCGCTGTACCGTACGCATGGTCCATCATGATGAACGCGCCACACCTGTTCGTCAAACCGAACAAACGGAACATTGGAGCGAACGATGTCCGCCGAACCGACTCCACCGCTGGCCACCATCGCCGTCGCGCTCCGCCGCGAGCGCGAACGCGTCGGCATCTCGCTCACCGAGCTGGCCCGCCGGGCCGGCATCGCCAAGTCCACCCTGTCCCAGTTGGAGTCCGGGGTCGGCAACCCCAGCGTGGAGACCCTCTGGGCGCTCGGGGTGGCGCTCGGCGTGCCGTTCAGCCGGCTGGTCGAGCCGCCGGCGGCCACCGTCCGGGTCGTACGCGCCGGCGACGGCCCCCGGATCCGCTCCGAGCACGCCGACCTCACCGCGACGCTGCTCGCCGCCGGCGCCGCCCACATCCGCCGGGACGTCTACCTGCTCGAGCTGGAGCCCGGGACGGTACGCACCGCCGAGTCGCACACCCCCCGCAGCGTCGAACACATCGTGGTGGGCGCCGGGCGGCTGCGCGTCGGGCCGGAGGGCGACCTGGTGGAGCTCGGCCCGGGCGACTACGCGACCTTCCCCGGCGACGCGCCGCACCGCTACGAAGCGCTGGCCCCCGGCACCTTCGCCGTCCTGGTGATGGAACACCCCTGACCGTCCGTTCCGGCCTCGCCTCCCGCGGCAGGAGCGGGCGCGGGCTCCCCGGAGTCGGGCCCAGCTCGCCCGGCGGCAGGCTCCACTCGCGCGGAGGGGCTCAGCCACCCCGGTAGAGCCGGGCCACCACGTCCTCGATGTCCGGCTCGACGATCGAGACGTCCCGCAGTGAGCCCAGGGCGGCCAGGGCGGCCACCACCTCGGCCACGCCCGCCGACTCCAGCGCGAAGGCCAGCCGGTGCCCGTCGGCCTCCACCCGGTGCAGCGGCGCGCCGGGCAGCGCCGGCGGCTCGGGCAGCGGGGCCTCCAGGTCGGCGACGAGCAGCCGACGGGAGCCGTACCGCTCGTGCAACGCGGCGATCGACCCGTCGTGCACCACCCGACCGTGGTCGACCACCACCAGGCGACGGCAGAGCCGCTCGATGTCGGCCAGGTCGTGGGTGGTGAGCACCAACGTGGTGTCCCCGGCCCGGCCCAGCTCGCCGAGGAAGCCACGGACCGCCTGCTTGCTCACCACGTCCAGGCCGATCGTCGGCTCGTCGAGGAAGAGCACCTCGGGGCCGTGCAGCAGGGCGGCCGTCAGCTCGCCGCGCATCCGCTGCCCCAGGGACAGTTGCCGGACCGGGGTGTCCAGGAAGGCGTCCAGGTCGAGCAGGCTCCGACAGCGGCGCAGCCGGGCGGCGTGCGCGGCGGCCGGCACCCGGTAGACGTGCCGCAACAGTGCGAACGACTCCCGCAGCGGCAGGTCCCACCAGAGCTGCGAGCGCTGGCCGAAGACGACGCCGATGCGCAGCGCGAGCCGGGTGCGCTGGGCGACCGGGCGCAGGCCGCAGACGCGCACCTCGCCGGCGGAGGGCGTCAGCACCCCGGTGAGCATCTTGAGCGTGGTGGACTTGCCCGCGCCGTTGGGCCCGATGTAGCCGAGCGTCTCGCCCCGGGGGACCCGCAGGTCGACCCCGTCCACGGCGGTGACCCGGCGCTTCTCCCGGCGCAGCCGGCCGGCCCGCACCCGGACCGTGAACTCCTTGCGCAGCCCGTCGGCCACGATGACGTCGTCGCTCACGACCCCGTACTCCGGTAGTGGCGCACGCCGGTACGCCAGGCCGCCGCGGCCCCGGCGGCGGCGACCAGCGCGACGGCCGGCGCGGCCCAGCCGACCCAGCCCGGCAGGCCGAGCGGGTCGGCGCGGCCGAGCAGCGCCAGCGCCGGGTGGTAGCTGACGAAGGCGAAGCCCAGGCCGTACGCGAACACGGCGCGGAACCAGCCGCCGAACACGGTGACCGGGTACGAGGTGAAGTCCCGGCCGCCGTAGGTGACCGAGTTGGCCAGCTCGCCCGAGTCGACCCACCAGAAGGAGACGGTGGCGGTGGCGACGAAGACCGCCCCGAAGAAGACCACGCCGGCCAGCGGGGCGACGACCACCAGCAGCGCCCGCGCCGGGGTCCACTGGACGCCGGCCGAGCCGACCGCGACGACCAGTACGGCGAGCCCGAAGACCGCCCGGGACACCTTGCGCAGCGGCAGGTCCATGAGCAGCAGCTGCGGCAGCGCGCCGAGCGGGCGGACCAGCACGGCGTCGAACAGCCCTGTGCGCACGTAGCGGGGCAGCCGCTCGATGTTGCCCACCAGCAGATCGGCGGTGGCGAACGCGCAGGTCGAGAGGCCGACGATCACCAGCGTCTCGCGGAGCGTGAAGCCGCCCAGCTCCCGCGTGACGCCGAAGATCACCAGCACGGTCAGCACGTCGAAGACGGTGGACCCGACGTTGCCGAGCACGTCGACCACGAACGACGTCCGGTACGCCGTCTGCGACCGCGCCTGCGCCCCCAGCAGCGCCCGGTACGCGGCCAGCGCCCCGCCGCCGCGGCGCCGGGCGGCCGACGCCACCGCCCCGTCAGCCACCCTGCACCACCAGGCGGCGTTCCGCGCGGCGCTGCACGAGCCGGCAGGCGGCCAGGACCAGCACCGCCCAGGCGAGCTGGAGGCCGACCAGCCCGACCTGGGTGCCGGTCGGGTCCCGCTCGACGAGCACGTCGAGCGGGGTCTGGAGCAGGCTCGGGAAGGGGGTGCCCAGCCAGAGGACGTGCTGGAGCCACTCCGGCAGGAAGCGCAGCGGGAAGTAGAGCCCGGCGAGCACCCCCGAGGCGAGGGTCCAGAGGATCATCGGCCCCCGGACGTCCTGCAACCAGTACGCGGTCGCGTTGACCAGGAACCGGCAGCCGAAGCAGAGCACCACGGCGGCGACGGCGGAGAGCACGAAGAGTGGCAGGGTGGACAGGCGTCGGGGCACGTACACCTCGAAGAAGAGCGGCCCGACCAGCACCGGCGGGAGCAGCCGGACCAGGGCGGCGTGGCCGGCGCGGCCCAGGTCGGTGGCAAGGTGGCTGGTCACCGGGTGCACCGGCCGGAGCAGGTCGCTGGCGACGTCGCCGGTGCGGATCCGGTCCGCCAGGTCCGTCCACCCCCAGAGCAGGACCACGGCGAGCAGGCCCTGACCCACCCAGACGAAACTGGCGAGCTGGGTGCGGTCGTACCCGGCCACCGTGCCGGCGGCACCGGCCGCGGCGAGGAGGACGTAGCAGCGCAGGAAGCCGAAGACCGTGTTGGTGACGACGCCCGCCACGGTCGCCTGCCGATACGTGGCGTAACGCCGGAAGCCTGATCCGGTTATAGCACCAAATGTCCGGAACCATAGGATAACGTTTGGGGCGGTTGGCGGTGCCACAGTGGCGGTGAGCGAGCCCACGCCGCTACCCTCCTTCCGCAGCCACGCCATGCCGGGACGGGCGACTCTACCGGCACGTGGGGCGCCCAGCGCGACAATTTGCAACGAGGTGACATCGCCGTGAGCGAGCGGACGCGAGCCGGCCACCGGGGCGCCGCCGTGAGCGAGCGGACGCGAGCCGGCCACCCCGACGCGCCCGTTCACCGACGGCGCGCTACGGCCGTTCCGCTCACCCGCCGTGGCGACAGGTCCCCCGGATGAGCCGCTACGCCGACCGGTGGCACGACACCGGCGAACCGTCCTGGATGGTCGAGCCGACCACCGAGTGGCACCCGCAGTTCCCGGGCCAGCGCTACCCCGGCGACATCGGCATCCAGCACGCCCCGCCCACGCCCCGGGGCCGGGCGACCGCCGTCGGCCGCGCCGAGGTGCCCCCGCTCGCACCGACCCGGCCCGACGGGACCTACCTCGGCCGGTCCTGGGACGACGACCCCGACGGCTGGACCGGTCGACAGGAAGGGTGGAACGGCCGGCAGGAAGGCTGGAGCGGCCCGCTTGGCGGCCCCGACGGGCGGCGGCGCGACGACGAGCCGTACCGCCGGCCGCACGCGGAGCCGACCTGGCCGGACGACCGGCAGCCGCCGCACCGGCAGGAGCCGCCGCACCGCAACGCCCGGGACGGCTTCGACGGCCCCGGCCGCTCCGGCGCGGGCCGGCCGGTCGACTCCCCCCGGCCGCGCGACCACGCCGGCCACGACCGCTACGACGCCCGCCCGCCACGGCACGAGCCGGCCGGACGGGACCGCCCCGTCTCGCCCGCCGGCCGCCCGGAGCCGGGCTGGCTGCCCGAGCCGGGCGAGGACCCGCGCCGGTCGCCGGCGTACCAGCGGCCGGACCCGGGCTACGACCGCCGGCCGGAGCCAGGTCACGACCGCCGGCCGGGCCCGGGCCACGACCGCCGGCCGGAACCCGGCCACGACGACCGGAGCGAGCGCGGCCACGACGACCGGACACAGCGCGACCACGACGGCCGCTCCGAGCGCGGTCACGATCCGCGGGTCGGAGCAGGGCACGACCGCCGGCCGGAGACCGACGACGACCGCCGCACGGGCGAGGGGGCCCGCCGGCCCCGGTACGAGTGGGGTGCCCCCACCGAGCACCGCCCCTCGGACGCGTCGCGGGACCGTTCCTCGGACGGGAGGCGGGACGGTTCCTCGGACGAGCGGCGGGGGCGCGTCGGGGACGGGCCGTGGGAGCACGCCGCGTCGGGGCAGTGGGAACGGCGCTCCGACGGGCGGGAGGAACGCGCCCCGGGCGGACGGGGCCGCGAGCCGGGCGTACCCGCCGACGGGTGGCAGCGCCCCGACCGGGCCGCGAGCGGGCAGCCGTACCGTGCCGGGGAACGGCGCCAGCCGGAGCCGGACGAACGGTGGCAGGCACGCGAGGCGGCGGCGCGCGCTGAGGCGTACCCGGATCGGCGTCCGCGCGAGGCCGCCCGGCCCGAGGCGTACCGGGAGCACGACGCGTACCGGGAGCCGCGTAGGCACCCGCAGCAGGACGGCTTGCCCTGGCCGTCGTCCGGCCCGGCGCAGCCCGGTTTCGACCGGGACACGCGCCACACCGCACCGCACCCGGAACACCGGCGGTCGGCCGAGCCGGCCGACCGTCCCCACCACCACGGGGGCCCGCACGAGGTTGCCGCACCACCGGCCCAGCCCCGGTACGACGAACCACGCCCGTACCCGCCGTCGCGGGGTCCCGCTGGCGGCGACCGCCCGGTGTCCGGCGCGCCGGTCTCCGGCGTGTCGGTCTCGGTACCGCCGATCTCCGGCCCGCCGATCTCGGTGCCGCCTGCCGCCGGCCCGCCCGCCCCGGTACCGCCCGGCTCCGGCCCTCGGGGCTTCCTGACCCCGCGTAACGAGGTTGCGGTCCCTGGCCGGCCGGTCTCCCCCGCGCCGTCCCGCGACGTGCCGCCCACGGACCGAACCGGCCCGGTCGCACCGTCCCGCGACCTGCCCGTGTCGCCCGCTGGTCCCGCCCCGCGCCCGACCCCCGCTGCGGGTCCCCCCGCCGGCCCGCCGTCACCGGCCGGGCCGGCCGCCGCCCGGGCGACGGCGGCAGCCCCGGTGTCGCCGGCAGCCCCGGTCAGGGGTGACGCGGTACCGCCAGCAGGCCCGGCCGCCGGCCGCCCGGTGTCGCCCGCAGCCCCCGTGCCGTCGGCAGGCCCGGTGTCGCCAGCAGGCCCGGTGTCGCCAGCAGGCCCGGTCAACAGCCGACCGGTGTCGCCAGCCGGTTCGGTCCGGGGTGACGCGGTTGCGCCGGCAAGTCCGGGCGCCGGCCGCCCGGTGTCACCCGCATCTCCGGTCCCGAGCCGGCCGGTGTCGCCGGGAGGTCCGACCACCAGCCGACCGATCTCCCCGGCAGGCCCGACCGCCGGCCGACCGGTGTCGCCGGGGGGTCCGACCAGCGAGCCACCGGCTGCTGGTTCTCAGCCCCCGCTGCCCTCCGCCGAGGAGCAGTTCCAGGCGGCCGGCCACGTGCCGCGACCTGCTCCCGCGGACGACGTCACGCCGGTCCCGGCGCCGCCCGCCGCCCGACTGCGGCTGGAGTTCCTGCCGGCACCGAGGGTCACGTCCAGCACCGGATCCTCCGGCCCGGCCCCGGCACACCCCGAGCCGGTCCCGCCGACCCACCCGTACGGGCCCACACCGCAGCAGGGCCTCGGTGCCGAACCTCGCGGCGCCGAGCCCGTGATCGGACCACCGGCCACCACGCCGCCGACCGACCGTCCGGCGAGCGTCCAGCCGGCCGGTCCGCGCCCCGCTCCCGAGGACAGGGGTGCGGCGACCACCCCAGCGGTACCGTCGGAGACGCCAGCGGCCACGATGCCGCTCACAGCGGGCATGCCCAGGGTGTACGTTCCGCCGGCACCGGCGGCCCCGGCCCGGCCCCAGCCGGCCGCGCCGAGCGGCGCGGACGCCTGGTTCCGGCCCTCCAAGCCCATGACGCCTTCCGCAGAGACGGACGACGCTCGTCCCGCGGAGGCGGACAGCCCCCGCCCCGCTGCCCCGGCCGACGCGTCCCCGAGCGCTGTGTCGACACCCCCGGCGGCGACCCCGAAACCCGTCCAGGACGACCTCCTATCGCCCGAGCCCACCCACGACCGCCTCGACAGGGCGGCTGGGACCGATCCGGTGACACCCGCACCGGCCTCGCCGGGGACCTCGTCGACGGCCGCCTCGTCGGTTACCTCGCCCGTGTCTTCGCCGCCTGCCTCCGGTCCCCCTGCCGGACCGGTATCCGGGCCGCCCAGGGCACCCGCCCCGACGACCCCTGCGGCGGGCGACCCGGTTCCCCCGAGTCACTCGGCCGCCACACGATCGGAGCCGACGGAGCTCCACCTCGCCTCCGCACCGGCACGCCCTGTCTCCGGACCACCTGTCCCCCGCCCTGTCTCCATGCCCCCTGCCCCGCACGTGTCGGCATCACCCGCCGGGCCAGAGTCGGCACCCCCGGTCCCGTCGGAGTCGGCACCGCCCGCCCGGTCAGAGGCGACACCGCCCGCCCGGTCAGAGGCGACACCGCCCGCCCGGTCAGAGGCGCTGCCCGCAGTGCCGCCGGAATCGGCACCACCAACCCGGACGGAGGCCGTGCCCCCGGCCCCGCCGGAGTCGACACCGCCAGCCCAGACGGAGTCAGCACCCCCGGCCCCGCCGGAGTCGACACCGCCAGCCCAGACGGAGTCAGTACCCCCGGCCCCGCCGCAATCGACACCGCCAGCCGCGTCGGATCCGGTGCCAAGGGAGCACGCCGCTCCTGCCTTAGTCACGCTTGACGGTCCTCAGACCGGCCAGTCCAGGCCCGAGGACCTGGCACAGACCGTAACGGCGCCTGCCCCGGGCGCTTCTGCCCCGCCGCCCGCAACGGCCGCTGCGCCCCTGCGCACCCCTGGCACCGACGCCGCGACCACGGCTGGACCCACCGGTGGAACACCATGGCTGTCACCGAGGGGTTTTGACACCCATGGCGTTCCACTCGACGCGACCGATCCGCGCTCAGCGTCCGCGCACGCAGACCCGGCAGTGCGGGCAACCGCACCGCTGAGCGGCGCAACCGGAACGGTTCCCCCCGCGCGACCGGTCGACGCATCCCCGAGCGACTTCGTCCCTGGACCGGCGACTGTGAGCAGCGCACCCGACGCCGTTCCATCGGCGGCGGCGCCGGCCCCGGCCACGCCGGTTTCCGGACCGCCTGCCCAGCCCGTGTCCGCACCCCCGGCGGGCCCCGCTGCCTCACCCACGGCGCGGCCCGTGTCCGCGCCGCCCGTTGCGACCCCGGCACAGGCCGCACCCGTACCGCCCGTTGCGACCCCGGCACAGGCCGCACCCGTACCGCCCGTTGCGACCCCGGCACAGGCCGCACCCGTACCGCCCGTCACGGGTGCGGCGGCCGGGGGTGTCTTGCCGGCTCCGGCGCCCTTCCCCGCCCTGTCGGTGGACGGGCCCTTGCCCGCCCCACCCGAAGGGCACACCCCGGTGCCCGAAGACCGTCCGGAGGACGGTCCCGCGCCCGGTGCCGCGCCGGCCCGCGCACCAGTCACCGCGCCGCTGGCACAGGCCCTGCCCACTCCGCCCGTCGCGCCCGTGTCGGCCCCGCCGACCCGGCCCTCCGCCGCAACCACCGACAGCACGCCGTCGATGCCGGCTCAGCCGGTCACCACGCCACCCTCCGAAAAGCCGGCAGTGCCACCCGGCGTCCCCGACGTCGCGCCGGGACAGGGGGTGCCCACGCCGCCAGCACCGCCTGTCGACGCGCGGCCGGCGTCGCCCCTCACCATGTCACCGGCGCAACCACCATTCGCGCTGCCCGTCTCCGAGGCAGCCGCGCCGCCTGTCTCCGCGCCGCCGGCGCAACCAGTGCCAACAGCGCCCACACCGCCGGCGCGACCGGTGCCAGCGTCACCCGCGCCGCCCGTTGCCGAGCCGCTGACTCCTTCCGCCACCGGGCCGGTACCGCCCGTTCCGGCAGCGCCGGCACAAGCGGGACCGCTGGCACCGGCCGTCACCGCGCCGGCACCGCCCGTCCCAGCACCGCCCGTCTCGGCACCGCCCGTCTCGGCACCGCCCGTCCCAGCACCGCCCGTCTCGACACCGCCCGTCCCAGCACCGCCCGTCCCAGCACCGCCCGTCTCGACACCGCCCGCCCCAGCACCGCCCGCCCCGGCACCGCCCATCTCGGCGCCGCCAGGGCGGCCGGCGCCAGCGCCGCCCGTCTCGGCGCAGCCGGCGTCCGCAGCGTCCGCGCCGGCCGTGTCGACGCCGGTCGGGCAGGGCCCGTCGTCTACCGGCGAACGGCGCGAGCCGCACGCCCCGGAGCAGCGCGGCCAGGAGCAGCACACCCCGGAGCAGCGCGGCCCCGAGCAGCACACCCCCGAGCAGCACGGCCCAGGGCAGCACGGCCCAGGGCAGCGCGGCCCGGAATCGCGGGACGTCGACCGGACGAGTGCCGCGCAGGGCGACCCGGAGCAGGTGCTGGCGGCCTACCGCTGGCGGCTCGACCCGGAGACCCTGCGCGAGGTGGTGGAGGTGCCGGAGGAGTTCCGGACGATCCGCCGACGTCTCACCGAGAAGCTGGGCGCCGCCGTGGACAACCGGTCGCGCGCCCGGCTGCTGAGCCTGCGGGCGGTGGTCTCGCGGCTGCTCGGCGAACTGGACGACGCGCTCGCCGACGGTCGGCTCGCACTCACGTACGCGGAGGCGACCGGGGAGTTGCGGCGCACGGCGGTCGCGCAGGCACGACTGGCGCACGTGCTGCGCTGGCGCGGCGAGTTCGTGGAGGCCGACCGGCTCTTCGCCGAGGCCAACTCGACGGAGCTGCCCGACCGGCTGCGCGCGGCGCTGCACGAGCACGCGGGGCGGTCGTGCTACGACCAGGGCCGGTTGATGGAGGCGTGCCACCACTTCGAGCGGGCCCTCGACCTGCGCGGCGACGGGGACGCCGAACTCCAGGCACGGATCCGGCTCAGCCTGGACTCGGTGGCGCAGCGGGTGGCGGAGACGGGCTTCGGGCCGTACCCCCGGAGTCGGGACGAGGTGCTGGAGCGTGACCGGCCCCCGGTGCCGGCGCGCGACGGCGACCTGTGGGGTTTCGCCGACCCGGACGGCGACATGGCCGTCGCGGCCGAGTACGCCGAGGCGCAGGCGTTCCGCGAGGGGCTAGCCTGGGTGCGGCGGCCGGAGACGGAGCGGTGGTCGCTGGTCGACCTCGCCGGCGCCACCGTGCTCGGGCCGTCCTACCCGGTGGTCCGTCCGTTCAGCGACGGGCTGGCCTGGGTGTCGGACGGCGCCTCCGGGTGGGTGGCGATCGACGCCGGCGGCGAGGTGGTCGTGGCGCACGGCTTCGCGGACGTACGCCCGTTCCACCGCGGCGTGGCGGTGGTCCGCCGGGAGGGCTGGGGGGCGGTCGACCGCAACGGCCGCATCGTGGTGCCCACCCGGTACCACGGGTTCGCCACGGTGCTGGCCGACGGCCGGTACGTCGACGGTTTCACCGACGAGGGGCTGGCCGTGGTGGACGTGGCCGGCCAGCGGGGCGTGGTGGACCGCACTGGGAAGGTGCTGGTCCCGCCCGCCCATCCGGCGCTGGTCATCCACCCCGTCGCGTTCCTGGTCGACGACGGCACCGGGCACTGGGGTGCGCTCGACCGGCGGGGCGAGCCGCTGATCGAGCCGGTGCACCGCGACCGCGACGAGGTCGTCGCCGAGATCGAGCGGCTGCTCGTCGACACCCACCCGGTGCTCTGAGCCGCGTCCCCGGCCGGTCATGATCGGCAGGAGTAGGGTCGTGAGCATGGAATTCCGTCACCTGGGCCGTTCCGGCCTGATGGTCAGCGAAATCTCGTACGGCAACTGGATCACCCACGGCTCGCAGGTCGAGGAGGACGCGGCGTTCGCCTGCGTCCGGGCCGCCCTGGACGCCGGCATCACCACTTTCGACACGGCCGACGTGTACGCGGCCACCCGCGCCGAGGACGTGCTGGGCCGCGCGCTGGAGAACGAGCGGCGCGAGGGCCTGGAGATCTTCACGAAGGTGTTCTGGCCCACGGGGCCGGGCCGCAACGACCGGGGCCTGTCCCGCAAGCACATCATGGAGTCGATCGACGGCTCGCTGCGCCGGCTCCGCACCGACTACGTGGACCTCTACCAGGCCCACCGGTACGACTACAGCACCCCGCTGGAGGAGACGATGGAGGCCTTCGCCGACGTCGTGCACTCCGGCAAGGCGCTCTACATCGGCGTCTCGGAGTGGAAGGCGTCGCAGATCCGCGAGGCCCACCAGCTCGCCCGGGAGCTGCGCATCCCGCTGGTCTCCAACCAGCCGCAGTACTCGATGCTCTGGCGGGTCATCGAGTCCGAGGTCGTCCCCACCAGCGAGGAGCTGGGCGTCGGGCAGATCGTCTGGTCGCCGATGGCGCAGGGCGTGCTCTCCGGCAAGTACCTGCCGGGTCAGCCGCCGCCGGCCGGCTCCCGCGCGACCGACGAGAAGTCGGGCGCGGGCTTCATCGCCAGGTTCCTGGCCGACGACGTGCTGACGCGGGTGCAGCGGCTCAAGCCGCTGGCCGAGCAGGCGGGCCTGAGCATGGCGCAGCTCGCCATCGCCTGGGTGCTGCAGAACCCGAACGTCTCCTCGGCGATCGTGGGCGCGTCCCGCCCCGAGCAGGTGCACGACAACGTCAAGGCCGCCGGCGTGCAGCTCGACGCCGGCCTGCTCAAGGCGATCGACGAGATCATCGACCCGATCGTCGAGCGCGACCCGGCCCGGACCGAGTCCCCCGCCGAGCGTCCGTGACACCCCCGGCCCGGCCGGCCCCCACGAAGGGGACCGGCCGGGCCGGGCAGCGCCGGGCCGACGAACGGGCCGGGCCGGGCGACGACGGGCCGGGTGCGACCCGCCGGTCAGCTCTGCCAGAAGCGGATCAGGTCCAGGCCGAGCGCGTAGAGCCACGGCGGCAGGCCGAGGACGTCCCCCACGGCGAAGACCGCCCCGAAGAACCAGCCGCTGATCCGCGGGTTCCACAGCAGCGCGAACAGCAGGATGAAGCCGAACGGGGCGAACAGGTCGTACATCTTGCGCCACTGCGCGTTCAGCCACGGCTGGATCATGTTGCCGCCGTCGAGGCCGGGCACCGGGAGCAGGTTGAGCACGCTCGCGGTGAGCTGGAGGAACGCCAGCAGCGCCACGCCCGCCCAGAACTCGACCGGGCCGCCGCCGGCCGCGCCGAGGCGTACGGCGGCCACCAGGACCAGCGTGAACAGCACGTTGGTGGCCGGGCCCGCGAGGCTGACCAGCGTGTGCCGAAGCCGTCCCGGGATGGCGTGCCGGTCCACCCAGACCGCCCCGCCGGGCAGGCCGATGCCGCCGAGCAGCACCACCAGCACCGGCAGCCCGATCGACAGCAGCGGGTGGCTGTACTTCAGCGGGTTCAGCGTCAGGTAGCCCCGGTGGGCCACGCTGCGGTCGCCGGCCCGGAACGCGACGATCGCGTGGGCGTACTCGTGCAGGCAGAGCGACACCAACCAGCCGGACACGACGAAGAGGAACACGTCGAGCCGCACGTTGCCGAACCCGTGCCAGGTCAGCACGCCGCTCGTGGCGAAGAGCGCGACCAGGGCGAGGAAGACCGGGCTGGGCCGGAACGCCGCCCGGGGCACGCCGAGCACCAGCGGCTCGCCCCCCGGGCGGTCGCCGGCCATCACTCCGTCGGGGGCAGCAGGCTCATCCGGTATTCCACCCGGTCGTCCTCGACGAGCGCGACCGAGGTGACGCCGGACGCCGCGAGCTCGCGCCAGGTCTGGCCGATCCAGGACTCGGCGTCCGCCTGACTGCCGAACGACTCCGCCGGCCCCTCGACCGACTCGCCGTTCGTGCCCTCGTACCGCCAGCTCCACGCCATGCCGCGTCTCCCCTCGCCGCTGATGTCCCGTGGGACGAACCCCCGCCAGCGTAGTCGGCCGCGCCCCTACGGGCGCGACGCTCGGCGGCCGGGGCTCCGACGGGCTGATCAACCGGGGGCGACGGGCCGGTACCGTGGCCCGGTGCTGACTCAAGGAGTGGTGCTCAGCGAGCGGTACCGGCTGGGCGAACGGGTGGCGACCGGTGGCATGGGCGCGGTCTGGCGGTGCACCGACATCATGCTGGAGCGCGAGGTCGCGGTGAAGGTGCTGCTGCCGGCGCTGACCGCCGATCCCGAGTTCACCGCCCGGTTCCGGGCCGAGGCCCGGATGCTGGCGGCGCTGCGTCACCCGGGCGTGGTCGCCGTGCACGACGTCGGCCGGTCCACCCTCGCCGACGGCAGCCAGGCCGACTACCTGGTGATGGAGTACGTCGACGGCCAGCCGCTGAGTTCCTGGCTGCGGCGGGCGGGGCGGCTCGACCCGGCGTCCACGATGTCGGTGGTGGCGCAGGCCGCCGACGCGCTGCACACGGCCCATCTCGCCGGCATCGTGCACCGGGACGTGAAGCCCGGCAACCTGCTGGTGAAGTCCGACGGCCGGGTGGTGCTGGTGGACTTCGGCATCGCCCGTTCGGGCACCACGGCGGGCATCACCGCCGCCAACGTGATGCTCGGCACCGCCTCGTACATGTCCCCCGAGCAGGCCGCGAACCAGCCGGTCTCCCCGGCGACGGACATCTACGCGCTCGGCGCGGTGGCGTACGTCTGCCTGGCGGGGCAGCCGCCGTTCGACGGCGACAACCCGCTCCAGGTGGCGCTGCGCCACGTCCAGGAGGAGCCGCCGCCGCTGCCGCCCGGCACCCCGCCGCCGGTGGTCGCGCTGGTGGAGCGGGCGATGGCCAAGCGCCCCGCCGACCGGTACCCGGACGCGGCGGCGCTCGCCGACGCGGCGGCCGAGGCGCGGGACGCGACGCTGGCCGTTGTCCCGGCCTCCGCCCGCCCGCCGTGGGCCGTCGCCGGGCCGGCCCCCGCCCCGCTCGCGTCCCTGGCCAGCGGGGGCACCGACCCGGGCGGCAGCTCTCTGCCCGGCGCGGGAACCGGTCCAGGCGGCAGGTCCCTCGCTGGCGCGGGAACCGGCCCGGGCGTCAGCTTCCAGCCCGGCGCCGGGCCGGGTGGCCTCGCCGCGCCCGCGCCGTCCGCCGCCGGGGCAGACGCGGGCCGCATGCTTCCCATCGACCCGTTCGGCGCGCTGCCGCCCGCTCCAGCCGGGCACCGGCCGGTCGCGCCGGCTGCGGAGGCGGCCCCGTTCGGGCGCCCGGGTCATCCGGCGGCCGGAAGCGACACGTGGGGCGGGCTGCCGCCGACCCGGGAGGACCCGGTCGAGGCGCGGCCGTCGCGACGGCGCCGGGGGGCGCTGGTCGGCGCGGCGGCCACCGTGTTCGTGGTGCTGGCCGGGGTGGTGGGGGCGACGACCCTCTTCTCGGGTGGAGACCCGGCCGGCGGGGACACGCCTACGGCGCTGACCGGCAGGTCCGTGGCGGCGGGGACTTCGGAGCCGGAGGGCGGCGACGGCACGGGGCAGCTCCAGGTCGACCCGTCGTCGGGCGTGACCCGGTCGGCGGCCCCGTCGTCCGGGGCGCCCTCGTCGACGCCCGGCCGCTCCTCGGCCCCCACGACCGGTGGCGAGCCGACCGTCACCTCGTCGGGGCGGCCCAGCTCCGCCCCGACGACCAGCCAGCCGGCGAAGCCGAACCCGTACACGCCGGTCGAGGCGTGCGGCAGCGGGTACAAGGTGATCGACTCGGCCGCGCTGACCGCCTCGGGCGTCCGCAAGGGCCGGGTCTACCTGCTCTACCACGCGGGCACCGGCACCAACTGTGTGGTGACGATGAAGGAGTCGGCGGTGGGCACGGCCACGTCCGCCTCGGCGTGGCTGGAGGTGCAGGGGCGGGCACGCAGCACCGACAGCGGGTCGTTCTCCTACTACGCCGGGCCGGTGCGGGCGAAGGCCGCCGGGGTCTGCGTGAGGTGGGGCGGGTCGACCGGCGGGGCCAGCTACGGCAGCGGCTTCGAGCACTGCGACTGAGCGGAGCCCGCG
The DNA here is from genome assembly GCF_043202855.1 of Micromonospora sp. NPDC048063. NCBI lineage: Bacteria > Bacillati > Actinomycetota > Actinomycetes > Micromonosporales > Micromonosporaceae > Micromonospora > Micromonospora sp. NPDC048063. Next base: position 44,750 of record NZ_JBIDBG010000006.1, on the reverse strand, counting down.
GCGCCTCACCCGCCGTGGGCGGGCCTGCGGCGGCTGACCGCACCCGCCCGCCCACCGCCGGCCGGACCCGCCAGCCGCCGCCGGACCCGCCGGCTGGGCCGCTGGCCGCCCGCCCGCTGGGACCGCCGGCTCCTCGTACCTCCGGGGGCCACGCCCCGGGGGCTGGCTCTAAAGTACGGGCATGTCGGTTGACGGGTGGAACACGGTCCTGGTGCTCGGCGGCATCCGGTCCGGGAAGTCGGAGTTCGCCGAGTCCCTGGTCGCCGAGGCGCCGACGGTCCGCTACGTGGCCACCGCCGCCGACGCGCCCGCCGACGACGCGGAGTGGGCGGCCCGGCTGGCGGCGCACCGCGCCCGTCGACCGGAGAGCTGGACCACCGAGGAGACCGCGGACGACCCGCGCCGCCTGGCGGACGTGATCGCCTCCGCCGGCCCGAACGAGACGCTGCTCGTCGACGACCTCGGCGGCTGGGTGACGGTGCTGCTCGATCCGGCCCACCAACCGGCCGACGACACCGCCACCGTCGCCGAACTGGCGGCGGCGGTGCGCGGCTGCGCGGCCCGGCTGGTGCTGGTCAGCCCCGAGGTCGGGCTCTCGCTGGTGCCGACCACCCCGCTCGGCCGGGCGTTCACCGACGCGCTCGGCGCGGCCAACCGGGCGGTCGCCGACGCCTGCGACGCGGTCGTGCTGGTGGTCGCGGGGCAGGCGGCCTGGCTGAAGCCCGGCGCCCCGCAGCCGGGCGTCGTGCCGGCCCAGGCCGGCCCGGCCCCGCTCACCGCGACGGGTGTGCCGGCCGCCACCGGCGCGACGACTGAGCCGGCCGCCGCCACGACCGCCACCGGCGCGGCCGGCGGGCCGGTGGGCGCCGCGGAACGCGCCGCGGGCGGGCCCGCCCCCGCGTCGGCCGAGCCCGACGGCGCCGCCTGGGCCGCACCGACCATGGCGTTGCCGGTGGTCGCCACCGGCCTGGTCATCCAGCCCGGGATGGAACTGCCCATGCCCGACGAGTACGCCGGCCCGCAGGCGATCGAGCGGCTCGCCACGCTGGACGTGCCCGGGGCGGGGCTGGGCGCCCTGGAGCGGGTGGTCGGGTTCGCCGCCGCCACCCAGGGCACCGCCACGCCGGCCCCGTGGGGCTCGGTACGGGTGCTGCTGCTGCACGGCGACCACCTCGGCGGCGCCGCCGCCGGCAGCGTGGACGGCGAGTCGGCGCGCCGGGCCCGGCAGGCCCGCGCCGGCAGGGGGGTGCTGGCCCGGTTGGCCGCCGAGAGCGGTGCCGACGTCCAGGTCGTGGAGACCCCTGTCTCGGCACCGATGGAGGACGAGCCGGCGCTGACCGGCGAGCAGGTCGAGGCGGCCCTGCGGGACGGCTGGCGGCTCGCCGAGGAGGCCGCCGACGCGGGCGTACACCTGCTGGTGCTGGGGGCGTGCGGTGCCGGCACCGAGGCCGCCGCGGCGGCGGTGCTGGCCGCGACGGCCGGCGCCGAGACGCCCGCGGTGCTCGGCCGCGTGGTCATCGCCTCCGGCGAGATCGACGACGCGGCCTGGATGCGGCGGTGCGCCGCCGTGCGGGACGCGCTGCACCGGACCCGGCGCTCGCCGCGCGGCGCCAAGGACGTGCTGGCCGAACTGGGCGGCGGGGACGTCGCCGTGGCCACCGGCGTCCTGCTCGGCGCGACCGCCCGCCGGCTGCCGGTCATGCTCGACGGGCCGGTCGGCGTGGCCGCCGCCATGGTCAGCCGTGACCTGGCCGGGCAGGCCCGGCACTGGTGCCTGCTGGCCGACCACCGCGGGGATCCCGCCGTCCGGCTCGCCGCCGACGTGCTGGGCCTGACCCCGCTGCTCGACGTGCACCTCGACCTCGGCGAGGGCGCCAACGCGCTGGCCGCGCTGCCGCTGCTGCGATCGGTGCTGGCGCTGGCCGCGGCGCTGCCGGCCCGCCCGTCGCCCGGCGGCGGCGGGGAGGACGGCGACGACGACGGCGAGCGGGAGCCCGGTGTCGACACCGACGAGCCCGACTTCCGCGAGCCGGAGCCGGCTGGCCCCGGGCCGACCAGCACGGAACCGGAGACGGAGCCGGTGGACCCGTCCGGCCGGCGTGCCGGCTGAGTCGCGGCTCGCCGACGGGGCGCGGCTGGCGCTGACCACCTTCACCACCCTGCCGGTGCGCGCCGGGCGCATCGACCGGCCGGCGGCGGGGACGGCGATGGCGCTCGCCCCGGCGGTCGGCGCGCTGCTCGGCGCCGTCCTGGCCGCGATCCTGCTGCTCCCGGGCGCGCTCGCGCCCCCGCTGGTCGCGGCGGCCGTGACCGTCGGTGCCGGCGCGCTGCTCACCCGCGGACTGCACCTGGACGGGCTGGCCGACACCGTGGACGCCCTGGGGTCGTACCGGCGGGGGGCGGCCGCGCTGGAGATCATGAAGAAGCCGGACGTGGGCCCGTTCGGGGTGGTCGCGCTGGTGGTCGTACTCCTGGTGCAGACGGCGGCCCTCGCGGAGCTGGCCGGCCGGTCGTGGCCGGCGGCGCTCGCGGCGGTGGTGGCGGCGACCGCCGCGGGCCGGCTCGGGGTGGCGGTGGCCTGCCGGCGCGGGGTGCCGGCGGCCCGCCCGGAGGGGCTCGGCGCGCTGGTCGCCGGCACCGTCGGGCCCGTCGCGCTGGTAGGCGGGACGGTCGCCGTCGCGCTGCCGGCCCTCGCGGCCGTGCCGGGCCGCCCGTGGCAGGGGCCGCTCGCCGTCGCCGCCGCCCTCGCCGTCGCGGTGGGGCTGCTGCGGCACGTGGTACGCCGACTCGGCGGCGTCACGGGCGACGTGCTCGGCGCGACCGTGGAGGTGGTCACCACGCTGGTCTACCTGGGACTGGTGCTGTCCGGCTGAACGGGGCACGCCGCGGCGGGTAGCGTTCTCCCACGACAGCACCGGCGCGGCCATCCGGGGGACGACATGCTCATCACGGACGACTTCCTGCCCGTACCGGTCCCGGAGTCGCTGAGCGCGACCTATCTGGTGCCCATGACGGGGCTGCCGAAGGTGAGCACGAAGACGGCCGTGCAGCGGCTCAGCGGCCGGCTGGCCGAGCCGGTGCACGGGCTGGCCCGGCAGATGCTGGACAGCCCGCTGATGACCGTGGACACCCGCCCGATCGGCGAGTTCCCCGCGCTGCCGCCGGACCTGCTCACCGCGTTCGGCGCCACGGAGGCGCAGCTGGCCCGGCTGGCCGCCGCGAGCCACCTGGTGGTGGTGCAGGCCGAGTACCGGCCCGGCTGGCCGCCGGCCCACGAGTGGGCGGCGCGGGCGGTGGCCGCGGCCGTCGCCGAGACCGTTGACGGCGACGTGGTGGACGTCTTCGGCCTGCAGTTCCTCGACCCGGCGACGGCGTTGCGCTCGCTCCCCGACGAGCAGGGGCGCATCCGGCTGGTCGACTGGGTGCTGGTGCCCTACTCCTCGGACGCCGAGGGCCTCTGGTTCACCACGAAGGGGCTGCGTCGCTTCGGGCTGCTGGAGTTGCAGACCCAGGGCGTGCCGGACCACCTGACCCGGGCGTGGGGCGCGGTGATGACCGGCGCGGCACGGCGGCTGCTGCGGGACTGGACCGACGGGCTCTCCGGCGAGGAGGTGCCCGCGTTCGTGCAGCTGCCGGTGCTGGCCACCGTGACGGGGCACGACATCGCGGTGGCGTACGGCAATCCGGAGCAGCACGGGGCGACGGCGCCGGTGCTGCTGCGGCTGGAGCTGGACCCGGCCACCGATCCGGACGCCGACTCGTTCCTCAGCCTGCGTCCGCCGGCCGGGCACCCGGGGCCGGACGGCCGCTACTTCGCCGCCGCCTGCGCGACCCTCTTCGCCGGCATCCAGCCGGACGTGCGCTACGCCCGCCCGGGCGACGCGATGAGCAGGGCGATCGCCACCGCGCGCGCCGGGCTGGGCGACATCCGGGCCCGGTTCCTCGCCGGCCGGCTCCCGCCGGAGACGCAGCTCGTGGTGAAGTACGGGCTGCCGGGCGACGACGGCCCGGAGTACGTCTGGGCCGGGGTTACGTCGTGGGAAGCGCCGGAACGGATCGTCGGCGCGAGCGCCAGCGACGCCAACACCGACCCCACCGTGCGCATCGGCTCCCCTGTCGTGGTGGAGGCGGCGGACGTGGTCGACTGGGCGGTGCTCGACGGCACCGGCGTCATCGAGGGCGGCTGGACCCAGGCCGTCCTGGACGCCGGCGAACGCCCCCCGCCCCCGGTCTGACCACGCCAGCCACCCAGCCACCCCCGTTCCCAGCCAACCCCGTTGATCATGAAGTTATTGCCGGGACACGCCGATCCGGACGGCTACAACTTCATGATCAACGGGTCGTGGTCACTTCACCGAAGGGGTGACGAACGGGGGGCGGGTGACGCGCATCTGGGCGCGGCGGCCGCGGATGTCGACCTCGACCAGGTCGCCGTCGGCGAGGTTCGCGGCGGTGTCCAGCAGCGCCAGGGCGATGCCCTGCTTCTTTGTCGGGGAGAACGTGCCGCTGGTGACCGCGCCGACCTGCCCGTCGCCGACGAACACCGCCATGCCGGGGCGCGGGATCGCCCGGTCGACGGCCGCCAGGCCGCGCAGCGTACGCCTCGGGCCGGCGGCCTTCTCGGCGAGCAGCGCGTCGCGACCCCAGAAGGCCGCCTTGTCCCAGCCGACCGCCCAGCCGGAGCGGGCCTGCACCGGGGTGATCTCCAGCGACAGGTCCTGCCCGTGCAGCGGGTACCCCATCTCGGTGCGCAGGGTGTCCCGGGCGGCCAGCCCGCAGGCGCGCAGCTCGAAGGGCTCCCCGGCGGCGAAGAGCGCGTCCCAGACCGCGACGGCGTGCTCCGCCGGCACCACCAGCTCGAAGCCCAGCTCGCCGGTGTAGCCGGTGCGGCACACGGTCAGCTCGACCGGCCCGGACGCCACGTCCAGGGTCGCGGTGGAGAAGCTCATGTAGCCGTGGTCGGTCGGCAGACCCAGCGCGCCGAGCAGCTCCGCCGAGCGCGGCCCCTGCACGGCGAGGACGGCGTACGCCTCGTGCTCGTCGGTGACCGTGACCGACGCGGGCACGGCGGCGCGGAGCCGGCGCACCACCTCGGCGGTGTTCGCCGCGTTCGGGATGAGGAAGACGTGGTCGTCGGCGTGCAGGTAGGCGATGATGTCGTCCACCACGCCGCCGGTGGCGTCGTCGCAGCACAGCGTGTACTGCGCCTGGCCCGGCCCGATGCGGCGGAGGTCGTTGCTCAGGCAGGCGTTGACGAACTCCGCCGCGCCCGGCCCGGTCACCCGCGCCTTGCCGAGGTGGGAGACGTCGAAGACGCCGACTCCGGTCCGCACCGCGGTGTGCTCCTTGAGCACGCCGCCTCCGGCGTACTCCAGCGGCATCTCCCAGCCGCCGAACGGGGCGAACTTCGCGCCCGCAGCGGTGTGCCGCTCGTGCAGGGGGGAACGGCGCAGCCGGGTCGCGGCGGCGTCGGAGGTCACGTCGGTCATGGGTGGGAACTTACCGGGGCCTGAACGGCTGGTTAGCATCGGCGGGACCCGCCGGAGCCGTCGGCGGGACAGCCCCGACCTCCGACGGGTACGTTCCGCCGGAGACCTTCATCGCCGGTACGCCACGACGCGACCGGCCCGGCCCGCCCGGAGTAGCTTCAGTGACATCGCCCAGCACCACCCTGAGCCTGGTCGACACCGACCCCGCCGAGCTCGCCGTCGACGCGATCGTGATCGGCGTGCACAGCCAGACCGGAGAGCAGGACGCCACCAGCGGCCCCGCCGGGACCCTGCTGCTGGCCAGCGGCGCGGAGAGCATCGCCGCCGCCTTCGACGGCAAGCTGACCGAGACGCTGGCCCTGTTGGGCGCGACCGGCGGCCCCGGCGAGGTGATCAAGCTGGCCACGCTGGGCACCGTGACGGCCCCGGTGGTCGCGGCCGTCGGGCTCGGCCCGGAGCCCACCGGCGCCGCCCCGGCCCCGGAGACCCTGCGCCGGGCGGCCGGCGCGGCCGTCCGGGCGCTCGCCGGCGCGCCGCGGGTGGCGCTGGCCCTGCCGCTGCCGGACGACGCCGACGCGCCGGCCGCGCTGCGCGCCGTGGCGGAGGGGGCGCTGCTCGGCGGGTACCGGTTCGCCGGCTACAAGACCCGGCCGCAGCCGGCCCGGCGGGAGCCGGTGGCCGAGGTGCTGGTGGCCGTCCCGGACGCCGGTGACGCCGGCGCCCAGGCCGAGATCGCCCGGGCCCAGGCGGTCGGCGGCGCGGTCCGGCGCAGCCGGGACTGGGTCAACACCGCCCCCAACGAGCTCCGCCCGCCGTCCTTCGCCGACTCGGTGGCGGACGCCGCCCGCGAGGCCGGCCTCGAGGTCGAGGTCCTCGACGAGGCCGCGCTGGCGGCCGGCGGCTACGGCGGCATCATCGCCGTCGGGCAGGGCTCGGAGGCCCCGCCGCGCCTGGTGAAGCTGAGCTACACCCCGGCCGGCGGCGGCAACGGCAAGCGGGTCGCGCTGGTCGGCAAGGGCATCACCTTCGACACCGGCGGCATCTCGATCAAGCCGGCGCAGGGCATGTGGGAGATGAAGTCCGACATGGCGGGCGCCGCCGCGGTGGGCGCCACCATGCTGGCGATCGCCGCGCTCAAGCCGTCGGTGGCGGTGACCGCGTACCTGCCGATGGCGGAGAACATGCCGTCCGGGCGGTCGTACCGGCCGGGTGACGTGATCAGCATGTACAACGGCAAGAAGGTCGAGGTGCTCAACACCGACGCCGAGGGCCGGATGATCCTGGCCGACGCCATGGCGCGGGCCTGCGAGGACGGCTGCGACTACCTCTTCGAGACCTCCACCCTGACCGGCGGGCAGGTCATCGCGCTGGGCAAGAAGATCGCCGGCGTGATGGGCAGCCCGGAGCTGTGCGAGCGGGTCAGGGTCGCCGGCGACGCCGTCGGCGAGCCGGCCTGGCCGATGCCGCTGCCGGACGACGTGCGCAAGGGCATGGACTCCGACGTGGCCGACATCTCGCAGGTCAACGCCGGCATGGACCGGGCCGGTCACATGCTCCAGGGCGGGGTGTTCCTGCGCGAGTTCGTCACCGAGGACGTGGCCTGGGCGCACATCGACATCGCCGGGCCGGGCTACCACTCGGGCGAGCCGACCGGCTACTGGACCAAGGGCGGCACCGGCGTCCCGGTCCGTACGCTCGTCCAGCTCGTCGAGGACGTCGCCGCCAACGGCTGACGTGTAAGGAAGGGCCCCTTGTTAACGCATTGCGTTAACAAGGGGCCCTTCCTTACACGTGGTGGCGGGGCCGCCGGGTCAGAACAGCTCGGGGCGGCGCTTGCGGCGCTCGTTGTAGTCCCGCATCCGCTGCGGGTAGCCCATCAGCCGGACGTCGTAGACGGGGATGCCCATCCGGTACGCGAAGCGGCGGGCGCCGTCCGGGCCGTCGATGCGGCGGCGGGTCCACTCGCCGTCGTCGGCGATCAGCATGACGGTGGTCTCGGTCACGGTCGTGCGGGGCTCGATGTACGCCTCGACCCCGCGCCGGCTCCGGACGAAGTTCTCCAGATGGTCCAGATCGGCGCGGTCGGCGGCGCGGTCCAGGCTCACGGCGCGGGCCTTCTTGCGTCGTCGGAACAGTCCCACCGGCCGTCTCCCCCAAGCTCCGTCATCGAAGGCAGTGCCCAGCGTACGTGTCTCGGACGTGTCGTTGGGCACCTCACTACGCGGCCTGTGCCCGGTGGTGACAAGATGACCGAGGTGGGGTGTGTCCGTGGCCCCCCGCCGTGACCCCCCGAAGCAGTGACGCGACCTGGGAGTTGGACGTGAGCGAGCCGAATGACGCAACCTTCGACATCGTCATCCTCGGAGGTGGCAGCGGCGGCTACGCGACCGCCCTGCGCGCCGTCCAGCTGGGCCTGACGGTCGCGCTGGTCGAGAAGGGCAAGCTCGGCGGGACCTGCCTGCACAACGGCTGCATCCCGACCAAGGCGCTGCTGCACGCCGCCGAGATCGCCGACCAGACCCGCGAGTCGGAGCAGTTCGGCGTGAAGGCCGAGCTGGTCGGGATCGACATGGCCGCGGTCAACTCGTACAAGGACGGCGTGGTCTCCCGCCTGTACAAGGGCCTGCAGGGCATGCTCAAGGGCAACAAGGCGATCACCATCGTCGAGGGTCACGGCAAGCTGGTCGGCAGCAACGTCGTCGAGGTCGACGGCAAGCGCTACACCGGCCGCAACGTCGTGCTGGCCTCCGGCTCGTACGCGAAGAGCCTGCCGGGCCTGGAGGTCGACGGCGAGCGGGTCATCACGAGCGACCACGCGCTGGTCCTGGACCGGGTGCCGTCCTCCGCGATCGTGCTCGGCGGCGGCGTGATCGGCGTCGAGTTCGCCAGCGTCTGGAAGTCCTTCGGGGTCGACGTCACGATCATCGAGGCGCTCCCCCGGCTGGTCGCCGCCGAGGACGAGGAGTCGTCGAAGGCGCTGGAGCGGGCCTTCCGCAAGCGGAAGATCAACTTCAAGGTCGGCAAGCCGTTCGAGAAGGTCGAGAAGACCGACAGCGGCGTCAGGGTGACCATCGCCGGCGGCGAGACCGTCGAGGCGGAGCTGCTGCTGGTCGCCGTCGGCCGTGGCCCGAACACGGCCGGCCTCGGCTACGAGGAGCAGGGCGTCAAGATGGACCGCGGCTACGTGCTGACCGACGAGCGGCTGCGCACGAGCGTGCCGAACGTCTACGCGGTCGGCGACATCGTGCCCGGCCTCCAGCTCGCCCACCGCGGCTTCCAGCAGGGCATCTTCGTCGCCGAGGAGATCGCCGGCCAGAACCCGGCCGTGATCGACGAGGCCGGCATCCCGCGGGTCACCTACTCCGACCCGGAGCTGGCGTCGGTCGGCCTGACCGAGGCGAAGGCCAAGGAGCAGTACGGCGCCGACAAGGTGAAGAGCTACAACTACAACCTGGGCGGCAACGGCAAGAGCCAGATCCTCAAGACGGCCGGCTTCGTCAAGCTCGTCCGGGTGGAGGACGGCCCCGTCGTCGGCGTGCACATGGTCGGCGCCCGGGTCGGTGAGATGGTCGGCGAGGCGCAGCTCATCTACAACTGGGAGGCGTACCCGGCCGAGGTGGCGCAGCTCGTGCACGCCCACCCGACGCAGAACGAGGCCCTGGGCGAGGCGCACCTGGCGCTCGCCGGCAAGCCGCTGCACGCACACGCCTGACCACGACAACCGCGGCGTCCGGCGACGGGCGATGATCCCACCAGGGGAATGAAGGAGTCTTAGAAGATGCCGGTATCGGTCACCATGCCCCGGCTCGGCGAGAGCGTCACCGAGGGCACCGTCACGCGCTGGCTCAAGCAGGAGGGCGACACCGTCGAGGTCGACGAGCCCCTGCTCGAGGTGTCGACCGACAAGGTCGACACCGAGATCCCGTCCCCGGCGGCGGGCGTGCTGAGCCGGATCGTGGTCGGCGAGGACGAGACCGCCGAGGTCGGCAGCGAGCTGGCCGTGATCGCCGGTGAGGGCGAGGCCGCCCCGCAGCAGGAGGAGCCGGCCGAGGAGGCCGCCGAGGCCGCCGCGGAGCCGCAGGCCGAGGCGGAGCAGCCGGCCGTCGAGGAGCCGCGGGCGCAGGCCGCCCCGGCACCGTCGGGCGAGGGCACCCCGGTCAAGATGCCGGCCCTCGGCGAGAGCGTCACCGAGGGTACGGTCACCCGCTGGCTCAAGCAGGTCGGCGAGACCGTCGAGGTGGACGAGCCGCTGCTGGAGGTCTCCACCGACAAGGTCGACACCGAGATCCCGTCGCCGGTCGCCGGCACCGTCCTGGAGATCAAGGTCGCCGAGGACGAGACCGCCGCGGTCGGCGCGGACCTGGCCGTGATCGGTGCCGCCGGCGCGGCCCCGGCCCCGGCCAAGCCCGAGCCGAAGCCGGCGCCCAAGGCCGAGCCGAAGCCCGAGCCGAAGGCCGAGGCCAAGCCGGAGCCCAAGGTCGAGGAGCCGACCCCGGGCCTGTCGTACAACGAGCCGGCGGCGGAGGCCGAGATCTCGGCGCGGCCGGCGCAGGCCGAGCAGAAGGCGATGCCGGCGGCCCCGGCCCCGCAGCGCCCGGCGGCGCCCGTCCAGGGCGGCGAGGAGGCGGCCGGCTACGTGACCCCGCTGGTGCGCAAGCTCGCCAGCGAGCACGGCGTCGACCTGGCCTCGGTCAACGGCACCGGCGTCGGCGGTCGCATCCGCAAGCAGGACGTGCTGGACGCGGCGGAGAAGGCCAAGGCGGCCAAGGCCGCGCCGGCCCCGGCGCAGCAGCCCGCCGCCGCGGCGGCCCCGGCCAAGCCGGCCGCCAGGCCGCAGCCGAGCGCGAAGCGCGGCACCACCGAGAAGCTGCCCCGGATCCGCGCCACCATTGCCAAGCGGATGCAGCAGTCGCTGCACGAGATGGCGCAGCTCACCACCGTGGTCGAGGTGGACGTCACCAGGATCGCCAAGCTGCGGGCCCGCGCCAAGGACGCGTTCCAGCAGCGGCACGGCGTGAAGCTGTCGTTCCTGCCGTTCTTCGCCCTGGCGGCCGTGGAGGCGTTGCAGACCTACCCGATCGTCAACGCCAGCATGGACCTGGAGGCGGGCACGATCACCTACCCCGACGCCGAGCACCTCGGCATCGCGGTGGACACGGAGCGCGGCCTGATGGTCCCGGTCATCCACGGCGCCGGCGACCTGAACCTGGGTGGCATCGCCAAGCGGATCGCCGACCTGGCCGAGCGCACCCGCACCAACAAGATCAGCCCGGACGAGATCGCGGGCGCGACCTTCACGCTGACCAACACCGGCAGCCGGGGCGCGCTGTTCGACACCCCGATCGTGCCGTCGCCGCAGTCGGCGATGCTCGGCACGGGTGCCGTGGTCAAGCGCCCGGTCGTGGTCAACGACCCGGAGCTGGGCGAGGTGGTCGCCGTCCGGTCGATGGTCTACCTGGCCCTGTCGTACGACCACCGACTGATCGACGGCGCGGACGCCGCCCGCTTCCTGGTCGCGGTCAAGGAGCGGCTGGAGGCCGGCAACTTCGAGGCCGAGCTGGGTCTGTAGTCCCGCACGACGCACAGCGGGCGCCCCGGTCACGGACCGGGGCGCCCTCGTCGTTCCCGACGTGGCTCGGACCTGCACGCCGCCGCCCCGCCAGCCCCGCCCACGCCCGACGCGCCCCGGCCCTGCCGGTACGGGAGCCGCCCTGCCGATGCGTCGCCCGCCCTGCCGACGCCGGGGCCGGCCGTGGCCCGAATCCGGCGCGGCGCGGCCGGGGCGCTGCGAGAGTGGGTTGGTGGGTGGCTTCCGGTGGCACGAGCGGTTGGGGCCTGCCGTCTCGATCGCCCCCGGCGCCCGGGTCGACCGGTTCGAGGTCTTCTTCGACCTGGTCTTCGTCTACTCGTTCTTCATCATCACCCGGGCGACCGCCGCCAACATCTCCGGCCGTCAGCTGCTGCACGCCCTGCTGGTGCTCGCCGTGCTCTGGTGGTGCTGGGTGGTGCACTGCGTGGTGGCCACCCGGGTCCGGCTGGGCGAGGGCTTCGTGCCGGTGCTGATGGTCGTCGGCATGGCCGCGCTGTTCTGCTTCGCGCTGTCCCTGCCGCAGGCGTTCGGCGACACGGAGGACGTGGCCGCCGGGCCGATGGTGGTCGCGTTGAGCTACGTGGTGATCCGCGGCGTACACCTGTTGCTGTACTGGCACATCGCGCGGGAGAAGCCCGGCGAGCGCCGGCTGCTGGCGAAGTACTCCCCCGAGCTGACGGTCAGCACCCTGCTGCTCACGGCCGCCGCGCTGATCCCGCCGCAGATCGACGACCCGGGCCGGGCCGTACTGGTGCGGGACGGGCTCTGGATCAGCGTCGTCCTGCTCCAGTACGGCATGGGCCTGGTGGCCGGCGCCTGGGGCTGGACGGTGACCTCCGCCGAGCACTGGACCGAACGGTACGACCTCATCCTGATCATCGCGCTGGGCGAGTCGGTCATCTCGGTCGGCGTCGGCAGCAACCTGCTCGGTCAGCCCCCGACCTGGCCCGCGGTGGCGGCGGCGGTGCTCGGCATATTCTTCACCGCCGCGCTGTGGTGGGCGCACTACGACGTGGTCGGCCCGGCCGCCCGGATCGCCCTGCACACGGCCGAGGGCCGGACCCGGGTGGCGATGGCCCGGGACGCGTACGCCTATCTCCACCTGCCGATGATCGCCGGGATCATCCTGTTCGCCCTCGGCGCGGAGGAGGTCGTGCGCGACATCGCCGACCCCGAGGTGCCGTACGCCGAGCCGACGCACGGGCCGGGCGTCCCGCTGCTGTTCGGCGGGGTGATCTGCTACCTCTCCTCGAACATGCTGTTCCAGGCGCGCACCCTGCACACCGTCTACTGGACCAGGGTCGGCGCGGTGCTGCTGCTCGCCGCCGCCATCCCGGTGGGCCTGGTGCTGCCGGGGCTGGCCACCCTCGCCCTGCTCACCGCCATCTGCGTCGGGCTGGTGGGGGTGGAGGTGGTGGTCAAGGCGAAGGAACGCCGCGCGCTGCGCGAGCGGGTCTTCGAGGAGAAGACCAGCCACGAGGCGTACGAGGCCGCCTGGCGGGCCCGCTGGCGCGAGCCCACCCCCGAGGAGCCGTCGACCTGACACCGCAAGGAATCCCGTCGGTCGTAGCACTTCGTAGCACGCCGACCTAGAATTGCTCCGTGGCAGAGCACGCTCATCGGGAGATCACGCAACGGGAGCTGCGCAACGAATCGGGCGCGATCATGCGTAACGTCGAGCGTGGCGAATCCTTCGTCATCACACGGAACGGCACGCCGATCGGAAAGCTCATCCCGCTGCGCCGGCGCACCTTCGTGCCGCGGGCCGAGGTGCTCGCCGCCTTCGCCACGGCCCCTGTGCTCGACGCCGAGGCATTCCGCGCAGACATCGACTCGTCGGTGGAGCAGGACCCGTTCAGCCGTGAGTGGTGAGCCGCCGGTTCGTGGCCTGATCGACACGAACATCGTGATCCACCTCAGCGCCCTGGGTCCCGAGGAACTGCCGGACGAGATGGTCATCAGTGCGGTGACACTTGCGGAACTGTCCGCAGGCCCGCACCACACCGACGACCGCGCCGAGCGGGCCCGACGGACCAGCGTTCTGCAACACGCCGAGGCCATGTTCGAGCCGCTACCCTTCGACGCCGAGGCGGCGCGGGCCTTCGGCATGATCACCAGTGCGGTGCTGGCCACCGGGCGCACCACCCGCCGTCGGCTGGCGGACCTGATGATCGCTTCCATCGCGTACGCGAACGGCCTGTCGCTCTACACCACCAACCCGAGCGACTTCCTGGGGCTGGAGGAGCTGGTCAGGATCATGCCCGTCCGGCGTCCCTGAACGGTTTCGTCGCACCCGCCCTCGCTGTATAGGCTGGCCGGCAGCGTCGCGGTGCACCCGGCAAGGAGACCGCCGAGGGCATGGAGGCGCGGGACAGCATGGGACACACGTGCATCCATCCACGCCGGACGTGCGCCTGCGGGCCTTCGGCAACCAACTGATCGAGATCCACCTCTGGCTCCGCGAGGAGCTCACCCTCATCCGCGACGGGCTGGGCGAGCCCGGCGTACGCCCCCGGGACCTGCGGACCCACTGCCTGGCCTTCTGCGCGGCGCTGACCCGGCACCACACCGGCGAGGACGCCGGGGCGTTCCGGGTGCTGGCCGACCGCGTCCCCGAGCTGGCCCCGGTGCTGCGCGAGCTGGAAGCCGACCACCACGTGGTGGCCGGAATCCTGCGCCGGGTCGAGGAGCTGGCCGACGCCGCCGCGCCGCCGGCCGAGGTGCGGGCCGAGCTGGACACGCTCGCCGCGCTGCTCGAATCGCACTTCGTCTACGAGGAGAAGAAGCTGGTCGACGCGCTCAACGCGCTGACCGACGGCACCACCGAAGGGCTCCTCGGGGTCCCCGTCCCGCCGCTCGACCCCGAGCAGGTCTGCCGGTAGCAGAATTGCCGGCGTCGGGTTGGCCGGGCGGCCCCGGGCCCGGCAGGGTGGGCGTATGGCGATCTTCTCCCTCCAGGCAACCCCGTCCGACGGCCCGGGCTGGCTGGACCTGGCCCGGCGGGCCGAGGCGGCCGGTTTCGACACCCTGTCCACCGCCGACCACCCCGGCAGGACGACGTCGCCGTTCGTCGCCCTGGCCGCCGCGGCGGCGGTGACGTCGACGATCAAGCTGGGCTCGTACGTCTCCAACGCCGGGATCCGGGAGCCCATGCTGCTCGCGTCGGACGTGGCCACCCTCGACCTGCTCTCCGGCGGCCGGGCCCGGCTCGGCCTCGGCGCCGGCCACACCCCGGCCGAGTGGCACGCGGTCGGGCGGGAGCGCCCCGACGTCGCCGGTCGGGTGCGCCGCTGCCTGGCCGTCGCCGAGGCCGTCCGCGCGCTGCTCGACGGCGAGGAGGTCACCGTCGACTCCCCCGACCTGGTCGTGCGGGCCGCGCGGCTGGAGACGCCGCGACCGGTGCAGCGGCGTGTCCCGCTCACCCTCGGCACGGCGAACTCGGCGATGCTGCGCTGGGCCGGCGCGCACGCCGACATCGTCGGGCTGGCCGGCCTGGGGCGCACCCTGCCCGACGGCTACATGCACGAGGTGCGCTGGCGCGAGGCGGACATCGAGGCACAGCTGGCCTGCGTCGCGGCCGGGGCGGCCGGTCGGGCCGAGCCGCCGGCGCTGGAGGCGCTCGTGCAGCTGGTCGCCGTCACCGACGACGCCGAGGCCGCCACCGCCCAGTTCGCCCGGGACACCGGCCTGACCGCCGCCGAGCTGCTGGCCACGCCGTTCGTGCTGGCCGGCACCGAGGACGAGATCGTCGCGGCGGTCGCCGCGCACCGGCGCCGCTGGGGCGTCACCCGGTTCGTCGTCCGCGTCGACGCCCTCGACCCGCTCACCCCCGTAATGGCCCGCCTGGCCGCCGCCGGCTGAGCCACCGACTTTCGGATACGGGTGCGGCGAGGTCAGGCCGTCGGCTGCTCGGCAACGAACACGCCGACGCCGTGCACGCCCTCCACGAGCCCCTGCGTCTGGAGCACCAGGATCGCCTGACGCACGACCGTCTGCGACACACCGTGCTCTTCCTTGAGCTGCGCGGTGGACGGCAGCTTGTCTCCCGGCGCCCACTCTCCTGACTCGATCCGGGCACGGATGTGGTCGGCGAGCTGCGCCCATTTCGGCTTGGCGGGCATTCACACTCCCAGGTCTGCACCGCCATTCGACCATGAACAACTTGGCACGACAAGTAAGGACAAGTTGAGCCTTTCTTTGTACAACATGTCGTGCAAAGCTCTCGTTGACTGGTTCCCAGGTCTGCAAACCGGAGCTGGTCGTCCCGTGAAACGCGCCCGGCCGGCCCGATCCCCCGAGGTCGGCCGGGTGCCACGCAGCCGGTGCGAGGGGTGGCGACCCCCGTGACCTCTTGGCCCGCAGCCCCCGGACGGTGACCGGCTCTACACGTCCGGCTCGGCGTCCGTACCCGAAGATATGAGCATGCGGATCCTCATGGCCGGTGCGTCCGGCTTCCTCGGCACCCGGCTGGTCGACCGGCTCACGGCGGACGGGCACCAGGTCACCCGACTGGTCCGCCGGCCACCGCGCGCCCCCGACGAGCGGCAGTGGGACCCGGCCGCCGCGCAGCTCGACCCGGCGACGGTGGCGGAGGCGGACGCGGTGGTCAACCTGGCCGGCGCGGGCGTCGGCGACCGTCGGTGGAACGACGGGTACCGGCAGGTGATCCGGTCGAGCCGGGTCGACACGACCACCGCCCTGGCGATCACCATCGCCGGGCTGCCCGACGGCGACCGGCCGAGGGTGTTGCTCAACTCCTCGGCGGTCGGCTGGTACGGCAACACCGGCGACCGGACGGTCGAGGAGGACGCCCCGGCCGGCGAGGGCTTCCTGGCCGACGTCTGCCGGGTCTGGGAGGCCGCGACGCGCCCGGCCGAGGACGCGGGCGTACGCGTGGTGCGGCTGCGCACCGGGCTGCCGCTGCACCGCGACGGCGGGCTGCTGAAGCCGCAGTTGCTGCCGTTCCGGCTGGGGATCGCCGGCCGGCTCGGCAGCGGCCGGCAGTGGCTGCCGTGGATCTCGCTGGTCGACTGGCTGGACGCCGTGGTGTTCCTGCTGGCCCGTGACGACGTCGCCGGGCCGGTCAACGTGGTCGGGCCGGCCCCGGTGACCAACGCCGACTTCACCCGCGAGCTGGCCCGGCAGTTGCGTCGGCCGGCGATCATCCCGATCCCGGCGCTGGCGTTGAAGGTGGCGCTCGGCGGCTTCGCCCACGAGGCGCTGACCAGCACCCGGGTCCTCCCCGGCGTGCTCACCGAGGCCGGCTTCACGTTCCGCCACCCCGACCTGGCCGCCGCCCTGCACGCCGCACTACACAACTGACAATCCCCACTCCCCGACCCTCCCCCAACCCGGTTGATCATGAAGTTGTTGCCACGACACGTCGGGCGGGGTGGCAACAACTTCATGATCAACGCGCGGTGAGGGAGGATCAGCAGCCGACGACCCAGTGGTTGGGGCCGGTCTGACTGAGGGTGCTGGTGTAGAAGGTGTTGTAGAGGCCCATCCGCTGGTTCGAGCCGTTGGCGTAGGCGTAGCCGCCGGACTGGTAGGCGCGGCCGGCGCCGACGTGCGCGTAGTTGCTGGCGGTCACGCAGGTCGGCGCGGTGGTCGGGCTCGCCGTCGGGGAGGCCGTGGGGCTCGCCGTCGCCGTCGGGCTGGGCTGGGTCCCGCCGTCCAGGCCGAAGAAGACCGCGTCGTGGTACGCGGAGCAGATGGTGTCCAGGATGTACGGGGCGGTGGTGCCGCACTGGTCGGGGGCCGAGCCGGGGTCGACCGGGGTGCCGTGGCCCATGCCGGAGATCCGGTAGACCCGCACGTCGTTGTTGCCGTACACCTCGAGGCTGGTGTTGGCCGGCAGCGACGCGGTGCTGGTCGGGGTCTGCGAGACGCCCCGGACGTTGGTCCACTGGTCGCGCAGCTCGGTGGCGTTGGCCGGCACGACGGTGAAGTCCGAGGTGCCGTGCCAGATGGCGACCCGGGGGCGCGGGCCGGTGTGCCCGGGGTGGGCGGCCCGGACCAGGTTGCCCCACTCCTGCGGGGTCTTGTTCACCCCCTGGAACTGGCAGGCGTTGGTGGTGGCGGGCGGCGAGCAGCGGTACGGCAGGCCGGCGATGACGGAGCCGGCGGAGAAGACGTCCGGGTAGGTGGCGAGCATGACCGCGCTCATCCCCCCGCCGGCGGAGAGCCCGCTGACGAAGACCCGGCCCGGGTCGGTGCCGTAGTTGTTCCTGGCGTAGTCGACCATCTGCTTGATCGACAGCGCCTCGCCGGAGCCCCGCGTGATGTCCTGCTCCACGAACCAGTTAAAGCAGCTCAGCTGCTGGTTGGCGCTGGACTGCTGCGGCACGATCAGGGCGAACCTCCACTGGTCGGCGTACTTGCGCCAGCCGGAGTTGGCGAAGTAGCCGGAGGCGTCCTGGGTGCAGCCGTGCAGCAGCACGACCGCCGGCGCTCCGGCCGGGAGGTTGTCCGGCCGGTATGCGTACATGGCGAGGTTGCCGGGGTTGGAGCCGAAGCCGGTGACCTGGGTGAGGGTGGCGGCCTGGGCGGGGGCGGCGAGGGTCACGACCGCGGTGGCGGCGAGGACCAGCCCGGCGACCGCACCGGTCAGCCGGGTGAGCAGGGACGAGGAGCGGCGCACGGGGGCCTCCTGGGGACGGGTTGTGAACTGGGTCACCCGCGAATTGCCGCGACGTTACGTCGATGTGTCGATGGTGTGACATGGGCCACGGTCACACATTCGCTGTCGGGAGGATGTGCGTCCTGACCGGCGTGTCCAGGTCCGGTTGGTAACGTCCGCTGCGTGCCGACCTCCCCGTCCCTGGCGCCCTCGCCGGCCTCGCCGCCCCGTGTCGTCCGCGACCGCCGGGCCGACCTGATCGTGGCGCTGGTCGCGCTGGCGCTCGCCGTCTGGGTGACCAGCGGGCTGTGGCGGGACCCGAACGTCCGCGCCATCACGGTCAACTCCAGCGACCAGGCGCTCTTCGAGTGGCTGCTGGCCTTCGGCGGCCACACGGTGACCCACGGCGACGACCCGCTCTTCACCCACCTGGTCAACGTCCCGGACGGGGTGAACCTCGCGGTCAACACCTCGATCACCGTGTACGCGGTGGTCTTCGCCCCCCTGACGTACCTGATCGGGCCGCCGGCCACGTTCCTGGTGATCCTCACCCTCAACCTGGCCGCCACCGCGCTCGCCTGGTACTGGCTGTTCTCCCGGCACCTGGCCCGCAGCCCGCTCGCCGCCGCGGTCGGCGGGTTGTTCATCGGCTTCTCCCCCGGCATGGTGTCGCACGCCAACGCCCACCTGAACTGGACCGCCGGCTGGTTGGTGCCGCTGCTGGTCTGGCGGACGTTCGCCCTGCGCCGCTCCCGGCGCCCGCTGCGCGACGGCGCGATCCTCGGCGCGCTCGTCGCCGTCGCCTTCTCCATCGCCGCCGAGGGGCTCTTCTTCACCGCGCTGGCGCTCGGCGTCTTCGTGGCCGTCTGGGCGCTGCACCCGGCCCACCGCGCCGAGGCCCGGGCGGTGCTGCCGACCTTCCTGCGCGGGCTCGGGGTGACCGCCGTGGTCGCCGGGGTGCTGCTGGCGTACCCGCTCTGGCTGCACTTCGCCGGCCCGCAGCGCTTCCACGGCACCGGCTTCGACGCGGTCATCCACTCCGAGGACGTCGTCGCGTTCGGGGCGTACCCGCGCCGCTCGCTGGCCGGGGAGGTGGGGCTGGGCACCCGGCTGGCGCCGAACCCGACGGAGGAGAACTCGTTCTTCGGGATCCCGCTGCTGCTGCTCGCCGTCGCCTGCCTCGTGGCGCTGTGGCGCCGGGCCGACGCGGGCCGGCGGGCGACGCTGTGGGCGCTGGGCGTGACCGCCGTGGTCTTCACCGTGCTCTCCTTCGGCCCCGAGGCCAAGGTCGACGGGCACCGCGCCGACCTGCCGATGCCGTTCGACCTGCTCGGGCACCTGCCGGTGATGAACGCCGCCCTGCCCGCCCGGCTGGCGCTGGTGGTGGCGCCGGTGATCGGGGTGCTGCTCGCGTACACCGTCGACCGGCTGCGGGCCGAGCCGCCCCGGCGCCGCCCGGCGCGGCTGGCCTGGTGGGCCGGGTTCGCGGTGGCGCTGGTGCCGCTGCTGCCGACCCCGCTGCTGACCATCGAACGCGAGCCGATCCCGCGCTTCATCACCGCCGGCACCTGGCGCGAGTACGTCTCCCCGGGCGGGGTGCTGACCCCCGTGCCGCTGACCCTCGACGTCTATCCCGACGGGCAGCGCTGGCAGGCGTACGCGCTGGCGCACCGGCAGGGCGAGTTCGCCATCCCCTCCGGCTTCTTCCTCGGCCCGGGCGGCCCGGACGGCCGGGGCCGGATCGGTCCGCCGCCGCGCCCGTTCAGCGCGATGGTCGACGAGGCCGGTCGGAGCGGGCTGGTGCCGATCATCACCGAGGGCAGCATCCAGGAGGCCCGCGCCGACCTGCGGCACTGGCGGATCGAGACGGTGGTGCTGGCCGACGAGGTGCACGGGGCGAAGTGGCCGGTCGACGAGGAGGCGGTCCGCCGCACCGTGACCGCGTTGCTCGGCCCGCCCGAGCGGGTGGACGACGTCTGGCTGTGGCGGGTCCCGCAGGGATGAGCGCCGTGGTGCCGTGGTGAGCCGCGTCACCGCAGGTGACCGGCCGGTACGGGGCTAGGCTTGGCGCGTGAGCACGACGACTTCCGGCCTCACGGCCGTCCGCGCCGGTCTCCTCGACTACCAGGCCGCCTGGGACGAGCAGCGCCGGCTGCACGAATCGGTGGTGGCCGGCGAGCGGGGCGACACGGTGCTGCTGCTGGAGCACCCGAGCGTCTACACCGCCGGCAAGCGCACCGAGCCGTGGGACCGGCCCATGGACGGCACGCCGGTCGTCGACGTCGACCGGGGCGGCAAGATCACCTGGCACGGCCCGGGGCAGCTCGTGGGCTACCCGATCGTGCGGCTGCCCGACCCGGTGGACGTGGTCGCCTACGTGCGCCGCACCGAGCAACTGCTGATCGACGTCTGCGCCGAGTTCGGGCTGGCCGCCGGCCGGGTCGACGGGCGCAGCGGGGTCTGGGTGCCGGAGGACGACCGGGGCCCGGCCCGCAAGGTCGCCGCCATCGGCATCCGGGTCGCCCGCGGGGTCACCCTGCACGGCTTCTCGATCAACTGCGACTGCGACCTGGGCCACTTCGACCGGATCGTGCCCTGCGGCATCCGCGACGCCGGCGTCACCTCGCTTACCGCCGAGCTGGGCCGCCCGGTCACCGTGGCCGACGTGCTGCCGGTGGTCGAGCGCCACCTGCCGGCCCTCGTCGCGGCCTGACGCCGCCCGTGCGGATCGATCTCGTCACCGTCGTCGTCGCCGAGTACGACCCGGCCATCGACTTCTTCACCGAGGTGCTCGGCTTCGACCTGGTCGAGGACTCGCCGTCGCTGACCAACGACGGCCGCCCGAAGCGCTGGGTCGTCGTCCGACCGCCCGGCGCGCAGACCGGGCTGCTGCTGGCCCGCGCCGACGGCGAGCGGCAGGCGCAGGCCGTCGGCGAACAGGTCGCCGGCCGGGTCGGCTTCTTCCTCCAGGTCGACGACTTCGACGCCACCCACCGCCGGATGGTCGAGGCGCGCGTCGAGTTCGTGCGGCCGCCGCGCACCGAGCCGTACGGCCGGGTGGCGGTCTTCCGCGACATCGCCGGCAACCTCTGGGACCTCCTCGGCCCGGCCTGACCGGCAGCGGGACGCGCCGCCACTCACGCTGCCCCGGCCCGGCCTGACCGCCGACGGGCACCGGGCACCCGCCCACGCCCCGGCGGTCAGACCTGATCGGCCGGTTCGGGCGGGTGCTCCGGCGCACCGCCGCGGCGCCGGAGCCAGGGCTGGCACAGGACGACGGCCCCGCCGATGGCGGCGCCGATCACCGTCTCGACGCCCCGGTCGACGAGTAGCGACCCCACCGGGCGGGCCGCCGCGAGCTGACCCATCAGCAGGGCCATCGGCGTGATGAACAGCAGCGCCAGCCCGTAGTTGCGCCCCACCAGCAGCTCGGTGACGATCTGGAGCGCCGCCACCACCAGGACGGTGGCGACCGGCGAGAACCCCGGCGCGAGCAGGGCCGCGCTGGTCAGCAGCCCGAGCAGGGTGCCGACGATCCGGTGCCCGGCGCGCACCAGCTGGGCGGTGACGCCCCGGGCGCTGAGCGGCACCACCGCCGCCACCATCGCCCAGTACGGGTGCCCGATCCCGATGGCCGTCGCCGCGCCGCCGGCCAGCACCACGGCGACGGCGTAGCGGACCGGCTCCCAGGTCCACACGTGGCGTAGCCGCGCGGGCCGGCTCCGCTGCCGCCGCAGGACGCTGCCGACGGCACCGATGAGCAGCGCGAACAGGCTGCTGAGCCCGGCCACGGCCGCCGCGGTCGGCACGTCGGAGACCGCGTGCGGCACCGACGCCGCGGCGCCGAACCCGAAGACGAGGAAGAGCGGTCCCGGCGGGTGCCAGTCCTGCGCGGCGGCGAGCACGGCACCCGCCGCCGCGACGGCCGCCGCGGTCGGCACCGCGACCCACGCGCGCGCCTCCAGGGAGCCGACCAGCACCCCGAGCACCACCGACGCGGTGAGGGCCGCCCCGGCGCTCGCCTGCATCGCCGCCCGGGACAGGTGCACGTGGTTGCGCCCGTAGAGCGAGGTGAACGCGCCGAACGCGGCGTACAGGGACCAGTCCGGGTGGCCGGCCGCCAGCACCGCGAGCAGCGGCACGAGGACGCTGACGCCGGCCCGCAACGCGACCCGGTGGGCACCGTGTGCCTCGCGGAGGTGCAGCAGGTCGCGCAGCGTCGCCCGGAACCGCTCGCCCATCACCTTCCACCGCACCCCCACTCCTTCATATACGGCTACGGGGTGAGCCGGTGCAGGTCGCGTGGGAAGGCGGTCACCTCCCGGACGTTGGCCGCGCCGGTCAGCCGCGCCACGAAGCGCTCCAGCCCGATGGCGAAACCGCCGTGCGGCGGCATCCCGTGCCGGAACGCGTCGACGTAGCCGGCGTACGGCTCGACGGGCTCGCCGCGCGCCGCGAGCGCCGCCAGGTAGTCGGCGTGCCGGTGCAGCCGCTGCCCGCCCGTCACCAGCTCCAACCCCCGGAACAGCAGGTCGAACCCGTTGGAGTACGCGGGCCGCGCCGGGTCGGGATGGGTGTAGAAGGGCCGCTTCGCCATCGGGTAGCCGGTGACGAAGAGGAACTCGGAGCCGTGCTCCCGCCGCGCCCACTCCCCCAGCGCCCGCTCGTGCGCCGGGGCGAGGTCCGGCTCGTCGGCCGGCGCGCCGGCGATCTCCAGGGCCTCGGTGAAGTGCACGGCGGGGATCTCCGCCGGCACCTCGGGGGCCTCGACGCCGAGCGTGGCGAGCGCGGAGCCGGCCCGCCCGCGTACCGCGTCGAGCATGCCGGCCACCGTATGCCGCAGCACGGCCATCACGTCCCGGTGGTCGGTGACGAAGCCGAGTTCGGCGTCGAGCGAGGTGTACTGCGCCAGGTGCCGCACCGTGTCGTGCGGCTCCGCCCGGAACACCGGCCCGACCTCGTAGACCCGCTCGAAGACGCCAACCATGAGCTGCTTGTAGAACTGCGGCGACTGGGCCAGGTACGCGGGCCGTCCGAACCAGTCCAGCGCGAACACGTTCGCCCCGCTCTCGGTGGACGAGCCGACCACCTTCGGCGTGTGGATCTCCACGAAGTCGCGGGCGTCGAGCGCGGCGCGGAAGCCGGCCACCGCCGCCGCCGAGACGCGCAGCGCCGCCGAACGGGTCGGGTGGCGCAGCGCCACGGGCGCGTGGTCGAGCTGGGTGGGCAGGCTCGCGGTCAGGGCCGGCCGGTAGAGGTCGAACGGCGGCGGCACGGCGGGCGGGCCGAGTGGTCGTACGGTCGGCTCGGCGACCTCGACCCCGGCGGGGGCGGTCGGGTTCGCGACCACCGTGCCGGTGACCTCGACGACCGTCTCCTCGGTCAGTTTCTCCAGGTCGGCGCGGACGGCCGGGTCGGCGACCACCACCTGGGCGAGGCCGGCGGCGTCCCGGACGATCAGGAACGCCACCGACTTGAGCAGCCGGCGGCGGTGCACCCAGCCGGCGATCCGGACGGTTGCGCCGACATGGGCGGAGAGCTGGTGGGAAAGGATGCGTTGCACGGCGGTTACCTCCTCGATCAATCGCAACGCGATCCCCGGGAGGTGTGGGCGAGCGGGAGCCTCGCGGTGCCACCACACCTTCGCCCCCGCTGACGGGGGCCTCGTTTCGTCGCCTTTTCACCGGGGCCAGCCGGGCGGGCTCTACTTGGCGTGGTTAGGAAGGGCCCCCTCCTCTACCGGAGGCGTTAGAAAGGTGCCCTTCCTTACACGCCGTTCTTCCCGCAGCTCGGGAGGGTCTTCGCGGTCCGGCGCCAGACCGCCTCACAGCAACCGGCGGCTCTCTCGGCTGGCGGATCGGG
Organism: Micromonospora sp. NPDC048063; assembly: GCF_043202855.1. NCBI lineage: Bacteria > Bacillati > Actinomycetota > Actinomycetes > Micromonosporales > Micromonosporaceae > Micromonospora > Micromonospora sp. NPDC048063. Next base: position 21,187 of record NZ_JBIDBG010000006.1, on the reverse strand, counting down.
CCGCTACTCGGCTCCGTCACAGCTCTGCCGGGAACCGTAGCACCCCGCCGGCGCGTACTGTGACGCGATTTTCCCGCCTCCGGTGTCCGGCGTCACAAGGCTTCCGGCGTGACGCCGGTCGCCCGCGGTACATCGACGGCGGCCGTCGGGCGTAGGCTCGGTTTTGTGACGATCGAGCACTCCGCGCCGACGACCGGCCAGGTAGCGCGCACCGCGACGCCCGCCCCCGAGGGGCGGCGTCTGCTCCGCATCGAGGCGCGCAACGCCGAGACGCCGATCGAGCGCAAACCACCGTGGATCAAGGTCAAGGCCAAGATGGGGCCGGAGTACACCCAGCTGCGCGGGCTCGTCTCGCGCGAGGGGCTGCACACCGTCTGCCAGGAGGCCGGCTGCCCCAACATCTACGAGTGCTGGGAGGACCGGGAGGCCACCTTCCTCATCGGTGGCGACCAGTGCACCCGGCGCTGCGACTTCTGCCAGATCGACACCGGCAAGCCGGCCGAGTTCGACGCCGACGAGCCGCGCCGGGTGGCCGAGTCGGTGGTCTCGATGGGCCTGCGCTACGCGACCATCACGGGCGTGGCCCGGGACGACCTGCCCGACGGCGGCGCCTGGCTCTACGCCGAGACCGTCCGGCAGATCCACGCCCTCCAGCCCGGCTGCGGCGTGGAGCTGCTGATCCCCGACTTCAACGCGGTGCCCGAGCAGCTCGCCGAGGTCTTCGGCGCCCGGCCGGAGGTGCTCGCGCACAACGTGGAGACCGTGCCGCGCATCTTCAAGCGGATCCGGCCGGCGTTCCGCTACGAGCGCTCGCTGGACGTGATCCGGCAGGCCCGCGCCGACGGGCTGGTCACCAAGTCCAACCTGATCCTGGGCATGGGCGAGGAACGCGCCGAGGTCTCCCAGGCGCTGCGTGACCTGCACGACGCCGGCTGCGAGCTGATCACCATCACGCAGTACCTGCGCCCCTCCCCGCGGCACCACCCGGTCACCCGCTGGGTGAAGCCGGAGGAGTTCGTCGAGCTGCGCGAGGAGGCCGAGGAGATCGGCTTCGCGGGCGTGATGAGCGGGCCGCTGGTGCGCTCGTCGTACCGGGCCGGCCGGCTCTACCGGCAGGCGCTGGAGGCCCGCGAGGGCACCCAGGTCACCGCGGGCTGACCCACCCCGGCCGGCGCGCCGGCACCGCCGCACGTCGCGACGAGCCTCCGCCCCCGGGCGACCCTCGATCGAGGGTCAGCGGGGGGCGGTGGGCTCGCCGAGCAGGCCGAGGCGGTGGGCCAGCGCGGCGGCCTCCACGCGGTTGCTCACGTCGAGCTTGGCGATGATCCGGGAGACGTGCACGCTGGCCGTCTTCGGCGAGATGAAGAGCTGCTCGGCGATCCGGCTGTTGCTGTGCCCCTCCGCGACCAGGCGCAGCACCTCCCGCTCGCGCAGGGTGAGCAGGTCCGCGCCGGGGCGGCCCCGGGTGGCCCCGCGCAGGCCGACCCGGCGGGCCAGCGTGGCGGCCTGCTCCGCGAGCGGCGCCGCGCCGAGCCGATCGGCGATCGCGGCGGCCTCGCCCACCGCCGCCGCCACCTCGTCCCGCTCCCCCGCCGCGGCCGCCGCCTCGGCGAGCGCCAGCAGCGCGCGTCCGAGCGGGTACGGCTGCCCGTCCGCCCGCCACGCCGCGACCGCCGCCCGCCACGCCGCAAGCGCCTGATCACCAGCCGTCAGGAGGGCGCCCACCTGGGCGGCGTGCGCCCGCTCGGCCGGGCAGCGGGCCGGCAGGCCGGCGGCGAGCGCGGACACCGCGGCGGCCAGCTCGGGGTCGCCGGCCCGGGCGGCCGTGCGGGCGACGGCGCTGAGCACCGGCCAGCCCTCGCGGGGTAGCTGCGGCAGGCGCTCGTCGGCCAGCGCCGCGTGGGCCGCGCGTACGGCCTCGGCGGGGTCGTCGGCCGCCAGCGCCGCCTCGATCCGCAGCTCCCGCAGCGGCAGCCGGTGGTTCGGCCACAGGTAGGGCCGGGCCAGGAAGCCGAGGGCGCGGCCCACCAGTTCGTCCGCGGCGGGGTGGCCCCGGGCCAGCCGCAGGCCGGCGCGGAGCTGGAGCCAGTGCAGCCCCGACACGCCCGGCAGGTCGATCCGGGCGGCGTCCGCGCAGGCGGCGTCGGCCTCGTCCCAGCGGCCCAGGGCGATCAGCGCCTCGGCCTGGTTCGACAGCAGGTAGGCGCCGGTGGAGCGGCTGATGCCGACCCGCCGCGCCTCGGTCACCCCGGCGGCGGCCGCGTCGGCCGACTCGGCGTACCGGCCCAGCTCGAAGAGCACGTCGGAGAGGTGGACCAGGGCGCTCACCAGCGCCGGCGCGTTCCCGGCCGCGCGGGCCCGTTCCGCCACCCGGCGCAGCTCGGCCAGGCCGAGGTCGACCGAGGCCGCGGTGCGGCAAAGCAGCACGATCCGGGCCGGCAGCAGCTCCAGGTCCTCGCCGAGCGCCTCGGCCGCCGCCGTCGCCTCGGCCGCGAGCGCGCCGGCCTGCTCGGGGTCGATCCTGATCAGGTGCGCCGCGATGTCGGCGAGGAGCCGGACCCGCTCCGGCCCGTCCGGCACCCCCGAGGCCAGCCGGTACGCCTCCCGCAGCTCCGTCGTGCCGTCGCTCTTGCCGAGCATGGCCAGCATCCGGCCGCGCCGGTCCAGCAGCCGCGCGGCGCGCAGCGGCTCGGCGTCGGTGTCCACCTCGGCCAGGGCGGCCCGGGTGAGGGTGAGCGCGCGCTGGTAGTCGCCGGCGGTGGTGGCCGCCGCGATGGTCTCCTCCAGCACCGCGAGGTGGTCCATGTCGAGCCGGTCGGCCGCGTCGGGCACCAACTCCCACAGCTCCAGCACCCGCTCCAACAGCCGGCTCTGCTCCGCGTACGCGTACCGGTCGGCGGCGGCGCGGGCGGCGGTGCGGGCGGTCACCAGGGCGCGGGGGTGGTCGTGGGCGGCGTACCAGTGGTGGGCGATCTCGGCCGGGGCGCGGCCGGCGACGACCAGGTGCGGCTGCGCCTCGATGGCCGCCGCGAAGCGGGCGTGCAGCCGGGCGTGCTCACCGGGCAGCAGCTCGTCGTGCACCGCCTCGCGGACCAGGGCGTGCCGGAACTCGTAGTCGCCCTCCGGGTCGGCCACGACGAGCTGGGCGGCGACGGTGGCGCGCAGCGCGTCCTCCAGCTCGGGCTCGGGCAGCCCGGCCACCTCGGCGATGAGCTGGTGGGCGAAGCGGGTGCCGCCGGCGGCCGCGATGCGCAGCACCCGCTGGGCCGGGTCGGGCAGCCGGTCCACCCGGGCCAGCAGCAGGTCGCGCAGCGTCTCGGGCAGCGCGGCGCAGCCGACCGGGCCGCCGGCCGCGGCCAGTTCCTCGATGAAGAACGGGTTGCCCTGGGTGCGGTCGTGGATGTGGTCGACCGCCCGGGCGAGCGGCTCGGTGCCGAGCAGGTCGGCCAGGATCGCGCCGGTGCCGTCCCGGTCGAGGCGGCCCAGCTCGATCCGTTCGACGCCGCGGGCCCGGTCCAGCTCGGCGAGGAAGGGCCGCAGCGGGTGCCCGCGGTGCAGCTCGTCGGTGCGGTAGGTGCAGACCAGCAGCAGCCGGGCGGTGCGGGCGGCCCGCACCAGGAAGGCGATGAGGTCGCGGGTGGACCGGTCGGCCCAGTGCAGGTCCTCGATCACCAGCACCAGGGGCTGCCCGGCGGCGAGCCGCTCGAACAGCTCGGCGACCAGGTCGAACAGGTAGCCGCGCGGGGCGTCCGAGACCGGCGCCGGGGCGGGCGCGGCGACACCGACCGGCCCCCGGGCCAGCTCCGGCAGGAGGCGGGCGAACTCCGCCTCGTACCCGTCGAAGACGCCGGGGCCGTCGCGGCGCAGCACCGCGCGCAGCGCCGCCGCGAACGGCGCGAAGGGCAGGCCGGCCTCGCCGAGTTCGAGGCACTGGCCGACCAGCAGGCGGGCCCCGGCGTCGGTGGCCGACCGGCCGAACTCCTCCGTCAGCCGGGTCTTGCCCACCCCGGCCTCGCCGCCGACCAGCACGGTGGTCGGCTCGCCGGCGCGGGCCCGGGCGAGGGCGTCGCGCAGGGCCGCGAGTTCCGGCTGTCGGCCCACGAGGACGGTGCTGGCGGCGCGTGCGGTCACGGCACCGAGCATGCCACGCCCCTCGCCGCCCTCGATTCCGCTGACCGGCCGGCCGGCGACCGACGGCCCGGCCGTCGCCTGGGCAGGCTGCCCGCCGGACGGCGGAGCGGGCCCGCTGGACGGCGCGGGCCGCGGCGGGGCGCCGGCCCCCGCCGGGACGGTGACGGTCCCCTGCGGGAGGGTGACGGCCCTCGACGGGTCGGTGGCGGCCCCCGGCGGGTCGGTGGCGACCCTCGACAGCACGGCGACGGCCCCCGCCGGCACGATGGCGGCCGCCGGGGGCGCGGGGGCGCTCACCGGCGGACGGCGCCGGCGCGGCCCGGGTGCTGCCACCGGCTGAGCCAGCCGCGCGTGGAGCGGCGTGGCAGGGCACGGGCGAGCCGGTCGGCCGCGGCATCGGCGCGCAGCTCGGCGGCGTGCGTACGGTGGATGGAGAGGATGAAGTCCGCGTCGGTGCCGAACATCTCGGGCTCCCTGAGGTCGTCGTCGCTGTCGACTCTGACTCTCCGCGCGAAGGTGCCCACGGGGCATGGGTAAGCCGCCTGATCTTCGCCCGCTCCCCCGCCTTACTCCCCACCGCTGGGGGTGGTACGGCGGCGTAAGGTACTCAGCCCGGCCGCGGGTGATCGCGGCGTGCGGCGACCACTAGACTCAGCGGCATGGCAAAGCCCCAGGAGAAGGTCTCGTTCGGCCAACGGCTGAAGCAGATCGGGATGGTGTTCAAGTTCACCGCCAAGCAGGACAGGTGGTTCGCCCCGCTGGCCGCCGGCGCGGTGCTGATCCCGCTCGCGCTCACCGTGGTCGCGGTCCTGCTCTGGGGCTGGATCTGGCTGCCGCTGGGCATCCTGCTCGCCCTGCTCTGCCTGCTGATCGTGCTCAACCTGCGGTCCAACCGGGCGATGATGAACGCGGCCGAGGGGCAGCCGGGCGCGGCGGCCCAGATCATGGAGAGCATGCGCGGCGACTGGCGGGTCACCCCGGCCGTCAGCTCCACCACCCAGATGGACATGGTCCACCTGGTCATCGGCCGGCCCGGCGTGATCCTGCTGGCGGAGGGCAACCCGCAGCGGGTGCGCGGCCTGCTCGGCCAGGAGAAGCGACGGCTTGCCAAGGTCATCGGCAACGCACCGCTGCACGACTACGTGATCGGGCAGGAGGAGGGCCAGCTGCCGGTCCGCAAGTTGCGGATGACCCTGATGCGGCTGCCGCGCACGCTCAGCGGCAAGGACGTCAACTCCCTCGACAAGCGGCTCAAGGCGCTCACCGCCCGCCCGCAGATGCCCAAGGGCGCGATCCCGAAGAACATGCGGCCCCCGCGCGGCGCGTTCCGCCAGTCGCGCGGCCGCTGACCCACGGGACGTACGCAACGAGAGCCGGGCCCTGTCGGGCCCGGCTCTCGCGTCTCTCCCTCCCCACCCCCGCGCGTCTCGGTCCTCGGCGATCCGGCAGTTTCGGCCCTATCTCTGCCGCTCATGCCCCGTTCGTCCGGGCAGGAAGTACAAGATCGCGGGAGGAGGGACGGACGGGGAGGGGCTGGGGGGTCAGGGGCGGGAGGCGTCGGTGACGACCGATCCCGCGAGGCGGTCGTGCAGGCCGCGGCGGTGGTTGTCCATCAGCAGGGCCGGCACGACGAGGGCGAGCAGCACGCCGCGCAGCAGCGCCCGGACGAGGCCGATGCGCCCGCCGTCGGCCCAGGCGACGCAGCGGATCTTCGTGATGAACATGCCCGGCGTCTGGGCGAACAGCCCGAGGAAGAAGCCGTACTCCAGGATCAGCACCAGCACGGGCGCCCACCCGTCGCGGACCGGGTCTGCGAAGCCCCGGGCGGCGAGGAGGCAGAGCACCCAGTCGATCACCAGCGCGCCGAACCGGCGGCCCAGGCTGGGCGGAGTGAAGGCGGGATCGGACGCGGGCGGCACGGGGCGGTCAGGCGGGTTGCTCACAACGGTCAAGGGTATCCAGGGCGTACGGGCGGCTCGGGGACGGCCGCGAGCACCCCGAGCGCAAAAAGGGACCAAAGCGAGCAAGTGTCAATACACTGGCACAGCCGGTGGTGTTCCGTCACCCGCTCGCCCCCGCCGGAGCAGCGCGGATGACGCTCCGCGAGGGACGTAACACGGCAGAAACACTCAAGACACGGCCGGGCAACCGCGCGGCCATAGCGTCGCCAAGAGCCCAGCCACCCGTGGACGTGCCAGGAGGACGTGTGTTCGCCAATCCCGAGGAACTCCTGCGATACCTCAAGAACGAGGACGTGAAGTTCGTCGACGTACGTTTCTGTGACCTGCCCGGCGTGATGCAGCACTTCAACCTGCCGGTCGAGTCCGTCGACGACGAATTCTTCACCGAGGGCCTGGCCTTCGACGGTTCGTCGATCCGCGGTTTCCAGGCGATCCACGAGTCGGACATGCTCCTGCTCCCGGACGTCGCCACCGCCTTCATCGACCCCTTCCGGGCGCAGAAGACCCTCGCGCTCAACTTCTTCATCCACGACCCGTTCACCCGCGAGGCCTACAGCCGGGACCCGCGCAACGTGGCGAAGAAGGCCGAGGCGTACCTGGCGGCCAGCGGCATCGCCGACACCGCCTACTTCGGCGCGGAGGCGGAGTTCTACATCTTCGACTCCATCCGCCACGAGACCTCGGCGCACCAGTCGTTCTACTACATCGACTCGGTCGAGGGCGCCTGGAACACCGGCCGCGAGGAGCCGGGCGGCAACCGCGGCTACAAGACCCCGTACAAGGGCGGCTACTTCCCGGTGCCGCCGGTGGACCACTACGCCGACCTGCGCGACAGCATCGTGCGCCGGCTGGTCGACACCGGGTTCACCGTGGAGCGCTCGCACCACGAGGTGGGCACCGCCGGCCAGTCCGAGATCAACTACCGGTTCTCGACCCTGCTGCACGCGGCCGACCAGCTCCAGCTCTTCAAGTACATCGTGAAGAACGAGGCGTGGGCCAACGGCAAGACCGCCACCTTCATGCCGAAGCCGCTCTTCGGCGACAACGGCTCCGGCATGCACACCCACCAGAGCCTGTGGCTGAACGGCGAGCCGCTGTTCTACGACGAGACCGGCTACGCCGGCCTGTCGGACATGGCCCGCTGGTACATCGGTGGCCTGCTGCACCACGCCCCGTCGCTGCTGGCCTTCACCAACCCGACGGTCAACTCGTACCGCCGGCTGGTGCCGGGCTTCGAGGCGCCGGTCAACCTGGTCTACTCGCAGCGCAACCGCTCCGCCTGCACCCGCATCCCGGTGACCGGCAGCAACCGGAAGGCCAAGCGCGTCGAGTTCCGCGTGCCGGACCCGTCGGCCAACGTCTACCTGGCCTTCTCGGCGATGATGATGGCCGGCCTGGACGGCATCAAGAGCAAGATCGAGCCGCCGGCGCCGATCGACAAGGACCTGTACGACCTGCCGCCGGAGGAGTGGGGCGACGTCAAGCAGGTGCCGGGCTCGCTGCCCGAGGTGCTCGACGCGCTGGAGGCCGACCACGACTACCTGCTCGACGGCGGCGTCTTCACGCCCGACCTGATCTCCACCTGGGTCGAGTGGAAGCGGACCAACGAGGTCGACCCGGTGCGCCTGCGCCCGACCCCGCACGAGTTCGCCATGTACTTCGACTGCTGACCCACGCGCTCCATCAGCACCGGCCGGGGGGGGGCCCCCCCCCCCCCCGCGCCCGCGCCGCCCGGGCCCCCCCGGCCCCCCCCCCCCCGGGCGGGGGGGGGGGGGGGGGGGGGCCCCCCCCCCCCCCCCCCCCCCCCCCGGGGGGGGCCCCCCCCCCCCGCGGGGGGGCCCCCCCCCGGCCGGGTAACAGCCACCGGCATACCTTCGCGTCCGTTATATTGCGGGGCGTGGACACTCCGCTGCGCGAACCCACCTTCCTGATCCTCACCGCGCTGGCCGGCGAGCCGATGCACGGCTACGGCCTGATCGGCGAGGTCGCCGCCCTCTCCGACGGGCGCGTGGCGCTGCGGCCGGGCACCCTCTACGGCGCGCTCGACCGGCTGGTCGACGCCGGCCTGGTGGAGGTCGACCGGGAGGAGGTGGTGGACGGGCGGCTGCGCCGCTACTACCGCCTCTCCCCCACCGGCGACGCCACCCTCACCGCCGAGACCGAGCGCCTGCGCCGCAACGTCGAGGCGGCCACCGCCCGGCTGCGCACCCGCGCGGCGAAGGCCCGGCCGACGGCGCCGCGCGTCGCGGGAGGGCTGGCATGACGGACCTGGAACGCCGCTACCTGCGCCTGCTGCTCGCCTATCCCGCCGACTACCGGCGGGCGCGCGGCGCCGAGATCGTCGGCACGTACCTCGACCTGGCCGGGCCGGAGCGGCGCTGGCCCTCCCCGGCGGACGCCGCGGACCTGCTGCGCGGCGGCCTCCGCCAGCGGCTGCGGGCCGCCGGGGCCGCCGACCTGATCCCGGGCGTACGCCTCGCCGCCGTCCTCGCCTTCCTCACCGCGACCGCGCTGGCGGCGGCCTGGTCGGTGCTGGAACTGCACCCGCCACCGGCGCGGTGGGGCGTGCCGAGCGCCGGGCCGTTCGTCTCGCTCGGGATCGGCGTGTGGGCCGCCTGGCTGCTCGCCGCGGCGGTGCACGCGGTGGCACCGGGCCGCTGGACCCGCCGCGCCGTGGCCCTCGCCCTGCTACTCACGGCGGCGGTCGTGCCGGTCGCGGCCCTCGCCGGCCTGCCCCGCCCGCCGCTGTACGTGCTGCTGCCGCAGGTCGGGCTGGGGCTGCTGGCGCTCGGCCTACCCGAGCGGCTTCCGGTGGCGGTTCGGGCAATGCCCCTGCTCGCCGTCGTCGCCGCCGGTGTCGCGCAGGTCAACCTGCTGCCCCGCAACGACTTGTTCGTCAACACATACGGTTGGACGGCGAGTCGGATCCTGCCCGGCGCCGCCGTGGTGCTGCTCGTGGTGGTGCTTCTGCTCGGCACGGGTCTGGCGCTACGCGCCGACCCCCGTGGCGGCTGGGCGCTGCTGACGCTGCTCACCCCGCTGGGCCTGCTCTCGCTGCACACCCTGGCCGGCATAGTGGACGGCCTGCTGAATGGCGCGCCCGAACCGGACTGGTCCGCGCTCGCCGCGACGGCCGTCGTGGTCGGCCTGGCCGGCCCCGTGCTGCTACCGCTGGCGATCGCCCTGCGCCAGCGCGTGCGCCGGCCCGGCCCGGTCGGATCCGGCGACCGCTGCCCGACCTGCGGGCACACCGCCGAGCGGATGCCGTAGGCCAGCGGCACAGCACCCGCGCGGTCGGTGGAACGCCATGGCTGTCACAGGAGGGTTTTGACAGCCATGGCGTTCCACTCGACGCGGCCGATCCGCGGCGGCGAGTGGCGGCGCGGATGGGCACTCGCCGCGGGGTCGGCTCGCGCGGTGACGGGAGAGCGGTCAGCGCAGGGCGTTCTCCCATGCCTCGGTGTGGGCGTCGAGGTGTTCGGCGGTGGCCAGCCAGTACGGGCCGTCCTCGGTCCAGATCCGGGCCCACGGCTCACGCTGCTGTTCCGCGCCCTCGCGCAGCAGGTCGTACATGGCCCGGGCGCGGCGACCCAGCATGGCGGCCAGGGCCGGGCGGGACGCCTCGTCCAGGCGATAGCCGTCGGCGAAGGCGCGCAGCCGGGCCGCCGACTCGGCCACCGGCCGGTCCGGGCGCAGGCCGGCCGTGCTCTGCGCGGCGTACGCGAGGTCCCACAGCCGCGAACCCGGCGCGGCAGCGTCCCAGTCGATCAGCACCCAGCCCCGGTCCGCCCTGATCAGGTTCCACGGGGCCACGTCGTTGTGGCAGGCGAGTTCCTCCCGGTCCGGAGGGATGAGCCGCTGCCACGCCGCGCGGCCGGCGGGGTGAACCCGGCCAGCGCCTCGTGCAGCTCGGCCAGCATCCGGCCGATCGCGAACAGGTCCACCACCGGGTACGTGCCCGACGCCGCGCCGACCTCGCCGGGGACGTACTCCAACACCTGCCGGCCCTGCGCGTCCCGACCCAAAGGTCGGGGCGCGCCGGAGAATCCCACCTCGTGCAGGTGTTCCAGCAGGGCGTCCACCGCGTCGCTCCAGGGGCCGGCCGGACGGCGCACGGTGTCGCCGACGCGCACCACGCCGGCGGTGGCGTTGCCCGACAACGGTTCCTCGGCTGCGCTCATCCCACGATCATGGACCCGTGCGCCGGGACGCGGCACCGGCCCGGAGGCCGAGACGCGCCGCACGGACCCTCAGCCGAGACGCGCCGCACGGCCCCTCAGCCGAGACGCGCCGCACGGACCCTCAGCCGAGACGCGCGGCACGGGACCGGCGCAGCCGGAGCAGGCCCCACACCGCCAGCCCGACGACCAACGCGGTCATCGCCAGCGCGCCCGGGGCCTTGCTGAACCGGGCCAGGCTGGCGCCGTCGGGCAGGGTGAGGAAGGCCGCCGCCGCGCAGGGCAGCACGAACCAGGTGGTCCGGGTCGCGGCGACCGCGAGCAGGGCCAGCGGCCAGGTGGCGTACCAGGGGTGGAAGACCGGCGCGAGGAGGACCGTGGCGGCCAGCGCCAGCCCCGCGCCGAGCAGGGCCACCCGGGGGCGGGCGGCGTCCAGGCGGGCCACCCGCTGCCGGACGTCGTTCAGCCCGCGCAGCTCCGACCAGGCCCGCCACCACAGCGCCGCCACGAGCACGGCGAGCAGCAGCAGCGCCGCCGCGCGGGTAACCGGCACCGCGGCCGGGTCCCGGCCGACGAGCCCGCCCGTGTAGTCGACGACGAAGCCCACCGCCGTCGGCGGGGACGTCCACTGCTCGGAGTCGCCGCTGCGGCTCAGCCCGCCCACCCAGCCGAGCCCGAGCCCGGACAGCAGCGAGGCGACCGCCACCGCGCCGAGCGCCCCGCCGGCCAACCACCCGGCGTCGCGCAACAGCGCCCGGACGGTGTAGCGGCCCAGCACCGCGGCCAGCGCCGCGAAGGGGAGCACCACCACGGCGGTGGCCTTCACCGTCACCGCCAGCCCGAGTAGCGCCCCGGCCACCAGCAGCGGCTTCGGCTTGCCGGGCCGGCGGACCAGCACCAGCAGGCCCAGCAGCAGCAGGCCGAGCATCACCGCGTCGTTGTGCGCGCCAGCCACCAGGTGCACCCCGACCAGCGGGCAGGCCAGCACCAGCCAGGCCGCCCGGCGGGTGGGCACGCCGGCCGCCCGGGCCAGCCCCGGCAGGCAGAGGGCGGCCAGCAGCAGCCCGGCGACGGAGACCAGCCGGAGCGCCACGACCGTACCCACCAGGCCGCCGCCGAGGGTCACGGCGAGCGCGGCGAGCAGCACGAAGAACGGCCCGTACGGCGCGGGCGTGTCCCGCCAGAGCGGCGCGACCGACTCCACCCAGGGGCAGCCGGCCTCGGCCACCCCGGTCGCGTACGGGTCGACACCGTGCGCATACGCCCAGCCCTGGCAGGCGTAGGAGTAGACGTCCCGGCTGCCCAGCGGCGGGGTGACCAGCAGCGGCAGCGCCCACAGTCCGGCGGTCAGGTACGCCCACCGCGTCGACGGCGCGCCCCGGCGCAGCGCCCACCAGGCGCCGACCAGCAGGGCCGTGCCGACCAGCCAGGCGCCCAACACCGGCGGCCCGGTGTCCGACCGCCAGCGGTCCGCCGGGGTGGCGTCCAGCGGGATCGACGGCAGCGCCCCACCCAGCCAGCCGGCGACGGCCAGCAGCACCGCCCCGGCCAGGCCGGCGTACCGGGCCAGGCGGGCGGCGCCGGGCGTCGGCGGGGTGTCGGGCGAGGTGGGCCGCGAGGTGACGGGCGGGGTCGGCGGCGGGGAGCCGGGAGTGGTCACCGGCGTCCTCTCCTCAGTCCACGGCGGCCGGCCGGCGGGCCACCCGAGCCGACCGTACCAAGCGGACGGCCACCACGATCACCAACAGCGTCATCAGCGGGGCGCCGACCGTCTTGCTGTACCGGGCCAGCCCGGTGCCGTCCGCGAGGACCAGGAACGCCGAGACCACCGCGACGACCGCGAACCAGCCGGTGCGCCGCGACGTGGCCGCGAGCACGGCCAGCGGCCACGTCCAGTACCAGGGGTGGAACAGCGGGGCGAGCGCGACGGTGGCGGCCAGCGCCAGGCCGGCGTGCCACAGCGGCTCCCGGGTGCGGGCCCGCCACCACAGCCAGATCAGCACCAGCGCGAGCACGGCCATCCCGATCCCCCGGGTGACCGGCAGCGGGTCGCCGTGCCAGCCGAACGGCGCGGCGAGGTAGGCGACGGTCTGCCCCACCGCCGTCGACGGCGAGGTCCACGCGATCACCAGGCCGCCCTGCTCCAGCCCGGTGACCCAGCCGAAGCCGAGGCCGGTGGCGAGGGTCGCGCCGACGACCGCCGCGAGCGCCCCGCCGACCACCCACCCGCCGTCGCGGAGCAGCGCCCTGATCGAGTACGCCCCGACGATCGCGGCGAGCGCCGCGAACGGCACCACCACCAGCGCGGTGATCTTGACGGCGGCGGCGAGGCCGAGCAGCGCTCCCCCGGCGAGCAGCGGACCGGGGCGGCCCGGCCGGGCCGCCACCACCGCCAGCCCGCCCACGAGCAGCCCCACCATCAGGGCGTCGTTGTGCGCCCCCGAGACCAGGTGCACCCCGATCAGCGGCGAGCCCAGCGCCAGCCAGACCGCCCGGCCGGCCGGCACGCCGCAGCGCCGGGCCAGCACCGGCAGGCCGGCCGCGGTCAGCCCCACCCCGGCCACCGCGAGCAGCCGGAACAGCACGATGCTGCCGTACAGCGACCCGGTCGCCTCCACCACCGCCCCGGCGAGCAGCACGAACAGCGGCCCGTACGGCGCCGACGTGTCCCGCCAGATGTAGGAGATGGTGTCCAGCCACGGGCACGGTAGCGCCGAGACGCCCTGCTCGTACGGGTTGATGCCGGCGGAGTAGCTGGCGCCCTGGCAGGCGTACGCGTAGACGTCCCGGCTGCCCAGCGGCGGCGCGACCAGCAGCGGCAGCAGCCAGAGCCCGACGGTGACCAGGGCCCACCGGGTCGACGGCACCCGGCCGCGCAGCGCCCACCAGGCGTACGCCATCAGGCCGGTGCCGACCGCCCAGGCGGCGATGATCAGCGGGCCGTGCGGGCCCTGCCAGATGCTGACCGGGGTGGGGCGCAGGTCGCCGTCGGGCAGCGCTCCGCCGAGGAACGCGGCCACGGCGAGCAGCGTCGAGCCGGCCAGGCCGATCCAGCGCGCGAGGTGGTGAGGCACGCCGGACATGCTGCCAGTACGGTGGTCGCGGTACGGAGGTGGGCATGCGGCGCAGTCGGGTGGTGGCGGTGGCCGCCGCGTCCGCCGTGCTCCTCGGCGTGACGTGTCTCGCCCTCCCGCCGACCGGTTCCGACCTCGCCGCGCAGGTCGCCCGGGCCGACTTCTTCGCCGCCCACGGCCTCGCCCCGGTCGACCTGCGGTGGTACGGCGGGGTCCAGCAGTTCGGCTACAGCCTGCTCTCCCAGCCGGTGATGGCGCTGCTCGGGGTGCGGGTCACCGGCGCGCTGGCGCTGGTGGCGGCGGCGACCGCGTTCGCGGCGCTGCTGGTGCGCACCGGGGTGCCGCGGCCGCTGCTCGGCAGCCTGGTCGGGGTCGTCACCATCGCCGGCAACCTGGTCTCGGGCCGGGTGACGTACGGCCTCGGGGTGGCCTTCGGCCTCGGCGCGCTGCTCGCCCTCACCCTCCCCCGCGGCCCGGCCGCACCAACCGACGCCCGGCGGCTGCTGGTGACCACCGGCCTGGTCGACTCCGGCCCGGACCGGCGGGCGCGGCGACGGCAGCTCGCGCGGCTCGGGCTGGCGGTCGCCGGGGCGCTGCTGGCCTCGGCGACGAGCCCGGTGGCGGGCCTCTTCGTCGGCCTGGCCGGCGCGGCGCTGCTGCTCACCCGCCGGTACGCCGACGGCCTGGCGCTCGGCGTCGCCGCCGCGCTGCCGCTCGGGGCGACCGCGCTGCTCTTCGGCGACGGCGGCTGGATGAACATCAGCCGCACCGACACGCTGCGCGCCGTGCTGACCAGCCTGCTGGTCGCCGCGCTGGTGGCGTACCGGCCGGTGCGCGTGGGTGCGCTGCTCTCGGCGGCCGGGGTGCTGGCGGCGGCGCTGGCGCACACCCCGGTCGGGCTGAACGCCACCCGGCTGGCCGTCATGTTCGCCCTTCCGCTGCTGGCTGCCGCCGCCCGCCCCCCGGCCCGGCTGACGCGGTGGTGGGCCCGACGCGGCCGGGGTGCGGCGGGCTCGGCCCGGCCGTCACCCGGGGGCTCCTCGGCCCGCTCGCCGTCGCAGGGGCGGGGCACGGTCCGGGGCCGCGTCGCGCTGGCCGCGCTGCTGGTGGCGGTGTGCTGGTGGCAGCCGCCGGTGCCCCCCGCCGACCTGCGCAGCGTCGACGACCCGACCGGCCGGGCCGCGTACTTCGCGCCGCTGCGGGAGTTCCTCGACGGGCAGCGGCTCACCGGCCGGGTCGAGGTGCCGCCGACCCGCAACTACTGGGAGGCGGCGAGGCTGGGCGAGGTGCCGCTGGCCCGGGGCTGGCTGCGGCAGGCCGACATCGACCGGAACCCCCTCTTCTTCACCACCGTCCCGGGCGCGGCCGGCACCGGGGTGCCGCTGACCGCCGCGAGCTACCGGGACTGGCTGGCCGAGAACGCGGTGCAGTTCGTCGCGGTGCCGGACGCCCCGCTGTCGTGGGTGGGGCGGGCCGAGGCCGAGCTGGTCACGGGCGGCCTGCCGTATCTCACGCCCGTCTGGTCCGGCCCGCACTGGCGGGTCTGGGCGGTCGCCGAGCCGACCCCGATCGTCGGCGCGCCGGCCGACCTCGTCGCGCGGGACGGCGCCTCGGTGACCTTCCAGGCGCCGGCCGCCGGCACGGTGCCGGTCCGGGTGCGGCACAGCCGCTGGCTGACCGCCTCCGGCGGCGCCACCGTCGCCGCCGACGGCGACTGGACCGCGGTGACCGTGCCACGCGCCGGAACGTACCGCCTCGGCAGCTGACCAGGGCGTCTCCCGTCTTTTTGCCACCTCGGCAACGTTTCTTGCTCCCTCCGCCGGCGGCGCGCACGATCGACGCGACAGGTCACCGAGGGCAGCGCACAGGAGGACGAGACGTGCACCACGAGGCGACGGCCGGAGACCCCCGGCAGGGCCACCATCATCATCACCACCACCAACACCATGACGCTCCGGCGGCGCCGGTGGTCGCCCCACGGCCGCACCCGGACGTGGACGACGAGACCGCGCGGTTCTGGGAGGAGCTCTACCAGCGGCGCGACCGGGTCTGGAGCGGCCGGGCGAACCCGGTCCTGGTCGAGGTCGCCGGGGCGCTGCCGGCCGGCGCCGTGCTGGACCTCGGCTGCGGTGAGGGCGGCGACGCGATCTGGCTGGCCGGGCAGGGCTGGCGGGTGACCGCGGTCGACGTCGCCGAGACCGCCCTCGCCCGGGCTTCCGAGGAGGCGTCCGCCGCCGGGGTCGCCTCCCGCATCGAGTTCCGCCGGCACGACCTCACCCGGACCTTTCCGCCGGGCTCGTTCGACCTGGTCTCCGCCCAGTTCCTCCAGTCGCCGCTGGAGTTTCCCCGGGCACGGCTGCTCCAGTCGGCGGCCCGGGCCGTGGCCCCCGGCGGCCGGCTGCTCGTCGTCGAGCACGGCGAGGTCCCGCCGTGGGGGCGCGCCAACCACCCGGACGTGCGCTTCCCCACCCCGCAGGAGACCTTCGCGTCGCTCGACCTCGACCCCGACCGGTGGCACACCGAACGGCTCGACGCGTCCCGCCGCCAGGCCACCGGCCCGGACGGCGAGACCGGGACTCTGGTCGACAACGTGGTGCTGGTCCGCCGCACGCGGTAGCTTCGGCGGCGGCCGGAGCACCCCGGCCGGGCCGCTGCCGGCCGGCACGGACTCGATCAGCCTGCCGGGCCCGGCCGGCTCAGGCGTCGAGGACCCGTTCCATCGCCGCGCGGGAACGGCGGCCGGTGCGCAGGTACTCGTCGAGGAACTCGCCGGGATCGTCCCGGCCGAGTAGCCGGACCACCCCGGCCAGCTCGACGCCGTGCCGGGGCAGCTGGTCACCGGCCCGGCCGCGCACCAGCATCAGCGCGTTGCGGACCTGCGCGGCCAGGGTCCAGCCGGCCGCCATCTCGGTGGCGTCCGTCGGGTCGACCAGGCCCGCGTCCCGGGCCGCCGCGAGGGCGTCGAGCGTACGCGTGCCGCGCAGCTCCGGGACCGTCCCGGCGTGCCGGAGCTGGAGCAGCTGCACCGCCCACTCGACGTCGGCGAGGCCGCCCCGCCCGAGCTTGGTGTGGGTGGCCGGGTCGGCGCCCCGGGGCAGCCGCTCGTGCTCCACCCGCGCCTTGATCCGCCGGATCTCCACCACCTGCTCGCGGGTCAGCCCGTCGGCCGGGTAGCGGACCGGGTCGACCATCGCCTCGAACTCCGCGCCGAGGTCGGCGTCGCCGCAGACGAACCGGGCGCGCAGCAGCGCCTGCGCCTCCCACACCTTCGACCAGCGGGCGTAGTACTGCGCGTACGCGGCGAGGCTGCGCACCAGCGGGCCCTGCCGGCCCTCCGGGCGCAGGTCGGCGTCCACGCCCAGCGGCGGGTCGGGCGCGGGCATGCCGAGCAGCCGGCGCAGTTCCTCGGCGATCGCGTGGGCGGCGGCGCTCGCCGTGCCGGCCGCGTTCCCGCCGGCCGGGGGATCGTAGACGAAGAGCACGTCGGCGTCGGAGAGGTAGTTCGACTCGTACCCGCCCAGGCGGCCCATGCCGATCACGGCGAAACGCAGCCCCGGCATGGGCGGCTGGGCCGCCCGGGCGGCCCGCAGCGCCGCGGCCAGGGTGGCGTCGGTGACGTCGGCGAGCGCGGTACCCACGGCGGTGACGTCGGCGAGGCCGAGCGCGGCCCGCCCGCCGTCGGGCCGGGGCGGCGACGGGGCCAACGAGCCGGCCCGGCTCAACAGGTCGGCGCAAGCGACGCGGACCAGCTCCCGGCGGCGCAGCGCGCGGATGGCCCGGGTGGCCTCGACGGGGTCGGCGTGCCGGGCCGCCGCGGCGGCGAAGCCCTCGCAGAGCACCCCCCTCGGCCGGGGGGTCAGCTCGCTCTCCTCGGCCAGCATCCGCAGCGCCTCCGGCTCGCGGGCCAGCAGGTCGGCGGCGTACCGGGAGGAGGAGAGCACCCGGGCCAGCCGGCGGGCCACCGGCCCGGAGTCGCGCAGCAGGCGCAGGTACCAGGGCGTGCTGCCGAGCTTGTCGGAGACCTGCCGGTAGTTGAGCAGGCCGCGGTCCGGCTCGGGGGCGTCAGCGAACTCGCTGAGCAGCACCGGCAGCAGGGTGCGCTGGATGGCCGCCGTGCGGCTCACCCCGCCGGTGAGCGCCTGGAGGTGCCGCAGCGCCCCGGCCGGGTCGGCGAAGCCGAGGATCTCCAGCCGGTGCCGGGCAGCCTCCGGGGTCAGCCGCAGCCCGTCGGCCGGCACCCGGGCCACCGACTCCAGCAGCGGCCGGTAGAGCAGCTTGGCGTGCAGCCGGCGTACCTCGGTGGCGTGGGTGACCCACTCGGCGCGGAACTCCTCGACGGCGCTGCGGCCCGGCGTGGCCGCGTAGCCCAGCGCGGCGGCCAGCCAGCGCAGCGCGGCCGGCTCCGTCGGCACGGTGTGGGTGCGGCGCAGCCCCTGGAGCTGAAGGCGGTGCTCGACGCCGCGCAGGAAGCGGTAGCCGCCCAGCAGCGCCTCCCCGTCGGCCCGGCCGACGTAGCCGCCGGCGACGAGCGCGCGCAGCGCCGGGACGGTGCCGGGCACCCGCAGCGACTCGTCGCCCCGGCCGTGCACCAGTTGCAGCAACTGGACGGCGAACTCGATGTCGCGCAGCCCGCCGGGGCCGCGCTTGATCTCGCGCTCCAGTTCCTTCGGCGGGATGTTGTCGATGATCTTCCGCCGCATGGCGCGGACGTCCTCGACCGCCTCGGGGCGCTCGGCGGCGCGCCACACCAGCGGGGCGAGCTGGTCGATCCACTCCCGGCCCAGCGTCAGGTCGCCGGCCGCCGGCCGGGCCTTGAGCAGCGCCTGGAACTCCCACGTCCGCGCCCAGCGCCGGTAGTAGGCGAGGTGGCTGGCCAGGGTCCGCACGAGCGGGCCACGGTTGCCCTCCGGCCGCAGGGCGGCGTCGACCGGCCAGGCGACCAGCCCGCAGACGTGGATCAGCCGGGTGGCGACCGTGGTGGCCGCGGCAAGGTCGTCGTCCTGCGCGGCCACGAAGATCACGTCGACGTCGGAGACGTAGTTCAGCTCGTCGCCGCCGCACTTGCCCATCGCCACGACGGCGAGCCGGGGCCGGGGGGTGCCCTCCGGCAGCTCGCCGACGGCGATCTCGTACGCCGCCGCGAGGGTCGCGTCGGCCAGCGCGGAGAGCGCGGCCATGGTCTGCTCCAGGCCCCGGCCGTCGGTCAGGTCGGCCGCCGCGATCCGCAGCAGCGCCAGCCGGTACGCCCTGCGCAGCACCGCGACCGGCTGCCCGACGCCGGACAGGTCGAGCCGGCCCTCGGCGGTCGGCGCGAGCCCGTCCGGGGCGGTGCGCAGGGCCGCCCACTGGTCGGGGTTGGCGACCAGGTGGTCGCCCAGCGCCGAGGAGGCACCGAGGACGGCGATCAGCCGGTGGCGCAGCCCCGGGTCGTGCGCGAGCGCCTCCAGCAGCGCCGAACCGGCGGCTGCCGGACTGGCGGCCCGGCGCTCGGCCTCGACGATGCGGTGCAGCTGGCGCAGCGCCAGGTCCGGGTCGGCGGCCCGGGAGAGCGCGGCGAGCAACTCCGCCGCACGGTCGTCGGTCGGCTCCTGCACGTCCGGCCGCCACAGGCCCAGCCCGTCGGGGCCGAGCAGGTCGGCGGCGCGGGTGGCGCCGTCGCCGCCGACGATGCCGAACCCGTAGCGGGCGAGCCGTCCCGCGGCGCTGGTCGGCCGGCTCATCACTGCCCGAGCAGCGGCAGGCTGCGGCGGGACGGGTCGTCGCCCAGCTCGCCGAGGGCCAGCGCGGCGAACCGGGCGGCGAACGGCTGCCAGACCTCCTCGACGTCGACCATCACCGCGTGGCAGGCCGCCACCACCAGGTCCGGGTCGTAGCCCAGCTCGGCCAGCAGCGTCGAGTCGGCGGCCCAGTCGGCGATCATCGCGGTGTCGCACTCGATGTGGAACTGCAACCCCCAGGCCCGGTCACCGAGGCGGAACGCCTGGTGCGGGTAGCGGGTGGAGGCGGCCAGCAGGGTGGCGCCCCGGGGCAGCTCGGTGATCTCGTCGGAGTGCCACTGGAGCACGTCGGGGATCAGCGGGACGTAGCGGAACAGCGGGTCGGCGTCGGCGGCGTCCCGCTTGCCGACCACGCCGGGCCCGACCTCCGGCCCGGACGCGCTGCGCGCGACCTCGCCGGCGTGGGCGGTGGCCAGCAGCTGCGCGCCCAGGCAGATACCGAGGGTGGGCACCCGGTGCCGGACGGCCTTGCGGAGCAGCCCCTCGACGGCGGGGAACCAGGGCGCGCCGGGTGCGCCATCGGGCAGCGGATACGCCTGCTGCTCGCCGCCCAACACCACCAGCGCGGAGTATCCCTCCAGGTCGGCGGGGAGCTGGTCGCCGGCGTGCGCGCGTACCACCCACAGGTCGAGACCCGCCTCGGTCAGCCACTCGCCGAGCCGGCGGACGTCGTCGGTCGGGTCGTTCTCGATCACCAAAGCGGTAGCCACGACGTCGAGGCTAGCCGGTGACTCGGGCGGGCCCCGAACGCCTCCGCCGGCGCGGCGGCGGCCCCGACGGCCGACCGGACCAGCCGTCCCACGCTCGGCGGAGTGAGCCGACCCGTACGTGGACCGTGCCCCGCCGCGACTAGGCTCTGCCGCTGTGGCCGACCATGCCAGCACGACTCCCACCGCCGTACGACCGCCGGTGCTGCGCCCCGGCGACACGGTGATGCTGGTGTCGCCGTCGGGGCCGACCCGGCCCGAGCGGGTGGCCCGGGGCATCGAGCTGCTCACCGGCTGGGGGCTGCGGCCGGTGCTGGCGCCGAACGCGTACGCCCGGCAGGGTTACCTGGCCGGCGCGGACGAGCTGCGCGCCGCCGACCTGAACGCGGCGTTCGCCGACCCCGAGGTGCGCGGGGTGATCTGCACGCGGGGCGGGTACGGCGCGCAGCGGATCGTCGACGCGATCGACATGGCCGCCGTACGTCGGGACCCGAAGGTGGTCGCCGGGTTCTCGGACATCACCGCGCTGCAGCTCGCGCTGTGGCGGGGCGCCCGGCTGGCCGGCGTGCACGGCCCCGGGGCGGCCTGGCTGGACGAGCGCACCCCGCTGCGTTCGGCCGAGTCGCTGCACGCCGCCCTGATGACCACCGAGCCGGTGACGGTGCCGGCCGTCGCCGAGGAGGAGACGTTCCCGGTGCGGGTGCCCGGGCGGGCCAGGGGCCCGCTGCTGGGCGGCAACCTCTGCCTGATTGTGGCGTCGCTGGGCACCCCGGACATGCCGGACCTGACCGGGGCGGTCCTGTTGGTCGAGGACGTGCAGGAGCCGCCGTACAAGGTGGACCGGATGCTCACCCAGCTCCGCCGGGCCGGCGCGCTGGACGGGCTGGCCGGGGTGGCGGTCGGTCAGTTCACCGGCTGCGCGGACGGCTGGTCGACCAGCGTCGCCGACGTGCTCTCCGAGCGCCTCGGCGACCTCGGCGTCCCGGTCCTCGGCGGCCTGCCCGTCGGCCACGGCGTCGGCCAGCTCACCGTCCCGGTCGGCACCGACGCCACCCTCGACACGACGACGGCCACCCTCACAATCACCCCCGCCGTCCACTAACCCCCCCACCCCCACCCCCACCCCCGGCCCCCCACCCCCCGGCCCAGCGTGGTTGATCATGAAGTTATTGGTGCGAAATGCCGGAATCGGCGCCAATAACTTCATGATCAACGGGGAGATTCCCGGGGGTGGGCGGGAGGGTGGGAGGGAGGGGGGTGGGGTTAAGGGACGTCTCGTAACTGGGTCTCGCGTCCATCGTGGATCATGGTGGGGTGCAGGTGATCTCGGCAGCCCGCCCGGAGTGGATCTTCCCGTTC